>NZ_JBWKDT010000025.1:0-133219 GCF_056435785.1 Streptomyces sp. NPDC043870
TACCCATCCGTCTGGCCTTACCCGTCCCATCCCCCCCCCCCACCCCCCCCCCCCTCCCCCCCCTCCCCTCCCCCCCCCCCCCCGCCCCCCCCCCCCCCCCCCCCCCCCCCCCACGCCCGCGTAGGACGCCGTGGCGATCAGCACCCAGGCGGTCAGCCCGACGGCGGCGACCCGTACTCCGGTGCGGGTGAGGGACGGCAGATGCACCGCGCTGCCCAGGCCGAAGAGTGCCGCGGCGAGCAGCAGTTCCTGTGCCGTGCCGGCGGTGGCCAGGACGGGTGCGGGCAGCAGTCCCGTCGTGCGCAGCGCCACCATGGCGAGGAATCCGAGGACGAAGAGCGGTACCAGCGGGGGGCGTCCGGCAGCGGGGGCGCCTCGGCCCCGGCGCCTGGCGGCGACCACGAAGCCCGCGACCAGCGGGGCCAGCAGTGCCACCCGCATGAGTTTGACCAGGACCGCCTCGCCCAGCGCGCCGCTTCCGGCGGTCTGGGCGGTGGCCACCACCTGCCCCACATCATGGACGCCGGCCCCCACCCAGCGTCCGAACTCCGCGTCGGTCAGCCCCAACGGGCCGTGCAGCAGCGGGAGTACGGCGATGGCGAGGGTGCCGCACAAGGTCACCAGAGCAACCGACGTGACGGCGTCCTCGTCGTCGCTGTCGCGCACGGCGCTCACCGCGCCGATCGCGGAGGCACCGCAGATGGAGTAGCCGGTGGCGATCAGCAGCGGCTGATCACCGGGCAGTCCGAGCCGGCGCCCCAGCCACCAGGTGCCCCAGAACGTGGCGGCCACCACGCCGAGCACCATGCCCACCGTCGCCCAGCCCAGACCCAGGACGTCCGCCATGCTCAGCCGGAGACCGAGCAGCACGACTCCGATGCGCATCAGCCGCTTCGCGGCCAGTGTGAGGCCCGTACGGCACCGGCCGCGGACGCGGGTACGCAGCCAGGGGCTGTGCGCGGCGGCGATGCCGAGCACGACGGCGGCGGTGAGCATCGGCACGGCGGGCAGTGCGGAGTGCACCAGCCATGCCGCGCCCACACCGGCGGCCGCCAGCACGAGCCCCGGACCGGGGCCGGTGGCCCCGGCCGGCCCTGCGGCCTTGCCGGGAGCCGCGCTGCCGTGCGCGCGTGAACCGGCGAGGGCCATCAGCGGTTGGCCGGCAGGCGGTAGACGCGCCGGATGCTGGTGCCCAGACGGGAGATGTCGGCTCCGTACACGTGGAGGGACAGGGCGGTGCAGGTTCCGGCGTTGCGCACGAGGTGGATGTCGCCGGGCGGGGCGAAGGCGGAGACCGCGCCGCGCGGGTTCACCACGTCCTGGGTGGCGATCAGCCGGGCCGTGTCGCCGTGCGGGACCAGCTGATAGCGGCGCTCGTGCTCCTCGCCCTCATGAACGCCGGTCACACACCAGGAGACGTGGTCGTGGATCGGTGTGACCTGCCCGGGCAGCCAGACCAGGGCCACGACGGAGAAGCTGCCGTCGTGCTCGGCGTGCAGCACATGCTGGCGGTAGCACTCGGGGTCGCCCTCGCACTGCTCGGCGGTGAGCAGGTCGGCCATGCCCAGGTGCGGGACGAGCCGTTCCGCGACGAGCCGCGCCGTGGGCTCCGGTGGCAGCCCGCGGTCCACGGTCTCGCGAATCTCCGCGACGAGGGCACGCATGCGTGCGGTGGTCCGGGGAGTGGTGGCCGTGGCCGCGTTCGGAGGCGTCATGGAGGCAGCGTCCGCCCGCCCGCTCACACGCGTCCAAGGAGGAATGCTTGCCGGGCATCCAACAAGCGCTTATGGGTGGGGATGTGGGACCGTGGGGGCGCAGACGGCCCGCTCAGCGGCCGGACTGCACCTCAGCGGCCGGGCTTCCGCTCAGCGACCGGGCTTCCGCTCAGCAGCCGAGCTTCCGCTCGGCCACCGCCACGAGCTGGTCCAGCACGCGGGCGGTCGCGGGGATCCGCTGATGGTCGCGGAGCACATACGCATAGACCTGACGGCGGGTGTGCGGCTCCAGGATCCGGCCCGTGACCTTCTGGTGGCAGAGGAACGACAGCACCAGCGCCGGCACCATGGCGATACCGACCCCCGCCGCGACCAGGCTCTGCATCACCAGGTTGTCGTCGGTCGTGCACGCGACATCGGGCGAGAACCCTTCCTCGGCGCAGGCGTGCAGGAAGTTGGCACGACAGCGCAGACAGCCCGCGATCCACTTCTCGTGCGCAAGATCGGCCAGACGCACGGCGCGGCGCCGGGCCAGCGGATGCCCGGTTGGGAGCAGCACGGTCAGCGGGTCCTCCAGCAGCCGGATCTCCGACAGTTCATCCGGAATCTCCGCCGACTGGCCCGGATAGCGGAAAGCCAGGGTGATGTCGCAGGCGCCCTGGGCCACGAGCCGCACTGATTCGGGCGGCTCGCTCTCCACCAACTCCACCCTGATGCCGGGGTGTTCGGCAGCGAGCCGGGCCATGGCCTCGGGAATGACGGTCGCCCCGGCGCTGGGGAACGCGCACACCCGCACCCGCCCGGAGCGCAATCTCGCAATGGCGTCGATCTGCTGCTGAGCCACCGTCAGACTGTCCAGGATCGTCCCGGCGTGCCGGGTCAGCGCCTCCCCGGCCTCGGTGAGCCGGATGCCCCGTCCGACCCGGGTGAACAGTGGTGTGCCGACATCCCGCTCCAGCGCCTTCATCTGCTGGCTGACGGCCGGCTGGGTGTAGCCCAGCGCGCGTGCGGCGGCCGAGTAGGAACCGGTCCTGACGACCTCGTGAAAGGTCTTGATGTACCGGGAGTCGAACACAGCAGAAAGCATAAGCAGAAATTGGGAGCGCAGAAGAATGTGCGGGCGCCGCTTTTGAGCCGACCTCAGCCAGGGAGTGGCTTCAAAGTAGCGTCGCCCGCCGGGCGGCACGGAGCGGCAGCTCAGGCACCCATGGCGAACGTCGCCGGGTCCGGGCCGAGCCGCCGGCCCTCGTCCAGGGCGCCGAACGCCGCCAGATCGTCGGCGTCCAGCTCGAAGCCGAACACGTCGATGTTCTCCCGGATCCGGGACGGGGTCACGGACTTGGGGATCACGACGTTGCCCAGCTGCAGATGCCAGCGGAGCACGACCTGCGCCGGGGTCTTCCCGTGCTTCTGCGCGATCGCGACGATCGTCGGGACCTCCAGCAGGCCCCGCCCCTGGCCCAGCGGGGACCAGGCCTCGGTGGCGATGCCGTGCTTGGCGTGGAACGCCCGCGACTCGGCCTGCTGGAGCTGCGGGTGGAGCTCGATCTGGTTCACCGCGGGCACGACCGAGGTCTCGCCCAGCAGCCGCTCCAGGTGTGCGGGAAGGAAATTGGAGACGCCGATCGCCTTGGCGCGGCCGTCGGCCAGGATCGTCTCGAAGGCCTTGTACGTGTCCACGTACGCGCCCTTGGCCGGCAGCGGCCAGTGGATCAGGTACAGGTCGACGTAGTCGAGGCCCAGCCTGGTGAGGGAGGCGTCGAACGCGCGGAGCGTCGAGTCGTAGCCCTGATCGCCGTTCCAGAGCTTGGTGGTGACGAAGAGCTCCTCGCGGGGGATCCCGCAGGCGGCAACGGCCTGGCCCGTGCCCTTCTCGTTCTCGTAGACGGCTGCCGTGTCGATGCTGCGGTAACCGGCCTCCAGGGCCGTACCGACGGCCTTCGCCGCCTCGTTGTCCGGAACCTGCCACACGCCGAAGCCGAGCTGCGGCATGGAGACACCGTTGTTGAGGATGATGGAGGGGACCTTGCTCACGAGCGGTCGATCCTTACGTCGTCGGGTGGTGCTCCCTCGGTCAACGATCACTCCGGCGGGGGCATTCCCGTCCGGGAAGTTGGCCGATACAGCTCCGACCTTATTGGTCGGAACCATTGACCGCGACCCGCCATGGCGCAACCCTATTGCACATCGCTGAACGCGGTACATCCATGTGAACGCCGCGCTCGGTCCTGTCCCACCGCCCGCCCCTTGGGCAGCTCCTGAACCCCACCTCTCAGGAAGGCAGGTACAGAAATGACGGAGACACAGGAAACATCAGAGGAGGCGGCCGTCTGGCAGACCCCCGAGTACGTGGTCGTCGACACCGCGCTCGAGGTCACCGCCTACGCCCTCACCGACCGGTAGTCCCCGCCGCCATGCTGCTGCAGGTGCTCGGCACCGCGGCGGGCGGCGGGCTGCCCCAGTGGAACTGGGCGTGTCCCGGCTGCGCCGGGGCACGCGCACACCCGCACCGGCGCCGCCGTCACGCCTCACTCGCCCTGCGCGCGGACGAGGGGCGCTGGTACCTCGTCAACGCCACCCCCGACATCGGTGACCAGATCGAGGACACCCCCGCACTGCGGCCCGGACCCGGACGGCGCGACACACCGGTGGCCGGGATCGTCCTCACCGACGCCGAACTCGACCACACCCTCGGCATCGCCAGGCTGCGCGAGGCCGACGGCTTCGAGATCCTCGCCACCGCGCCCGTACGCGAAGCCCTCCTCGGGCGGCTCCGGCTCGGCGACATCCTCGACCCCTACACCCGGCTCGGGTGGCGGGATCTGGGCGCGGATCCGCAGCCGCTCGTCAAGGGCGGCACGGTCGAGATCGACGCCGTGCCCGTCTCGGCGAAACGGCCCCGGTACGCCGCCACCGAGGACACCCTCCTCCCGGAGGACCCCGACTGGGTCGTCGCCCTACGGCTGCGTGAGACGACGACGGGCAAGAGCCTCGTCTACGCCCCCGCCCTCGCCCGCTGGACCGACGGCCTCCAGAACGCCGTGGAGGACGCCGACTGCGTCATCCTCGACGGCACCTTCTGGGACGACGGCGAACCCGTACGCACCGGGATCTCCGCGAAGTCCGCCACCGGCATGGGACATCTCCCCATCAGCGGCCCGAACGGCACCGCCCGGCGGCTCACCGGGCTGCGCGCCCGCTGCCTCTACACCCACCTGAACAACACCAACCCCCTCGGGGACCCGGATGCCGCACAGCACGCGCTGCTGTCCGGCTGGGGCCTCGAAGTCGCCGCCGACCGGATGGTGATCGAGCTGTGAGTACGGCAACGAACAATGGAACCAGCACAGGAGCGAGTACAGGACCGAGTGCAGGACCCATTACAGGACCGAGTACGGGCACCTCAGGAGCGGGCACAGGCATCTGGAGCCAGGACGAGCTCACGGCGCGGCTGCGCGCCGTGGCCGCCGAGCGCTACCACGACCGCCACCCCTTCAACGTACGGATGCACGAAGGCAGCCTCACTCCCGCCGAACTGCGTCGGTGGATCGTCAACCGCTTCCACTACCAGCGCCACATCCCCGTCAAGGACGCACTGATCCTCGCCAAGTTCGACGACCCGGCGCTGCGCCGGGCCTGGCTGCGCCGGATCCAGGACCACGACGGGGAGAAGGACGGCGACGGCGGCATCGAACGCTGGCTGCGTCTCGGCGAGGCCGCCGGAATCGACCGCGCCCGGCTGTGGTCAGGGGCCGAAGTTCTGCCCGGCGTCCGGCTCGCGGTCGACGGGTACGTCAACTTCTGCCGGCTGCGCGGTCCGCTCGAGGCCGTAGCCGCCTCGCTCACCGAACTCTCCGCACCCGGCATCATGCGCACCCGCATCGCCGCCTTCGAACGCCACTACCGCTGGATCGAGGCGGACGGGCTCACCTATTTCCGCAACCGCATCGGCCAGGGCGGCCGCGACAGCGAGGAGGCGCTCGGCCTGGTTCTGGAGTGGGCGCGCACGCGCGAGCAGCAGGAGGCGGCGGTCGCGGCGCTCGCCTTCAAGTGCGACGTGCTGTGGTCGCTGCTGGACGCGATCGAGCGCGCGGGGGAGCCGGAGGAGCCGCAGGATCTGAGGAAGCTGGGGGATCTGGGGGAGCGGACATGACGTGGAAACCGGTGCTGTCGCGGTCGGTGATGCTCCGCCACGACCCGGTGCGCACGACGGATCTCCTGGTCCTGCCGGAGCGCGTCGTCGTCCTCAAGGGCAACGCGGGCTCCATCGTGCGGCTCTGCGACGGCGAGCACGACGTGGACGCGATCGTCGCGGAGCTCGCCGCACGTCATCCGGGTGCGCCGGTCGCCGCCGAGGTCCCCGCGTTCCTCGGCCGGCTGAAGGCGGAGGGGTGGCTGCAATGACCACCGCCGGACCGCCCCCCGTCGCGCCGCCATGGGCGCTGCTGGCCGAGCTCACCCACGGCTGTCCACTGCGCTGCGCGTACTGCTCCAACCCCGTCGAACTGGTCGGTCGGTCAGAGGAACTGACCACGCGGCAGTGGACCGACGTGCTGCGGCAGGCCTCCGGCCTCGGAGTCGTCCAGATGCATGTGTCCGGCGGCGAGCCCTTGCTGCGCCGCGATCTCACCGAGATCGTCGCGGCAGCCGACGCGTACGGCATCCACACCCAACTGGTGACGAGCGGGGTCGGCCTCCATGAGAAGCGGCTCACGGCGCTGACCGAGGCCGGCCTGCGCAGTGTCCAGCTGTCCGTCCAGCACGCGGACGCCGTCGCCTCCGAACTCGTCGCGGGCGCCCGCTCGTTCGCGGCGAAGGAACGGGCGGCCCGGCTCGTACGGGAGGCGGGACTGCCCCTCGGGCTCAATGTCGTACTGCACCGGGCCAACCTCGACGCACTGGACGACATCGTCGAACTGGGCCTCGCCTGGGGCGCCGACCGGATCGAGCTGGCCAACACCCAGTTCTACGGCTGGGCCCTGGTCAACCGCGACACCCTGCTGCCCGGCCGCGAGCAAGTCGCGCGGGCCAGGCGCTCCGTCGAGTCCTGGCGGGCCCGGCTCGACGGGCGCGTGGACCTCGTCTGGGTCGTGCCCGACTACGTGGACGGCACGGCCAAGCCCTGCATGGGCGGCTGGGGTGCCGTCTCGCTCACGGTCGCCCCCGACGGGACCGTCTACCCCTGCCCGGCCGCGGCCCCGCTGCCCGGCCTCGACGCACCGAACGTCAAGGACCGCCCGCTGGAGTGGATCTGGCGCGAGTCCCGGGCGTTCAACCTCTACCGCGGCGAGGACTGGATGAGCGAACCGTGCCGCACCTGTGACCTGCGTACCAAGGACTTCGGCGGCTGCCGCTGCCAGGCGTACGCGCTCACGGGGAACGCGGCGCGCACCGACCCGGTCTGCCGGCTCTCGCCCGACCACGGACTCGTACGCGCACTGGTGGACGCGCCCCGCGGCGGCGCGGACGAGCAGCCGGTTCCCGCGTACGCCTACCGCGAGGAAGGCCAACGAGCACCATGAAGCGCCGGCAGCCGGGATCGAGCGATACCAGGGACCGGGCCACCGGCGCACCCGATCGGCCGCGCGAGGGCGACGAACGACTTCCCCGTCCTCGGCACCTTCCCGGTCATGACCGAACAACTCCGAGCGAGGTGACGTACGAGATGACCGCATCACATGGCACATCGCGCAGGGCCGTACTGGGCGCAGCCCTCGGTGGCGCCGTCGCGGCCGGACTGCCCGCCGCGCCGGCCGCGTCCGCCGCCTCCTGGCAGCTGCGCTGGTCGCCCTCCGCGAGCGGCGACGGACTGAAGGCCTTCGAGACGATCGAGGACGACCGCGCCGACTCGCACACGGCCGGTCAGCCGCACATCTTCGCCGAGGGCGACAACTGGCGCTTCACCATGCACACCGTCGACCGCGACACCAGCACCGACCGCCAGCGCCAGGAGGTCACCGGCTGCCGCAACGGCTCCTCGTACCTGAAGTGGCTGCAGGGCGAGACCTGGCGGATCACCTACGCGATGTACATCCCCAGCAGCCTGAAGGCGACCACGAGCTTCACCCACATCATGCAGATGAAGCAGCCCGGCACCGGCAGCTCCCCGATCGTCGTGCAGTCACTGCGCCGGGTGAGCGGGGTCCAGACGATCGAACTGAAGCTATTCGGCTCCGACACGCTGGTGGGCCGGACGAACCTGGAGCCCCTGCACAACAAGTGGATCGACGTCGACTTCCGGATCAGGATCGGAAACGGGACGTCGGGCTCGGTCCGCTGGATCCTCAAGAACGGCTCGACGACCGTGGTCGACAAGTCGAAGTCGGGCGTCGACACCTTCCTCGCGGACCGGGTGCGCCCCAAGTGGGGCATCTACCGCTCTCTCGGCGACAGTTCGGGATCCCTGCAGAACTGCCACCTGCTCCTCACCGGCCTGCGCGCCTACCAGCTCGTCTGAGCCCGTCCGAGAGGACCGGCCGGCGCCTGGACCACCTGGGCCCGGCGCCACGCTCACGTTCCCCTGACAAGATCTTCCGGGTGACGATCGGGTAGGGCGTACGCGGCCGCCCGGCGCGGAGTCCCGCTCCGTGCCGGGCGGCGTGCTTCAGGCGAAGTCAGGCGACGTCAGGCGAGTGAGGCGGAGTGAGGCGGAGTGAGGCGGAGTCAGGCGGCGGTGTAGGGGCGGTCGCGGCGTGCGTCGTGCAGGACCGCCGCCCACCACTGGAGCTGGTCGAGGAGGACCTTCGCCGCCCCGTTCGGGCCCTCGGGATCGATGAGGGTGCCGTCGGCGGAGAACAGTTCGTAGTAGCGGGGGAACGAGACATAGTCACGGACCGTGTGCGCGTGCAGCTCGCCGAAGACCTGCCGCAACTGCTCGATCGCCAGCAGGCCGCCGCTCGCGCCGCTGTAGCCGACGAAGCCGACCGGCTTGGCCTGCCACTGGGTGAAGTGCCAGTCGATCGCGGACTTGAGGGACGCCGGGAAACTGCGGTTGTAGTCGGGCGTCACCACGACGAACGCGTCGGCCGCGTCGAGCCGCCGGGTGAGCTCCGCCATCGTGCCGGGGCGGGCCATGCCGGGCTCGAGCGCCGGCGGGACGGGCGGCAGTTCCAGTGGCAGTTCCGTGTCCGCCAGATCGATGAGGTCCACCGCGAAGCGGCCGTGGTGCCGGGCCTGTTCGGCGAACCAGTTCGCGACGACGGGTCCGAACCGGCCCTGCCGGACGCTGCCGGTGATCACTGCGAGATTGAGAGTCCGTGAGGTCATGGCTCCAACCTGGCGGGCTGCGCGGCGAGCAGGAAGGCCGGGCCGGGACTGGTAGTGGCAGGGCCACCCTCCGCGGCGGCCCGGCTGTTACGTTCGAAGGGTGAGCGACAACGAGCTGGGTCTGTTTCTGCGCAGCCGCCGGGAAGCCGTCACTCCGGCCGAGGCGGGGCTGCCCACGGGGCTGCGCCGCCGCACCCCGGGCCTGCGCAGGGCGGAGCTGGCCATGCTCGCCGGTGTGAGCGTCGAGTACGTGACCCGGCTGGAGCAGGGACGCGACCGCCGGCCGTCGCCGCAAGTGCTGTCCGCGCTGGCCGAGGCGCTCCGGCTGCCCCCGAGCGAACGCATCCACCTGCACCGGTTGACCAAGGCCGCCGACGGCGGCTTCAACTGCATGGGCGGGGCGCTGCCTGCCCGCACCGTCCGGCCCACCGTGCAGGCCCTGCTCGAACGCCTGGAGCCCGCCCCCGCCGTACTGTTCAACCGGCTGAGCGAGATCCTCTCCTGGACGGACGGGTACGCGCGGCTCGCGGGCCCGATCGGCCTGCTGGACGGCGACCCGCCGAACCTCGCCCGCTACGTCTTCACCGACGCGCGGGCACGCACCGCGTTCCCCGACTGGGACCACGCCGCCGACGAACAGGTGGCCGCCCTCAAGCAGGGGCCGTTCCGCGCCGACCCGCATGTCGCGGTCCTCGCCGACGAGCTGACGGTCACCGCCGGGGCGGACTTCACCGGACGCCTGGACACCGTGCCCGGCCTCCCCAGGTCCAGCGGCATCATGCGGCTGCACCACCCGGAGGCCGGCGAGCTGCGCCTCGCCTACGAAACGCTCGAACTGCCCGCCGACGACGATCAGCGCCTCCTCGTCCACCTGCCGGCGGACGAGGCCACGTCGGCGGCGCTGGACCGCCTCACCGGGCGGCGGCCGGGGGCGCTGCGGGCGGTGTCCGGCTGACGGGCGTGGTGCCGAGGTAGGCGTCCCGCACCTTGGGATCGGCCCGCACCTCGGCCGGGCTGCCCTCGGCGAGCACTTCGCCCAGATCGAGGACGACGACGCGGGCGCACAGTTCCATCACGAACGCGACGTTGTGCTCGACGAGCAGCACCGCGCAGTCCTCCTCGTGGGCCATGTGCCGTACCACGGCGGCCAGTTGGGCGCGTTCCGGCGCGGACATGCCGGACGCCGGCTCGTCGAGGAGCAGTACGCGGGGCGGGTCGGCGAGCGCGCGGGCCAGCTCGACCATGCGGGCCCGGCCGACGGGGAGCCCGCCGGCGTACGTCTGCGCGAGCGCGTCGAGGCCGCACTCGCGCAGCACGGTGGCCGCCCGGTCGCGGCGGGCGGGTGCCGAGCCGCGCCGCCACTCCTGAGCGACGAGGAGGTTGTCCGCGACGGTCAACTGCCCGAAGAGCTGCTGGCGTTGGAACGTCCGGCGCATTCCGTGGCGGGCCCGCCAGACGGGGGAGCGGCGGGTGATGTCCGACCCCGCCAGCACGATCCGGCCCTCGTCGGCCCGGCGGATCCCGGACAGTACGTCGAACAGGGTGGTCTTGCCCGCCCCGTTGGGTCCGATGAGACCGCAGATCTCGCCTGCGCGCAGACCGATGCCCACGCCGTTCAGCGCCCGCACCCCGCCGAACCGTACCCCGATCGCGTCCGCCTCCAGTACGTACCGCGTCATCGCCGGACCCCTTCCTTGATCCCCAGGTACGCCTCGGTGAGCCGGTCCGCCTCCACTTCGGCACGTGGGCCGCACCAGGAGACCCGGCCCTGCGCGAGGTACGCCACGGTGTCGGCGATCCCGAGGACCTCGGATGCCTTCTCCTCCACCAGCAGCAGCGCCGTGCCCGCCGCGCGGAGCTCTGTGAGCAGCTGGAAGACCTCCTCGACGATGCGCGGGGCGAGACCGAGCGACGGCTCGTCCGCGATGAGCACGGCGGGCGGGTGCTGGAGCAGCGGGGCGAGGGCGAGCAGCTGCTGTTCACCGCCGGAGAGGGAGCCCGCGTGCACGGTGCGGCGGGCGGCGAGCCCGGGGAACCGTTCATGGACCGCTTCCCGCGCCTCCTTCTCCTCCAGCCGCAGCGCCAGGTTCTCCTCGATGGTCAGCCCCGGGAAGATTCCCCGCCCCTCGGGCGCGAGCAGCACGCCCCGTCGCGCCCGCCGTACGGCCCGGTCGCGGGTGACCTCCAGCCCGCCGAGGTACACGCCCCCGCGCTCCACGGCGAGCACTCCGGCGGCGACGCGGCAGGCGGTGGATTTCCCGGCGCCGTTGGGCCCGAGGACGGCGAGTATCTCCCCGCCGCGGACCGCGAGATCCACCCCTTGCAGGACGGGCGCTCCGCCGTAACCGGCGTGGACGCCGCGCAACTCCAGTGCGGCGGGGACGGTGGTCTCCGTCCGTGTCGGGTTCGGGCTCCCGGGGAGCGGCGCGGAGCCGCCGGTGCCGGTGGTACGGGGAGCCCGCTCCCGTACCTGTTCCTCCCGTCCCGACGGGGGCCGGGGGCTCGCCCCCTGTTCCGGAATCTCCGGAACAATCCGCCCCCGCAACCGTTCCCGCCGCGCGTGCAGCCGCATCGGGATCGCCGCGCAATACCCGTCCGGATCGTTCGCCAGCGCCAGACCCGCGAGCCCGAACAGGATCACCGGGAGGTGCGAGGACTCCGTCACGTACTCCGCCATCAGATGCGGCACCAGCGCGAACACCAGCCCCGCCACCACCGCGAACTGCGGCCGCCGTACCCCCGCCGCGACCACGACCGCCAGCCACACCAGCCCGGTCATCGCGGTGAAGTCCGTTGCCGTGATACGCGTGTTGAACGACGCGTACATCACGCCGCCGAACCCCGCCAGCCCCGCCGACAGCGTGAACAGCAGCAGCTTCGTACGGACGACCGACACTCCCGACGCCAGTGCCGCCGCCGGGGCGGAGCGGACCGCCAGCATCGCCCGCCCCGCGCGTGAGGTCCGCAGCGCGCCGAGCGCCGCGACCGCGATCGTCACCAGCACCACGAGCGCCACGCCCATCGCCCGGTCGTCGCCGAGGTCCACCGGGCCGAACACGGGACGAGGGATCTCCCACCCGGTGTCGCCGTTGCGCAGCGGGCGGAACTGGAACAGCACCTGGTCCGCCAGGAAGGCCAGGGCCAGTGTGGCCAGCGCCAGGGAGCGGCCGCCCAGGCGCAGGGCGGGAAGCGCCACCACCGCCCCGAGGACCGCCGCCACGCAGGTGCCCACCGCGGCCGCCGCCACGAACGGCCAGCCCCGGCTCATCAGCAGTCCCGCCACCAGCGCCGCGCTCGTCACGAACGTGGCCTGCGCCAGCGACACCATCGCCCCGAGCCCGGTCACCACCGTGAAGGACAGGAACACCAGCGAGATCGCCAATCCCTGCGCGAGGATCCCGCTCCAGAAGGGGGTCGTCACCGTGTAGAAGGCAGTGGCCAGCAGGACAGCGGCGAGCGCCCACGGGCCCCATCTGCGGCGCCACGAACGCCCCGCCAGATAGTCGACGGGCGGGGCGTCGGCCGCCGCCGTCCCGGCCGCCCGGCGCCGCTGCGCCATCACCAGGAGCCCCGCGAACAGGATCAGGAACGGCACGGCGGTCCGGAACCCCGTGATCCCCTCCGCGAAGGACGTGTACCCGGCGACCAGGTTCTGCAGCACCCCCAGCCCCAGGCCGCCCGCGAAGGCGAGCGGCACCGAAACGAAGCGGCCGAGGACCGCCGCGGTCGCCGAGACGAAGAGGAAGAGCGTGTAGTCGTGGGCGGACAGGCCGAGCAGCGGGGTGGCCAGCACCCCGGCCAGGCCCGCCAGACCCGACGACAGCATCCACGCGATCGACGACAGCCGGTCCGCGCTGATGCCGCGCAGCTCGACCAGACCCCGGTTGTCGACGGCCGCCCGCAGCCGCAGCCCGAGCCGGGTGTGCCGCATCAGCACCCACAGCCCCACCGCGGCGACGGCGGTCGCCACCCAGGTGATCAACTGGTCGGAGTCGATGCCGACACCGTCCACCGGCTGCCAGGACACGGCCGGGCTCGGCCCGACACCCGGCAGTCCGTACTGGTTCTCCGCGGGAAGCACCGGTGCGCCGGCGTCCGCGAGCAGCTCCACCGCCCACAGTCCCGCCGCGGGCAGCGCGACGAGCAGACCGATCGTCGCGACGATCTGTGCGGTCTCGCCGACCCGCGCGAGCCCCCGGAACATCAGCCGGTCGAGTCCCCACCCGATCCCGGGGGCCACCACGAACACCAGCAGCAGCGCGGTCGGCACGGCCGGCCGGCCGAATCCGGAGTGCAGCTCGTAGAAGGCGAGCGCGCAGAGGTACGCGGTCGCGCCGTGCGCGAAGTTGAACAGACCGGACGCGGAGTAGGACAGCACGAGCCCTGTCGCCAGCAGGGCGTACAGCGCACCCGAGACCAGTCCGCTCAGCACGAAGCCCAGCAGATCACCCACGACTGACGACCCTCACTTGAAGGGGACGGGCGGGTAGCACGTGAAGGGCGACGACACCTCGTACCGCCCGTTCCTCAGCTGTACGAGCGCACCGCAGCCGAAGCTCTCCTTACGCCCCTTGGGCTCGGCCCGGTCGCCGACCAACGTCCCGGTGTCGGAGAAGGAGGACGCCGCCTTCTGGAAGGACTCGACGGTCAGACCCTTGCCCGCCTTCTCCGCGATCGCGAGGAACAGGTCGGCGGACATGTAGCCCGTCATCATGTGCATGTTGAGCGGAACGTCCTTGCCGCCCGCCGCCTTCCGGATGTCCTCCTTGAACTGCTTCATCGCGGGGCTCGGCGACTCGAACGGCTCGAACTGCAGCAGCACATGCACCCCGTCGAGCGCCTGCCGTGTCGCGTCCTTGGCCAGCAGCCCCGGGTCGTAGTCGGTCGGATCGGAGATGACGCCCTTGAAGCCGGACCGCTTCAGGGCGGTGAACAGTCCGATGTTGTAGGGGGTCTGCATGACGGAGACGACCGCGTCCGGCGCCTTGCCGCCGTTCGACCGCAGGATCTCCTTGGTGTACGCGGACCAGTCGCTCGGCATCGACGTGGCGGGCACGAGGGCTTTCGCGTACGAGACCTGGAAGCCGGCCGCCGTGAAGCCCTGGGTGAAGGTGCGGATACCGAACTTGCCCGCGTCGTTGTCGGTGGCGATCAGCGCGACCGACTTGCCGCTCGTGCCGCCGAGGACCGATCCGAGGCCCTCCGGCCAGGTCTGGTTGAGGGTCCCGCCCGGCATGGGAACGAGACAGCCGTTGAAGCCGTAGATGTGCTTGGGCCCGCAGAACGAGGGCAGCGTCCCCCAGCCGAAGGTCGGCACCCTCTGCTGCTCCAGGAAATCGGCGCCGGAGAAGGTCACCGAACTCATCGGGGCGACGGCGAAGACCTTTTCCTGTTGGACCAGTTTCCGGGCGGCGGCCAGGTTCCTGGCCGGATCCTGACCGTCGTCCTCGGCGCCCAGGTACTCGATTCTGCGGCCGTTGACGCCGCCTTCGGCGTTGGCGCGGTCGTAGCGGGCCCTGGCTCCGAGGTCGGTGTCCTTCTTGCTGTACCCGCTGGCGGTGGTCATGGAGACGATGCCGCCGACCTTGATGGAGTCGGCCGTGACGCCGCGCGCGGAGGCTGCGCCCTTCCCGCTGGGTTCGCCGGACGAGGAGGCGGAGTTGCAGGCGGTGGCGAGCAGCAGCGCTGCGGCGGCTGCGGCGATGGTGCGGATCGGTCGCAACACGGTAGGTCCCTCCGTCGAGACTGCGCCATCTCGGGGGACACCCCCGACCCCCGGAGATTCTGTGCTCGACCTGATGAACCGTCAATAACTGACGCATCATCAATTGATGGTGCGTCAGCACAGGATGGCGTGCGGGGTGTCAGTGGTACAGCGCGTCCACTTCCGTCGCGTACGCCGTCTCGATCGCCTTCCGCTTCAGCTTCAGCGACGGAGTCAGCAGCCCGTGCTCCTCGCTGAACGGATGGGCCAGAATCCGGAACGTACGAATGGATTCGGCCTGCGACACCAGTGTGTTGGCGGCCACCACCGCCCTCCGGATCTCCATTTCCAGATCCGGGTCACGAACCAGCTCGGCCGGCCGCAGCGGCGCCTTGTCGCGCATCGTCAGCCAGTGGTCGACCGCCTCCTGGTCCACCGTGACCAGCGCCGCGATGTACGGCCGGTCGTTGCCCACGACGATGCACTGTGCCACCAGCGGATGCGCCCGTACCCGCTCCTCGAGACCCACCGGCGACACGCTCTTGCCGCCCGAGGTCACCAGGATCTCCTTCTTCCGCCCGGTGATCGTCAGATAGCCCTCCTCGTCGAGCGAGCCCAGGTCGCCGGTGGCCAGCCAGCCGTCGTTCAGCACGGCGTCGGTGGACTTCGGGTCGTTGAGATAGCCGGAGAACACCTGACCGCCGTGCACCCACACCTCGCCGTCCTCGGCGATGTGGACGGTCGTCCCGGGAATGGGCTGCCCGACCGTGCCGTACTTGGTGCGCTCCGGCGGGTTGGCGGTCACGGCCGCGGTCGACTCCGTCAGTCCGTACCCCTCGAAGACGGTCACGCCCGCGCCCTCGAAGAAGAGGCCGAGCCGGCGGTCCATGCCGGACCCGCCGGACATCGCGTGCCGCACCCGGCCGCCCATCGCCGCGCGGACCTTGTGGTACACGACCTTCTCGAAGAACTGGTGCTGCAGGCGCAGAGCCGCCGACGGGCCCGGGCCCAGCCCGAACTCCCGGTGCTCCAGGGCCTCCGCGTACCGCACCGCCACATCGACGGCCTTGTCGAACGGACCGGCCTTGCCCTCGGCCTCCGCCTTGCGCCGGGCGGCGTTGAAGACCTTCTCGAAGATGTACGGGACGGCCAGGATGAACGTCGGCCGGAACGCCGCAAGATCCGGGAGCAGCGCGCTGGCCTGAAGCACCGGCTGATGGCCCAGCTTGACGCGCCCGCGGATCGCCGCGACCTCCACCATCCGCCCGAAGACATGCGCGAGCGGCAGGAAGAGCAGCGTCGACGCCTCGTCGCCCGGTTTGGAGTGGAAGACCGGCTCCCAGCGCTCGATGAGCGTGTCGGTCTCGTACATGAAGTTGGCGTGCGTGATCACGCACCCCTTGGGCCGGCCCGTCGTCCCCGACGTGTAGATCACCGTCGCTACGGACTCCGGCGTCACCGCCCGCCGGTGCCGGTGCACGACGTCGTCGTCGACGTGCGCACCCACCGCGAGCAGATCGCCGAGGGCCCCCTTGTCCAGCTGCCACAGCCGCTTCAGATGAGGCAGCCGGTCGATGACCGAGCCGATCGTCATGGCGTGGTCCTCGTGCTCGACCATGCAGGCGGACACCTCGGCGTCGTGCAGCATCCAGAAGACCTGCTCGGCCGAGGAGGTGGGGTAGACAGGGACGGACTGGGCCCCGACCGTCCACAGCGCGAAGTCGAAGAGCGTCCACTCGTAGCGGGTACGGCACATGATCGCGACCCGGTCGCCGAACCGTACGCCCTGCGAGAGGAGCCCCTTCGCCAGGGCGAGGACCTCGTCCCGGAACTCGCCCGAGGTCACATCACGCCACTGACCCTCGTCGTCCTTGCGGCCGAGCGCGACCCGCTCCGGATCGGCCTGGGCGTGATCGAACACGGCATCCGCCAGCCCGCCGACAGGGGGTGTCGTCGCCAAGGGTGGAACCGTGAACTCACGCAATGACCTGCTCCTCGTGGCGCTCCGCACAGCGCCGGTGACGGTACCCCAAGGGACTTTCCTGCGGGAGGGCCTTCAACAACTCGGCACATATCGCATTGGCGCTGGTCAGCCGTCTATATCCAGCCACATGGGGAACCCCGGGACCAGCCCTGAACCGAAGAGTAGGTAACGTCCGGTGGAATCTGCACCGAATCTGTACGCGGCAGACACCTCTGCCCCACGCCTCCTCCCGGTGTGACCGGGCTTACGGGATCAGTGCGGGCTTGCGGGATCAGTGCGGGCCGCCGGACGGGCGGTGCAGCCGGTCGCCGCCCGCGAGGACCGCGGCGGCGAGGGCGTCCGCCGCCTCCCGGGTGCCGGCCGGAGCGCCCGCCCGGTGGCCGTGCAGCAGGACGAAGTCCACCCCGCCCAGCTCCGGCAGGCCGGCGCGGGCCGGGACGGGCGAAAGGCCCGGCGGGATCAGCCCGCGTGTGTGCGCCATGACGCCGAGACCCGCGCGCGCCGCCGCGATCAGACCGCTCAGGCTCGTGCTCGTACAGGCGATGCGCCACGCGCGGCCGTGCGCCTCCAGGACCTCCAGGGCGCGGGCGCGGGTGATGCCGGGCGGCGGGAAGACGATCAGGGGCACCGGGCGGTCCGGGTCGAGGCGCAGCCGAGGCGCGCCGATCCAGGTCAGAGCGTCCTGCCAGACCAGCTCGCCGTGCGTCCCGCCGACGCGGCGCTTGGCGAGGACGAGGTCGAGGCGGCCCGCCTCCAGCTGCTCGTGCAGGGTGCCGGAGAGTTCCACCGTCAGCTCCAGATCGACCTCGGGATGGTCGCGGCGGAACGACTCCAGAATCTCCGGGAGCCGGGTGAGCACGAAGTCCTCGGAGGCGCCGAAGCGGAGGCGGCCGCGCAGCCGGGTGCCGGTGAAGAAGGCCGCCGCACGCTCGTGTGCCTCCAGGATCGTCCGGGCGAAGCCGAGCATGGCCTCGCCGTCCTCGGTGAGCTCCACGCTGTGGGTGTCACGGGTGAAGAGCTGCCGGCCCGCCGCATCCTCCAGGCGCCGCACATGCTGGCTGACCGTGGACTGCCGTACGCCGAGCCTGCGGGCGGCCTGGGTGAAGCTCAGCGTCTGGGCGACGGCGAGGAAGGTACGCAGCTGTGCGGGGTCGTACACGAGACCAGCCTATCGCCGATCGTGATGACAGTCAGAGTGGTGTACGGGATTCCCGATCGGCTCGGCGGTGTGGACGATGGAGAGGGCACGACCTGAACCGAGAGCAAGTGGAGCACATGAGCCGCCGCACCCCCCTACGACCGCCGTCCTGGCTGCCGGTCGACCCGTACATCGTGGCGCTGCTCGCCACCGTGCTCCTCGCGGCACTCCTCCCCGCCTCGGGCACGGCCGCCACGGTCACCGACGGTGCCGCCACCGGAGCGGTCGGCCTGCTCTTCTTCCTCTACGGGGCACGGCTGTCGACCCGGGAGGCACTGGACGGACTTCGGCACTGGCGGCTGCATCTGACCGTGCTGGTCAGTACGTTCGTCGCCTTCCCGCTGCTCGGGCTCGCGACGCAAGGCCTCGTCCCCTCGCTGCTGACCCCGCAGCTCCACAGCGGTCTGCTGTTCCTGTGTCTCGTGCCCTCGACCATCCAGTCGTCGATCGCCTTCACCTCCATCGCCCGCGGCAATGTACCCGCGGCGATCTGCGCGGGCTCCTTCTCCAGCCTCGCCGGAATCCTCCTCACCCCGCTGCTCGCGGCGCTGCTCCTCGGGCAGAGCGCGGGCGGCTTCTCCGCGGACTCCCTGGTGAAGATCGTGCTGCAGCTGCTGGTCCCGTTCCTGGCCGGGCAGGTGCTGCGCCGGTGGACCGGGGGATTCCGCACCCGCCACAAGAGGCTTCTCGGCTACGTGGACCGCGGCTCGATCCTGCTCGTCGTCTACACCGCGTTCAGCGAGGGCATGGTCGCGGGAGTGTGGCACCAGGTCACACCGGTGCGGCTGGGTGCGCTGCTCCTCGTCGAGGCGGTGCTTCTCGCGGTGATGCTCACGCTGACCTGGTACGGCTCGAAGCGGCTCGGCTTCGGCCGCGCCGACCGCATCGCGATCCAGTTCGCAGGCTCGAAGAAGAGCCTCGCGGCCGGACTCCCGATGGCGAGCGTCCTGTTCGGCGCCCAGGCGAGCCTCGCCGTGCTGCCGCTCATGCTCTTCCACCAGATGCAGCTGATGGTCTGCGCGGTCATCGCGAAGCGGCGGGCCAAGGACCCGCAGCCGGTTCCGGCGGGCCCGACGGCCCCGCCGGCACCGTCGCGCCCGCGCGCGACGGTGCGCGACTGATCCGGGGGTTCGCCCCCGGACCCCGTGCGGCCCGGACCCCGTGCGGCCCGGACCTCGTGCGGCCCGGACCCCCGTACGGCCTCCGGCCGATTCCTCGTTCCTCCTTCCTCATTGCCGGACGGGATGGGAAATCCAGCCCCGCCGCAGACGTCTCGTCCCCGCCCCCACCAGGGGTACGAGATCACCGGCCGATAGCGTGAGCCCATGCCCGCACTCGATGCCCGCACCACCGCGCTCGTCCTCGTCGATCCGATGGAACGCATCGTCGCGCTCCCGCTCGCACCCCGGACCGGTGACGCCGCGCTCGCCGCCGCCGGCCGGCTGGCCGCCGCCTTCCGCGCGGCGGATGCGCCCGTCGTCCTGATCCGCACGGAGCGGCCGGGCGCCGGCACCCAGCCGCCCGGCAGTGGTCTTGTCGCCGCGCTCGCCGCGCCCGACGACATCGTGGTCGTCAAGCGCACCGTCGGTGGCTTCCACGGCACGGGGCTGCACGACATCCTGGCGGGACGCTCCATCCGTACGGTCGTGTTCGGCGGCATCGCCACGAACCTCGGCGTCGAGTCGACGGCCCGCGCCGCGTCCGACCTCGGCTACGAACTCGTCTTCGCCGAGGACGCCATGGCGGCCCTCACCGCCGAAGAGCACCGCGCCGCCGTCGAGTTGAACTTCCCGCGCCTCGGTACCGTGGCCGCCGCCTCGGCCATCACACTGGGCGCCGCGCAGTGACGGCCGGTGCGACGGCCGGAGGCACCCGTACCTGGATACGCCCCGGCGCCTCCCGCCCGTGCACACTCGTCGTCTGCCGTGGCTGCTGCTGCGGTGATGCCCGCAAGCATCCGGGCACCGACCACGAGACCCAGCTCCGCCGGCTGCGCGAGGCCGCGGCGGGCTCGGCCGGCCGGTTCGCCGTCCGGACCAGCGAGTGTCTCGGCCCGTGCGGGCAGGCCAACGTGGTCGTGGTGCAGCCGTCCTCCGCCGCCCGCGCCCGCGGTGCCCGCGCGGTCTGGGTCGGCTGGGTACTGGACGACGACGCCACGGACGACATCCTCGCCTGGGTCGAGGCCGGGGGACCGGGCCTCGCGGAGCCTTCGCCGACCCTGTCGCTCCAGCTGATCCCGCCACCCGCCACCCGCCCCCGCGGAACTCGCTGACCCCGCTGATCCCGGCCCCACGCCTGCCGCCCGCGCGCCCCCTGGGAGCCCGGTTCCCCAACCCCGCACCCGTTCACGCAGTCTTCTTCCCGGTGTTGCCGATGAGAGGCGTGGGACGTGCGAGGCGCACATAGCGTGCGGGGCGTCACATGGGCCAAGGGTGGGGAGAAGAGATGTCCAGTCAGCTTCTTGAGCCGGACGCGCCGGATGCGGGCGGCGCGAGTGGGACCAGCCGGCGCTCGGTTCTGCGGGCGGCCGGTGCCGTCGGCGCGGCGACCGCAGCCGTGGGGCTCACGGGCACCACGGCGGCCACGGCAGCCGCAGCGACCCCGGCAGCCGCGACGACGTCTGACAACGTTGCCGGATGGCGGTCCGACCCCGACAGCCCCCGCTTCACGCTCGCCGTCATGCCCGATACCCAGTACCTCTTCGACGGCGCGAGCATCCACAAGGAGCCCGTCGAGGCGGCACTGCGATACGTCCTCGGCCACGCCCACGACGAGAACATCGTGTTCCTGTCCCATCTGGGCGACCTCACCGAGAACGGCCGTCCGGAGGAATTCGCCCCGCTCAGCGACGCGTTCCGGATCCTGGACCGGCGCGGCGCCGGGTACAGCGTCCTCGCCGGGAACCACGACATCGACTCGCGCACCGACGACCAGCGGGGCCGCACCCCCTACCTCGATGCCTTCGGCCCGCAGCGGCTGCGCCGGATGCGCACCTTCGGCGGCGCGTCCCCGGACGGCTACAACACCTACCACCGCTTCCGCGCCGCGGGCCGGGAATGGCTGGTCCTCGCCCTCGACTGGCGTCCCTCGGCGGCCGGCATCGCCTGGGCGAAGAGCGTCATCGCCCAGCACCCGAAGACGCCGGTCATCCTCACCACGCACGAGCTGGTGTACGCCGACCACGCAGGGGACGAGGCCCGGCTTTCCGGGTTCGGGCAGCGCCTGTGGGACGAGCTGATCGACGGCCACGACCAGGTCTTCCTCGCACTCAACGGCCACTTCTGGCCGGCCGCCCGCACCGTACGCGAGAACGCCGCGGGCAACGACGTCCATCTGCACATCACCAACTACCAGGACCGTTACTTCGGCGGCAGCGCGATGATCCGCCTCTACCGCTTCGACCTGGCGCGCAACACCATCGACGTCTCCACGTTCTCCCCGTGGCTCCTCGCCAAGGAGGAGTCGGGCAGGCTCAACGCCCTGGAGCGCCGCGAGCTGGAACTCACCGACGCCGCGAACTCCTTCTCCGTGCCGCTCGACTTCGAGAAGCGGTTCGCCGGCTTCGCCCCCGTCACCCCGCGCCGCCCCCGCCCCGCCTCCCGGATGCTGATCCCCGGCACCGTCGCGTACTGGCGCTTCGACAACGGCCGGCCCGACGGATCCGCGGCCGACGAGACCCTCCGTGTCCCCGACCTGTCCGGCCACGGCAACGACCTCACCCGCACCGCCGTCCCCGGCAGTCCCGCGGGCGCCCTGCGCTGGTCAGCAGGCCACCACCCCGACCAGCCCGGCCACGGCAGCCTCTGGTTCGACGGCGGCAAGCCCCCGCTGCGCGGCGCCTTCCTGCAGACCGTGCAGGACGCCCCGCTCAACACGGCGACCTTCCGCTCCGGTTACACGATCGAGGCGTTCTTCAAGCTCCCCGCCGACTGGACCAGCTCCCGCAACGCCTGGTCGGCGCTCCTCAGCCGCCAGGGCACCCTCGGCGCGGCAGGAAAGACCGGCGACCCCGAAGAGCCCGCCGTCACCCTGTCCCTCTCCGACGGCCACGCCCTCCAGTGGGCCGCCGCCCCCCTCGACCAGAAGGGCCTCGTCACCAACTGGGGCCATGAACTGCCGCTCGACAGCTGGTGGCACGTCGCCGTCGTCAACGACGGCCGCCACACCACGATGTACGTCGACGGCTGCCCGGTCGCCCGCAACCCCGCCACCGCCACCAACGGCCTGACCACCCTCGGACTGTCCTGGCTGCTCGGCGGCTACGAGTACGGCGGTCGTCTCGACCAGCTGTTCCGCGGCTGGATCGGCGATGTCCGTGTCACCGAACGCGCCCTTCCCGTACGCGCGTTCATGAACGCCTGACCGTCAACGCCAGACCGTCAACGTCCGACCGTCAACGCCTGATCGTCAACGTCCGACCGTCAACGCCTGATCGTCAACGTCCGACCCGTCAACGCCTGGCCGCCGCCCGACCCTTCGCAAGGAGCACGAGCCATGCACAGCCCCCAACCCCTGCCGCGCTGGGCCGACCCCGACGTCCCCGCCGCGTCGCTCGACCCGCAGAGCCTGTCCCGCCGCGGCCTCCTGCGCCGCGCGGGGCTGTACGGCGCCGCCTTCGCCGGCGCCGCGTACACCGGCGCGTCCGCACTCGCCCCGACCCCGGCCGAGGCCCGCACCCCGTCGCACCACCCGTCCCACGGCGGGGACGACCCGCACCTCGTGTACCTGGTCGGCGACCACCACATCCACTCGGTGTACAGCCACGACGCGAAGTACACCTTCTCCCAGCTCGCCACCGCGGCCTCCCGCTACGGCCTCGACTGGATGGTCCTCACCGAGCACAGCAACATCGGCCACCATCAGGCCGGCGGAGCCGAGGCCGAGCACCGGGAGATCCTCAGGGCCCGCGCCGAGAACCGCCGCATGCTGATCTTCCAGGGCCTGGAGTGGTACATACCCGGAGCCGAGCACGCCACCGTCTTCTCCGCCCCGAGCCGCCACGAGGTCGACCTGCTCACCCGCTTCGAGCGGGAGTACGACGGCAAACTCCTCGGATACACCGCGGGCGCCCCCGGCCACCCCGACACCCCGCGCAACGAGGCGCACGCCGTCAAGGCCCTCCAGTGGCTCGACCGGCAGCGCAACAGCGGATACGTCGACGACGTCCTCGTCCTCGCCAACCACCCGCTGCGCCTCGGTATCGACTCCCCGCACGAGCTGCGGGCCTGGCGGGACGCCGCACCCGGCATCATGATCGGCATGGAGGGTGCACCGGGCGCCCAGGGCGCCGCACACCCCGGCCGCGGCACGTACAGCATCCGCGGCGAGTACGAGAACGCCCCCTCCGCGCACTCCTTCCCCGGCTACCCGCGGGAGGCGTACGTGACCTATGGCGGCTTCGACTGGGCGACCGCCACCGTCGGCGGCCTCTGGGACGCCATGCTCGCCGAGGGCAAGCTCTTCTCGATCACCTCCAACTCGGATGTGCACCGGGTCGTGTTCGACACCTGGCGCAACGGCGACTGGCTGCCGGGCCAGAACTTCGACAACACCGGCCGCCTCCCCGACCCGGTCGACACCACCGAGCCGCAGCCCGGCAGCGATCTGTGGCCCGGCCAGTTCAGCCGTACGCACGTCGGCGTGACCTGCTATGGCTACCGCCACGTCATGGCCGGACTGCGGGCCGGCCGGGTCTGGGTCGACCACGGTCAGCTCGTCGACGGCATCGAGGTACGCGTCCACCGCCCGTACGGGACCGGCCGTGGCGTCACACTCGGCGGCCGGCTGCGGGTCCGCCGCGGTGAGCAGGTGACCCTGACCGTCACCGTCACCACCGCGTCCCGCCCGAACCACCACGGTGAAGTGCCCGGCCTCGCCCATCTCGACGTCATCCGGGGCGCGGTCCGCGGCGCGGTCACGGACCGCGACGAGTGGCGCGCCCCCGACACGCGGGTCGTGCACACCGCCGACGTCTCCGGCCGCCGCGGACGCTACACGCTGCGCATCCCGCTCGGCCGGATCGACGAGTCCTGCTACGTACGGCTGCGCGGCAGCGACGGGAAGCGCAACGGCCCCGGCCTCCTCGGCGCGGCGGTCGACCCGCACGGGCCGATCGCGCACGAGCCGGGCAACGGCGACCCGTGGCTGGACACCTGGTGCTACACCAACCCGGTGTTCATCGACGTCGTGCGGTAGACCGTCGCGGGGCGGTCCGGAAAAGGCCCCGGCCGGCGCAGGGGGCGCTCCCCGCCGGCCGGGCCCGTCACACCCCCGAACGCAGGGCGATGCGCTCCTCACCCGCGTACACGTTCATGTCGGGACCACGGAGGAAGCCGACCAGCGTCAGCCCGGTCTCGGCGGCCAGATCCACGGCCAGCGAGGACGGCGCCGAGACGGCCGCCAGCACCGGAATCCCGGCCATCACCGCTTTCTGCACCAGCTCGAACGACGCCCGCCCCGACACCAGTAGGATCGCCCACGACAGCGGCAGCAGATCCTCCCGCAGTGCCCGGCCGATGATCTTGTCGACCGCGTTGTGGCGGCCCACGTCCTCGCGGACGTCGAGCAGTTCGCCGTCCTCCGAGAACAGCGCGGCGGCGTGCAGCCCCCCGGTCCGGTCGAAGACCCGCTGCGCCGCCCGCAGCCGGTCGGGGAGGGCGGACAACAGTGCGGGCTCCACCCGTACCGGGGGAGTGTCGGCGACCGGGAAGCGGGTGGTGGTGCGCACGGCGTCGAGGCTGGCCTTGCCGCACAGACCGCACGACGACGTCGTGTACACATTCCGTTCCAGCGTGATGTCCGGGACCTCGACGCCCGGGGCGAGCTGCACATCGACCACGTTGTACGTGTTCGAGCCGTCGTCCTTGGCGCCCGCGCAGTACACGATCGACCGCACCTCGGCCGCGGCGCCGATCACGCCCTCGCTGACGAGGAAACCGGCCGCGAGCGCGAAATCGTCGCCAGGGGTGCGCATGGTGATCGCCAGGGGCCGTCCGTTCAGCCGGATCTCCAGCGGCTCCTCGGCGACCAGCGTGTCCGTCCGGGCGGAGACCGCCCCGTCCCGGACGCGGATGGTGCGGCGGCGCTCGGTGACCCGTCCCATGGTGATCAGTCCCGATTCTGTACGTGTTGGATTCTGTACGTGTTGGAAGCCGAAGCGGCCCTTGATGCGGAGGTTGCCGTGGGTCACGGGGCCGGTGTGCGACGACGTGACGTCGACGAGCTCATTGTCCTGGACGTGCAGGGTCACATTGCACCCCACTCCGCAGTACGCGCAGACCGTCGTCGTCTCCGTCTGCGCCGATTTGCCGCCGACAAGGCGTGTGGCAGCGTGGAGAACGACAGCCCGTCGAACGACAGGAGCCAGCGATGGCCGGGGAGATCTCGTTCTTCGAACTGGGTGTGGACGACCCCGAGAAGGCCCGCACCTTCTACGGAAACCTTTTCGGCTGGACCTTCGAGGAGGTGCCGACCGGAACCGGCTTCTCGATCACCACGCCCACCGTCCCCGGCGGCGTCCACGGCGCCGACACCGAAGCGGACCCGTACCTCTTCTTCAAGGTCGACGACCTCGACACCGCGCTCGCCCGGGTCGTCGAGCTGGGTGGCACGGTCGAGGGCCCCGACAGCGAGGGCCAGGAGAGCGTCGAGCGCTTCGGGCGCTTCCGCTTCTGCCGCGACGACCAGGGCTCGCCCTTCGGGGTGCACCAGCCGCCGGTGCGCTGAGCGGAGTCTCCAAGACGCGCGGGCGAATCCTGTCGGTTTACCTGCCCTCGTACCCGTGAGTCGCTGACCAGACTGGATGGCTCCTGACGTCGACAGCAGAGGGGGTTTCCCGGGCATGACCGGCACTCGTATCGCCGCGCTCGGGCACTACCAGCCCGCCAAGGTGCTCACCAACCACGACCTGGCGGCAATGGTCGACACCAGCGACGAATGGATCACCAGCCGGGTCGGTATCAGGACCCGCCATGTCGCGGGCCCGGACGAGCCGGTGGACGAGCTGGCCGCCAACGCCGCCGCGAAGGCTCTCGCCGCGGCCGGACTGACCCCCGCCGACATCGATCTGGTCCTGGTCGCCACCTCCACCGCCGTCGACCGCTCCCCGAACACCGCCGCGCGCGTCGCCGCCCGGCTCGGCATGGCAGCTCCCGCGGTCATGGACCTCAACGTCGTCTGCGCGGGCTTCACCCACGCCCTCGCCACCGCCGACCACGCCGTACGCGCCGGGTCCGCGGCCCGCGCCCTGGTCATCGGCGCCGACAAGATGTCCGAGGTCACCGACTGGACCGACCGCACCACCTGCGTCCTCACCGGCGACGGTGCGGGCGCCGCGGTCGTGGAGGCGTGCGACGAGGCAGATGCGGGCATCGGGCCCGTGCTGTGGGGTTCGGTCCCGGAGATGGGCCACGCCGTACGGATCGAGGGCACCCCGGCCCGCTTCGCCCAGGAGGGCCAGTCCGTCTACCGCTGGGCCACCACCCAGCTCCCGCCGATCGCCCGCCGGGTGTGCGAGAAGGCCGGCATCGCTCCCGAGAACCTGGCCGCCGTCGTGCTGCACCAGGCGAACCTGCGGATCATCGAGCCCGTAGCCCGCCGGATCGGCGCGGTGAACGCGGTCGTGGCCCGCGATGTCGTCGAATCGGGCAACACCTCGGCGGCCTCGATCCCCATGGCCCTGTCCAAACTGGTGGAGCGCGGCGAGGTCACCTCGGGAGCGCCGGCCCTGCTCTTCGGCTTCGGCGGAAATCTCTCGTACGCGGGCCAGGTCATTCGCTGCCCCTGAGCGGATCGGCCTGCCGGCGACGAGCAGCGGGCCACCGAGATCATGCGGGCGCGCACCGAACACACGCGCAGGACCTACCACCAGCGTGAGGCCCGGCCTGCGTGCAGCCGCGCTGGAGGTGCGTTTCCGGGCGGCACTGACGCATCCTTGCTATGTGACCTGGTACGGCGCGGCCAGGGCTGGCCCGCAAGCTGAGAGCGGGCCGCAGCGCGGGACGAGCGGCAGTGCCGTCCGCGGCCCGGACGAGCTCGGCCTGGTGCTCGCCGAGGCCGCGGTCAAGGCGGCCGGTGCGGTGGGCGGCTACGCGGGCGGGGTGTACCTGCGCTCCGAGACGCAGGGCCGGCTGCGGCTCGCCGTGCTTTCGGGGCTGCCGGGCATGATGTTCCGTCCCTGGTGGCGTATGCATGTGAACCGGCCCTTCCCCGTGGCCGAGTGCTATCGCAGCTGTCAGCCCATCCACCTCGCCGACGGCGAAGAGGCAATGCGGCGGTTCCCGCAGCTCATCGCCGGTCTGCCGTTCCCGTTCGGGTCCCTCTACGTGCCCGTCCTGAGCGAAACCGACCGGTTCGGGGTGCTCATGGTGCTGCGCCCCGCCACGCCCGGGAAGCCGGTCGACGAGGCCGACAAGCGCCGCATGGACGACGCGGGCCATCGCCTCGGCGCCGCCCTCGCGGAACTGCAGAAGGGCGGCACCGAGGTGCTGTGGCGGGGGGAACCGATCGTGGTCCAGCCCCCCGAACCCGCAGTCCGCCCCGTCCGGATCGGCACCTTCGACTGGGACCTCGGCAGCGGGGCCCTCACGGCCGACGAGGAACTCTGCGCGATCCTCGGCATCGACCCCGCCCACTTCGACGGCACCATCGACGCCCTCACCGCGAAGGTCACCTCCGAGGACGCGTACCAGCTGTGGGCCGTCGCACGGGAAGCCGCCCAGGACGGCCGTCCGGTGGTCCGCAGACTCCGGATCCAGCACGGCGAGGGCCCGCCCTCCCTCGTGGAGCTCACCGGCCGCCCGGTGCACCCGGCCGAGGGCATCGCGACGCGCCGCATCGCCGGATCCCTCATCGACCTCGGCGCGGGTGCGATCGCCACCGAGGCGGGGGACCGCCTTCCCGACGGAGTCTTCTCCCTCGACCGGGGCGGGCGGATCACCTACGTCAACCCCAAGGCCGAGGAGCTGCTCGGGCTCGCCCGCACCGAACTGGCCGGCAGGGTGCTGTGGGAAGCCGTGCCCTGGCTCGCCCGGCCCGCCTACGACGACTACTACCGGGCGGCGCTGATCTCCCACGAACCCGTCAAGTTCCAGGCGAACCGCGGCGAGCAGGACTGGGTGTCGGTCACCCTCTACCCCGGGCATCGCGCACTGACCGTCACGGTCGCCGCCGCCGAAAGCCCCGCCTACGCACCGGGTTCCGTCAGCCGGCCGGGCAGCGGGATCGGCACCTTCGCCTCACCCGCCGACCGGGCCACCGCGCTCTACCGCCCGGTCGCCCTCGCCATCGCGCTGACCGAGGCAGTCACCGCCCGTCAGGTGTCCGCCGTCGTCACCGAAGAGCTGCTGCCCGCGTTCGGCGGCCGCCAACTGGCCATCTACGTCCTTCACGAACGTCACCTCTATCTGGCCTGGGAGACCGGATTCCCGCCCGGCTTCCTCGCCCCCTTCGAAGGCGTCGCACTCGACGCCCGCATCCCCGGCGTCGAAACGCTCACCACCGGCCGCCCGATCTTCTTCGAGTCCATGCAGCAGCTGGCCGCGGCCTATCCGGGTCTCGCCCTCGACGCCTCCGTCGGCGCCCGTGCCTTCCTCCCGCTGATCGCCTCCGGCCGTCCCGTCGGCTCCTGCATCCTCGGCTTCGATCAGCCGCGCGGCTTCGCACCCGAGGAGCGCACCGTCCTCACCGCCCTGGCCGGACTCATCGCGCAGGCCCTCGAACGAGCCCAGCGCTACGACACCGAAGCCGGCGTCGCCCGCGGTCTCCAGTCCGCCCTTCTGCCACACCGGCTGCCCACGGTCGAGAACGTGGAGACGGTAGGGCGCTACCTCCCCGGCACCCAGGGCATGGACGTCGGCGGCGACTGGTACGACGTCATCGAGACCGAAGCCGGCCTGGCCCTCGTCATCGGCGACGTCCAGGGCCACGGTGTCGCCGCCGCGGCGATCATGGGACAGCTGCGCAGCGCCGTACGGGCGTTCGCACTGGCCGGCCGGGAACCGGACGAGGTCATGAGCGGCACCAACCGGCTCCTCATCGACCTCGACCCCGCACAGTTCGCCACCTGCTGCTACGTCCGGTTCGACCCGGCGACGGGCGCCGCCCAAGCCGTGCGCGCCGGACATCCGCAGCCCCTGCTGCGCAGGCCCGACGGCGGGACCGAGGTCCTGAACCTCCCCGGGGGCCTCGTCCTCGGCGTCGACGCCGAGGAGACGTACCCCGTCAGCGAGCTGGCCCTGGAGCCCGGGGCGGTGCTGGCCCTGTACACCGACGGACTGATCGAAAAGCCGGGCACGGACATCGACATCGGCATCGAGCTGCTGCGCGCCACCTTCGCCGAGACCGGTGCCCAGACCATCGCGGAGACCGCCGACCGTCTGATCCGCGAGGCACGCAAAGCCACGGACCGCCCCGACGACATCGCGCTGCTGCTCACGGCCCGCTGGTCGGCCCAGGACTCCGGCCGGACCCTGCCGGGCCCGCAGTGACGGCGGTCAGGGCCGCGCCCTGAACGCGTCGGCGTGCGCTGCCGCCCACTGCCCGAACGTGCGCGGTGGCCGCCCCAGCAGATCGCCGACGGTCGGCAGCACCTGTGACTCGTCGAGCGTCCCGTCGACGTAGAAGCTGAAGAAGGCGTCGACGTACGCGACAGGCATCTGCTCCTCCATCAGCACCCTGGCCTCCTCGTCGGACAGGGCCACGAAGTCCAGCTCACGGCCGAGCACGGAACCGAGAATCCGTGCCCGGTCGGCGGGCAGCAGCGCCTCCGGGCCGGACAGCGCGTAGGCCTTGCCCTCGTGCCCGGACGACGTCAGCGCCAGCGCCGCCACGGCGGCGATGTCGTACGGGTCGACGGTGGCCACCGGTACCCCGGCGAACGGCGCGCGCACCGTGTCGTCCCCGGCGCGCAGACCCTCCGCCCACTCCAGGGTGTTGGACATGAACGAGTACGGCCGCAGGAACGTCCACGGCAGTCCCGACTCCTCGACCGCCGACTCCGCTTCCGTGAGGTAGCGGGTCACCGCGTTCGTCATGTCGCCGGTCGCCACCGCTCCGCCGGAGAGCATCACGACCCGCTCGACGCCCGCCGTACGCAGGGCCGCGAGCGACTCGCGCGCCTGCTGATAGCCCGGCATCAGGAAGACGGCCCGTACATCCTTGAGGACCGCGGCCACCGATTCCGCGCTGTTCAGATCGCCCGACACCCCTTCGGCGCCCTTGGGCAGCGCGGCCGAACCACCCGATCTGCTGAACGCCCGCACGGGAGCGCCCGCTTCGGCCAGTGCGCGAACGAGCTCGGAGCCGACGTTCCCCGTGGCGCCCGTGACCAGAATCATGCGGCAGTCCTTCCGTCGTTCCCTGTCCCGTCCGGCCCATCGTGCTTCGCCACCTGTGGCGACACCAGCGGCACGGCACCGCACGGGGCCCGATCTACGCGGACGGACGCACCCGAACGGCTTTGTCCTCGGTGTGGAGAAAGTTGTGGTGGATTCATGCTCAACTTCTTCCCACCCTGGGAAAGCGCTGCTACGTTCCCCTCGAAAGCCGGCGGACACATCGCCGGAGACGGCCTTTGGAAGGGCGGGGAGGGGCGCGTGAGACGCATGACGGCTCGACCCGCCAACGCGCACCAGGCGCGACTGCTGCGGCTGCTGCGCGACGGCGGGCCCAACTCCCGTGCCCAGCTGGGCGATCAGGTCGATCTCTCGCGGTCGAAGCTCGCCGTCGAGGTCGACCGGCTGCTGGAGACCGGCCTGGTCGTCGCGGACGGGCTCGCCGCCTCCCGCGGCGGCCGCCGCTCGCACAACATCCGGCTCGCCCCCAACCTGCGCTTCCTCGGCGTCGACATCGGCGCCACGTCCGTCGATGTCGCCGTCACCAACGCCGAACTGGAGGTCCTCGGCCACCTCAACCACCCGATGGACGTCCGCGAGGGCCCGGTCGCCGTCTTCGAGCAGGTCCTCGCGATGGCTGCCAAGCTCAGGGCCTCCGGGCTCGCCGAAGGCTTCGACGGAGCGGGCATCGGAGTGCCGGGCCCCGTCCGCTTCCCCGAAGGCGTGCCCGTCGCACCGCCGATCATGCCCGGCTGGGACGGTTTCCCGGTCCGCGAGGCGCTCAGCCAGGAACTCGGCTGCCCCGTCATGGTCGACAACGATGTGAACCTGATGGCGATGGGGGAGCAGCACGCGGGCGTCGCACGCTCCGTCGGTGACTTCCTCTGCGTCAAGATCGGTACGGGCATCGGCTGCGGCATCGTCGTCGGCGGCGAGGTCTACCGCGGTACGACCGGCAGCGCCGGCGACATCGGCCACATCCAGGTCGAGGCCGACGGACGCGCCTGCGCCTGCGGCAACAGGGGCTGCCTGGAAGCCCACTTCAGCGGTGCCGCGCTCGCCCGCGACGCCGAGGACGCGGCCCGTACCGGACAGTCGCCGGAACTCGCCGCACGACTGGAGGCGGCCGGGAAGCTCACCGCCGCCGATGTCGCCGCGGCCGCGGCCGCCGGCGACGCCACGTCGCTCGATCTCATCCGCGAGGGCGGCAACCGCGTCGGCCAGGTCATCGCCGGACTCGTCAGCTTCTTCAACCCGGGTCTCGTCGTGATCGGCGGCGGGGTCACCGGCCTCGGACACACCCTGCTCGCCAGCGTCCGCACCCAGGTCTACCGGCAGTCACTGCCGCTGGCCACCGGCAATCTCCCCATCGTGCTGGGCGAACTGGGCCCCACCGCCGGAGTGATCGGCGCGGCCCGGCTCATCAGCGACCACCTGTTCTCGCCTGCGTGAGGGTTTGAAGGCAGGCGTTCCTCCCCCCCAGAGCTCCGCCTGGGAGATGCCCCCAGGGGTCCCCCAGGACGGAGTCCCAGGGGGAGGCGGGGGAACCTCCCATGCCCGAAGGGCTACGGGGGAGGGTGGGCACGCACCACCACCGGCCCGCACCGGACAGCACCACCGGAACCACGGCACCACCCGAAACGGCACGCGCAGCACCCGCACCCGCCGAGGGGATTCGTCATGGCACCAGATCCACCCGCACCACCGCTCCTCACCATGTCCGGCATCACCAAGTCCTTCCCCGGTGTCCGTGCTCTCGACGGCGTCGACCTGGACGTCCGGGCCGGCGAAGTCCACTGCCTCCTCGGCCAGAACGGCGCCGGGAAGTCGACCCTCATCAAGGTCCTCGCCGGAGCCCACCAGCCCGACGACGGAGAGATCACCTGGCGCGGAGACCCCGTCTCACTGAAGTCGCCCGTCGCCGCCATGCGGCTCGGCATCGCCACCATCTACCAGGAACTCGACCTGGTGGAGGGACTGTCGGTCGCCGAGAACGTCTTCCTCGGGCATGAACCGACCGCCGCCGGATTCGTCGTCCGCGGCCGCGAGGCCCGCCAGACCACCGCCGCGCTCCTGCGCCGCCTCGGCCACCCCGAGATCGACCCGGGGCGCGCCGTCGGTCAACTCTCCGCCGCACAGCAGCAGATCGTCTCCATGGCCCGCGCGCTCTCCCACGATGTGCGCCTCATCGTCATGGACGAGCCGTCCGCGGCCCTCGACCCGGACGAGACCGCCAATCTCTTCCGTATCGTCGCCGACCTCACCTCCGACGGCGTCGCCGTCGTCTACATCTCCCACCGGCTGGAGGAGATCCGGCGGATCGGCGACCGCGTCACCGTCCTCAAGGACGGCCGGGCCGTTGCCGGGGGGCTTCCCGCGAAGGACACCCCTACGCGCGACATCGTTGCCATGATGACCGGCCGCGACGTCGAGTACGTCTTCCCGGACCGGCCCACGACCCCGCCCCGCGGCGAACCCCTACTGCGCGTCGAAGGCCTCGCGAGAGACGGCGAGTTCGCCCCCGTCGACCTCGAACTGCGGCCCGGAGAGATCGTCGGCCTCGCCGGACTGGTCGGTTCCGGACGCTCGGAGATCCTGGAAACCATCTATGGCGCCCGTAAGCCCAGCGCGGGCAGGGTCACCGTCGACGGCCGCCCGCTCACCCCCGGCAGCGTGCGCTCCGCGGTCCACGCCGGACTCGGACTCGCGCCCGAGGAACGCAAGGCCCAGGGCCTGCTCATGCTCGAATCCGTCACCCGCAATGTGTCGGTGTCCTCGCTCTCCCGCTTCTCGCGCGGCGGCTGGCTGGACCGGGGCGCCGAGCGCCGGGCGGCGCAGCAGGCCACCCGGGAGCTTTCGCTGCGACCCGACAACCCCGACGCCCGCGTCCGTACCCTCTCCGGCGGCAACCAGCAGAAAGCCGTCCTCGCCCGCTGGCTGCTGCGTGGCTGCCGCATCCTGCTGCTCGACGAGCCGACCCGCGGCGTCGACGTCGGCGCCCGCGCCGAGCTGTACGCCGTGATCCGCCGGCTCGCCGACGACGGACTCGCCGTCCTCCTCGTCTCCAGCGAGGTCCCCGAAGTGCTGGGGCTCGCCGACCGGGTGCTGGTGCTCCGCGAGGGCCACGTCGTGCACACGGCGCCCGCCGGGGAGCTGGACGAGCACCGCGTACTCGACCTTGTCCTGGAAGGGAGCCCCAGCTCATGACGCAGCCTGCCTCCGAGGCCCCGCAGGCACCGCCGCCGGCGACGGTCAAGTCCACGGCCGCCAGGCGCGGTCGGCCGTCGATGGGACTGCGCGCCGACGTCCGCAACCTGTCCCTCCTCGGCGTCCTCGTCGTACTGATCGCGGTCGGCGGCATCACCAGGCCCGACACCTTCCTGGACACCTCCAACCTCCAGCTGGTGCTCACCCAGGCGTCCGTCATCGGCGTCGTCACCGTCGGCATGACCTTCGTCATCACCAGCGGCGGCATCGATCTGTCCGTCGGGGCGATCGTGGCCCTGGCATCGGTGTGGGCGACGACGGTCGCGACCCAGGGATACGGCTTCGCCGGCATCCTCTTCACCGCGGTCGTCGTCGGTCTCGGCTGCGGACTGGTGAACGGACTGCTCATCGCCTACGGCGGCATGGTGCCGTTCATCGCGACCCTCGCCATGCTCGCCTCGGCGCGCGGGCTCGCCCTGCAGATCACCGACGGCAAGACCCAGATCGTCACCGTGCAGTCGGTCCTCGACCTCGGCGTCCCCGACGCCTACATCCTCGGCATCCCGCCGCTGGTCCTGGTCTTCGCCGCCGTGACCGTCGTCGGCTGGCTGCTGCTGAACCGTACGACCTTCGGACGCCGCACCGTCGCCGTCGGGGGCAACGCGGAAGCGGCCCGGCTCGCCGGCATCGACGTACGCCGCCAGCGGCTCCACCTCTATCTGCTCTCCGGACTGTGCTGCGGGATCGCGGCCTTCCTGCTGATCATCCTGTCCGGCTCCGGTCAGAACACCAACGGCAATCTGTACGAACTCGACGCCATCGCCGCCGCGATCATCGGTGGCACCCTGCTCAGCGGCGGCCGCGGCACCATCGTCGGCTCCGTCCTCGGTGTGCTCGTCTTCACCACCATCACCAACATCTTCGCCCTCAACAATCTGGAGAGCGCCGTCCAGCAGATCGCCAAGGGAGCGATCATCGTGGCCGCCGTCCTGGTCCAGCGCAGCACCTTGCGCAACGGCGAGGCGTGACAGTGCGCGTTGACACAGCGCGTGTGACATCGCGTACGTAACACCTCTCCATCTCCCCCTCCCCGCACGCCCGATCGCACCCTGTCCCGAAAGGGGTTTGTCGCCATGCCAGAAATCCCGGCCACCAGCCGCAGAGGACTGCTCTTCGGCACCGCCGCCGTCTCCACCGGCGCGCTCCTCGCCGCCTGCACCAGCAATGAGCCCAGGAAGCAGGACACGGCCACGAACAATGTCCCGGCGGCCGACGACAAGCCCGGCAAGCCCGTCACCATCGGCTTCGCCGGACCTCAGGCCGACCACGGCTGGCTCAACGCCATCAACGAGAACGCCAAGGAGCGCGCGAAGAAGTACTCCGAGGTGACCCTGGAGATCACCGAGGGCTCGAACGACACCGCGGCCCAGATCGGCCAGATCCAGACGCTGATCAACAAGAAGGTCGATGTGCTGGTGATCCTGCCGGCCGACGGCAAGGCCCTCACCCAGGTCGGACTGCAGGCCATGAAGGCCGGTATCCCCGTGATCAACCTGGACCGGATCTTCGCGTCCCCGCAGGCCTACCGCTGCTGGATCGGCGGCGACAACTACGGCATGGGCCTCAACGCCGGCCGCTACATCGGCGAGCAGCTCAAGGACAAGCCGAACGCCAAGGTCATCGAGCTCGCCGGGATGGACAACCTGGAGCTCACCAAGCAGCGCACCCAGGGCTTCGACGACGCACTCAAGAACTACCCCAACATCAAGAAGGTCGCCCGCCAGGCAGCCGAGTTCACGGTCGAGTCCGGCCAGGCCAAGATGGCTCAGCTGCTCCAGGCGCAGAAGCAGTTCGACGCGCTCTGGAACCACGACGACGACCAGGGCGTGGGCGCCCTGCGCGCCATCCAGCAGGCGGGCCGCAGCGACTTCCTGATGGTCGGCGGCGCCGGGGCCAAGGCCGCGATGGACGCCATCAAGGCCGACAACGGCGTACTGAAGGCGACCGTCCTCTACCCGCCGACGATGGCCGCCTCCGCCATCGACCTGGCCAGGGCGCTGGGCCAGGGCAAGGGCGTCGGCGGCATGGCGGAGCTGGAGATCCCCGCCTCGATCACCCTCTACTCGGCCGTCGTCACCAAGGAGAACGTCGACGAGTACCTGCCGACGGGCTTCAGCTGATCGGGCCAGGGCCTGCCTTGCGGATCGGCCCGGCAAGGTCCGCAGGACAGGCCCTGGCCCGCCCCCACCGAGCAAGCGACGAGGAGGAACCCGTATGGCCGGTATGGAACAGAGGGACAGTGAGGCCGCCCCGCCGACACTCGGCGTCGGCATGGTCGGATACGCGTTCATGGGCGCCGCCCACTCCCAGGGATGGCGCACCGTCGGCCGTGTCTTCGATCTGCCGGCGCGGCCGGTGCTCGCCGCGATCGCCGGCCGCGACGCGGCCGCCGTCCGGGCCGCCGCGGCCAGACACGGCTGGGCGGCCGCGGAGACCGACTGGCGCGCCCTCGTCACCCGCGACGACGTGCAGCTCGTCGACGTCTGCACACCGGGTGACAGCCATGCGGAGATCGCGATCGCGGCGCTGGAGGCGGGCAAGCACGTCCTGTGCGAGAAGCCGCTGGCGAACTCGGTCGCCGAGGCCGAGGCGATGGTGGCCGCCGCCGAAGCGGCCGCCGGGCGCGGCCAGGTGGCCATGGTGGGCTTCAACTACCGGCGGGTGCCCGCGATCGCGTACGCCCGCCGGCTGATCGCGGACGGCCGGCTCGGCGTGCTGCGCCACGTACGGATCACGTATCTGCAGGACTGGCTCGTCGACCCGGACTTCCCGCTCACCTGGCGGCTGGAGCGTGAGCACGCCGGATCCGGGGCGCTCGGGGACCTCGGGGCGCATGCCGTGGACCTCGCGCAGTATCTGGCGGGGGAGCCGCTGGTGGGGGTGTCGGCGCTCACCGAGACCTTCGTCCGGGAGCGGCCACTGCTCGCGGGGGCGTCGACGGGCCTGTCGGCGGCCGCGGCGGACGGGCGCGGGCAGGTCACCGTCGACGACGCGGCCCTGTTCACGGGGCGGCTCGCCTCCGGGGCGCTCGCCTCCTTCGAGGCGACCCGGATGGCCGCCGGCCGCAAGAACGCGCTTCGGCTGGAGATCAACGGGGAGCGCGGCTCGCTCGCCTTCGATCTGGAGCGGTTCAACGAACTGTCCTTCCACGACCACACCGAGCCCGCCTCCTCGGCGGGCTTCCGGCGGATTCTCGTCACCGAGCCGGACCACCCGTATCTGGCGGCATGGTGGCCGCCCGGCCATGCGCTCGGCTACGAGCACACCTTCACCCACCAGGCGCGCGACCTGGTGAACGCCATCGCCGGCGGCACCGGCCCGACGCCGTCGTTCGCCGACGGGCTGCAGGTGCAGCGGGTGCTCGCGGCGGTGGAGGAGAGCGCGGAGAAGAACGCCGTCTACACACCCGTCCCTGTCTGAGGAGGTCCTCGCCGTGCCACGTCCCTTCACCCTCTTCACCGGCCAATGGGCCGATCTTCCGCTGGAGGAGGTCTGCCGGCTCGCCCGTGACTTCGGCTACGACGGCCTTGAACTCGCCTGCTGGGGCGACCATTTCGAGGTCGACAAGGCCCTCGCCGACCCCTCCTACCTGGACGGGCGGCGCGCCCTGCTCGACAAGTACGGACTGAAGTGCTGGGCGGTCTCCAACCATCTCGTGGGGCAGGCCGTCTGCGACAACCCGATCGACGAGCGGCACAAGGCGATCGTGCCCGCCCGGATCTGGGGCGACGGAGAGCCGGAAGGCGTACGGCAGCGGGCGGCACGCGAACTGCAGGACACCGCACGCGCCGCGGCCGCCTTCGGCGTGCGCACCGTCATCGGCTTCACCGGTTCCTCGATCTGGCATCTCGTCGCCATGTTCCCTCCGGTGCCGACGAGGATGATCGAGCGCGGCTACGAGGACTTCGCCGAGCGGTGGAACCCGATCCTCGATGTCTTCGACGCGGAGGGCGTGCGGTTCGCCCACGAGGTCCATCCCAGCGAGATCGCATACGACTACTGGACCACGCACCGGGCGCTGGAAGCCGTCGGCCACCGTCCGGCGTTCGGGCTGAACTTCGATCCCAGCCACTTCGTCTGGCAGGACCTCGACCCGGTCGGATTCCTCTACGACTTCCGGGACCGGATCTACCACGTGGACTGCAAGGAGGCGCGCAAGCGCCTCGACGGCCGCAACGGGCGGCTCGGCTCGCACCTTCCGTGGGGCGACCCGAGGCGCGGCTGGGACTTCGTCTCGGCCGGGCACGGTGACGTGCCCTGGGAGGACGTGTTCCGGATGCTGCGGTCGATCGGCTACGACGGCCCCGTATCGGTGGAGTGGGAGGACGCCGGGATGGACCGGCTGGCGGGCGCACCGGAAGCGCTTGCCACGCTGAGGAGGTACGACTTCGATCCGCCGTCGGCCTCGTTCGACGCGGCCTTCGGAGGCAACGACTAGCCGCGTCCACCGGCATCACCGCAGGCCGGAGCCCGGTGGCGGCAGCCGCCACCGGGCCGGTCCGGCCTGCCCCGGCACGGCTTTGTCCTGCCGCGGGAGAAAGTTCAACTTCCTTGTTGCGCAAGGGCTTTCGACTCAGGACGAACACGGCTACGGTCCCTGAGGTGTACAGGACACAACCCTGACCCCGACCAGCGATTCGACCAGCGATTCGACCAGCGTGAACGGCGCACGCCGGTCCCCGGAGTCTCCGCGGCCACCTCGCGCGCGGAGCCGCACGGCAGCACCCGCTCGTACGACCGGCTACTTCCGGAGGACACACGTGCACAGAAAACGGCCCGGAGCAGGCAGAGTCCGTTCGGGACTCGCGCTTCTCACCGCCACCTCGCTCGCCCTCGCCGCCCCCGTCGGGGCCGTGACACCCGCCCCCGTCGGGGCCGTGACGCCCGCGCACGACGCGCCTGCCGCCGAGCCGGCGGCCGAAGAGTTCCAGCAGGTCACGCTCGCGAAGGGCGAACCCGAGGTCGGCGAGCCCATGTCGCTCGCCGTCCTGCCCGACCGCAGTGTGCTGCACACCTCGCGCGACGGCGAGCTGCGGATGACCGACGCCGCGGGAACGACCCGCGTCGTCGGCACCATTCCCGTCTACGCGCACGACGAGGAAGGCCTCCAGGGCGTCGGTATCGACCCGGAGTTCAGCGAGAGCCGGGCGATATACCTCTACTACGCGCCCCCGCTGGACACGCCCGCCGGCGATGCCCCCAACGAGGGAACCGCCGCGGACTTCGCCAAGTACGACGGCGTCAACCGGCTCTCCCGCTTCGTCCTCAAGGCCGACGGCACCCTGGACAACGCGAGTGAGAAGAAGGTCATCGACATCCCCGCCACCCGCGGCATCTGCTGCCACGTCGGCGGCGACATCGACTTCGACGCACAGGGCAACCTGTATCTGTCTACCGGGGACGACTCCAACCCGTTCGCCTCGGACGGCTTCACGCCCATCGACGCGCGGCCCGACCGCAACCCCGCGTACGACGCCCGCCGCACCTCGGGCAACACCGACGACCTGCGCGGAAAGATCCTCCGCATCAAGGTCGCCGACGACGGCTCGTACACCGTCCCCGACGGCAACCTCTTCGCCCCGGGCACGGAGAAGACCCGCCCCGAGATCTACGCGATGGGCTTCCGCAACCCGTTCCGCTTCAGCGTCGACAAGAAGACGGGTGTGCTGTACGTCGGCGACTACGGGCCGGACGCCGGTGCGGCCGACCCCAAGCGCGGTCCGGCCGGACAGGTCGAGTTCGCCCGGGTCACCAAGCCGGGCAACTTCGGCTGGCCCTTCTGCACCGGCAAGAACGACGCCTACGTCGACTACGACTTCGCGACGAAGGCGTCCGGAGCCACGTTCGACTGTGCGGCTCCGAAGAACGACTCACCGCACAACACCGGCCTCGTCGACCTGCCGCCCGCCCAGCCCGCCTGGATCCCGTACGACGGCGGATCCGTGCCCGAGTTCGGCACCGGCTCCGAGTCCCCGATGGGCGGACCGGTCTACCACTACGAGGCGGACCTCGACTCCCCGGTGAAGTTCCCCGAGGCGTACGACGGCGACTTCTTCGCCGGTGAGTTCGGCCGGCGCTGGATCAAGCGCATCGAGCACGGCGCCGACGGTACCGTCCGGTCCGTCAACCCCGTCCCGTGGACCGGGACACAGATCATGGACATGTCGTTCGGTCCCGACGGGGCGCTGTACGTCCTCGACTACGGCACCGCCTGGTTCGGCGGCAACGAGCACTCCGCGCTCTACCGCATCGAGAACTCCACCGACGGGCACTCGCCGGTCGCCGAGGCAGCCGCGGACAAGACGTCCGGCAAGGCCCCGCTGCGGGTCGCCTTCTCCTCGGCCGGCACGACCGACGCCGACGGAGACGCACTCACCTACAGCTGGAACTTCGGCGACGGCGGTACTTCCACGGCCGCCGACCCGACGTACACGTACCGCAAGAACGGCACCTACACGGCGACGCTGACCGCGAAGGACGCGACCGGGCGCACCGGCTCCGCCGGCGTCCAGGTCGTCGTCGGCAACACCGCGCCCAAGGTGACCCTGCAACTGCCTGCCGAGGGCGCGCTGTTCGGCTTCGGCGACGAGATCCCGTTCAAGGTGACCGTCACGGACCCCGAGGACAGCGCGGCCGGCTCGATCGACTGCGCCAAGGTGAAGGTGACGTACGTCCTCGGCCATGACAGCCACGGCCACCCCGTGACGTCGGCGAACGGCTGCACCGGCACCATCAAGACGTCCGCCGACGGCGGCCACGACCCGAACGCGAACATCTTCGGGGTCTTCGACGCCGAGTACACGGACGGCGGAGGCGGCGGCCAGGCCGCGCTCACCAGCCACGACCAGGCGCAGCTGCAGCCGCGCCACCGGCAGGCCGAGCACTTCACCGGCCAGTCCGGAGTGAGTGTCATCAACAAGCCGCCCGCCAACGGAGGCAAGACCGTGGGCGACATCGACAACGGGGACTGGATCTCCTTCAAGCCGTACAACCTGACCGGATCCACCAAGCTCACCGCTCGTGTCTCCTCCGGTGGTGCCGGCGGCTTCCTCGAAGTGCGCACGGGTTCGGCGACCGGCACCCTGCTCGGGTCGGCGCCGGTGCCGGTCACCGGCGGCTGGGAGACGTTCCAGGACATCGACGTGCTGCTGCGCGGCGTGCCGAGGGCGACCACCGAGCTCTTCCTGGTCTTCAAGGGCGGGGCGGGAGCGCTCTACGACCTCGACGACTTCGAGATCTCCAACACGCCCGTCGACCGGACCGCCAAGCGGGTCCTCGTCTTCTCCAGGACGGCCGGGTTCCGCCACGACTCCATCCCGACCGCCGTCGCGGCGCTGAAGGAGCTCGGGCAGTCCAGCAACATCACGGTCGACGCCACGGAGGAGGCCGCTCAGTTCACGACGAACAACCTCGCCCGGTACGACGCCGTGGTGTTCCTGTCGACCACCGGTGATGTGCTGGGCGCCGAACAGCAGAAGGCGTTCGAGAACTATGTCGCCACCGGCGGCGGCTACATGGGCGTGCACGCGGCCGCCGACACCGAGTACGACTGGGAGTTCTACGGCGGACTCGTCGGCGCGTACTTCCACTCGCACCCGCAGATCCAGAAGGCGACGGTACGGGTCGAGGACCGCGACCACCCGGCGACCTCCCACCTCGACGAGGCGTGGGAACGCACCGACGAGTGGTACAACTACCGCACCAACCCGCGCGCTCAGGCCCGCGTCCTCGCCACCCTCGACGAGACCACCTATCAGGGCGGCACCATGAAGGGCGACCACCCGATCGCCTGGTGCCAGACCTATCAGGGCGGCCGCGCCTTCTACACCGGCGGCGGACACACCAAGGAGTCCTACGCCGAACCGGCCTTCCGGCAGCATCTGCTGGGCGGACTGCGCTACGCCGCCGGGCAGGTCAACGCCGACTGCAAGCCGCAGACCGGCTACCGGGACCTGTTCAACGGCCACACGCTGGAGGGCTGGAAGCAGGCCGGGCCCGGGAAGTTCGGCGTCGTGGACGGTGAGCTCCGGTCCGAGGGCGGCATGGGCATGCTCTGGTACCAGGCCAAGGAGCTGAAGTCCTACTCGCTCAAGCTCGACTGGAAGATGGCGGGCGACGACAACTCCGGTGTCTTCGTGGGCTTCCCGGCCTCCGACGACCCCTGGTCCGCGGTGAACAACGGCTACGAGGTGCAGATCGACGCCACCGACGCCGCCGACCGCACCACCGGCGCCGTCTACGGCTTCAAGTCGGCGGACATCCAGGCCCGCGACCGGGTGCTGCGGCCGCCCGGCCAGTGGAACAGCTACGAGATCAAGGTCCAGGGTGAGCGGCTCCAGGTCTTCCTCAACGGGGTGAAGATCAACGACTTCACCAACACCGACCCGGCCCGCAGCCTGAAGGACGGCTACATCGGCATCCAGAACCACGGGGCCGACGACCAGGTGTCCTTCCGGAACATCCAGCTCAAGGAGCTGCCCTCCTCCTCGTAGGGCGGCCCCTGCCGGACTCCACAAGCCGGCGGCGGGCGGGGAGACGCCGTACCCCCGCCCGCCGTCCCACCACAGGAAGAGCAGGGAGGCAGCCGTGCCGAGCAGGAACGAATCGGTGTCGCGCACCGGGGTCTGGCTGGTCGGAGCACGAGGCTCCGTCGCCACCGCCGCGGTCGCCGGATGCGCGGCGGTCACCGCCGGGCTGCACCCGGCGACGGGCATGGTGACGGAAACCGCGCCCTTCGCCGGATCCGGGCTGCCGCCGCTGTCCTCCCTGGTCTTCGGCGGTCACGACACGGCCGGCTGCCCCCTGCCCAAGCGGGCGGAGGTGCTGGCCGAGGGTGGTGTCCTGCCACACGGTCTGCCGTCGGCGGTCCACGGCGAACTGGCCGCCGCGAACGACGAGATCCGGGCGGGCGGCCCGCTGCCGGGCGACTCGCGCGGCGACGCCGAGCTGATCGCGGCCTTCACCACCGACATCGTCGCCTTCCGCGAGCGCCACGCACTCGCCCGGGTCGTCGTGGTGAACGTCGCCTCGACGGAGCCCGCACCGGCTCAGGAATCCGAACGACTCCCCGCGAGCTCCCTCTACGCGGCGGCGGCGATCCGGGCGGGCTGCCCGTACGTCAACTTCACCCCCTCCACCGGGCTGCGCACCGCGGCCCTCGAGGACGCCGCCCGTGCCGGCGGACTGCCCCACGCCGGCCGGGACGGCAAGACCGGCCAGACACTGCTCCGTTCCGTGCTCGCCCCCATGTTCGTACAACGCGCCCTGTCCGTACGGGCCTGGTCCGGCACCAATCTCCTGGGCGGCGGGGACGGGGCTGCGCTGGCCGACCCCGCGGCGGCCGCCGCGAAGAACGCCGGAAAGGAACGTGTCCTCACCGACACGCTCGGCGCCGCCCCCGAAGGCGAAGTCCACATCGACGACGTACCGGCCCTCGGCGACTGGAAGACCGCCTGGGACCACATCGCCTTCGACGGCTTCCTCGGCTCGCGGATGGTCCTCCAGACCATCTGGCAGGGCTGCGACTCGGCTCTCGCGGCGCCACTGGTGCTCGACCTCGCGCGACTGGTGGCCCGCGCCCACGAGGCCGGCCTGTCCGGCCCGCTCCCCGAACTCGCCTTCTACTTCAAGGACCCGGACGCAGGCGCCCCGGCGGCACTGCCCGACCAGTACGCCGCGCTGCTCGCCTTCGCGGCGCGGCTGGGGGAGTCCCGGTGACGGGGCGCCGTCGACGGAGCGCCCTCGGTGCTCTGGGCGCCCTGGGCGCCCTGGCTCTTCTGGGTTTTCTGCGCGGGACAGCGGCACACCTGTCACCGGCACACCCGGACCCCGCACCTCGGCGCGGGGCGCGGAGGGCCGCGCCGCGACGTGCGCAGGCGCACGGTGAGCCCACACCCGCGGAAAGCATCGACCGCGGGCGTACGGAGCGGCCGGGCACCGTACCGGGGTCCGCGGAAGCGCGGACCGCCTCGCCAGGGACCGCGGCGGGCGACGGCGACCCGGGCACGGCACGGGGGGCCGGGCGCGGGGCCACGGCCGGGCGCGGCCTGGCCGGGTGTGCGGCCGCGCCGACGGGAGATCTGACGGGAGGACTGACAGGAGGACCGACGGGATATCCGACGGGATATCCGACGGGAGATCCGACGGGAGATCCGACGGGGGCGAAGCAGCCGGGAGCGGTGGGGCCACGTGCTGCCGAGGTGTGCCGTGGGCGGCTCAAGGCGTGGGCCGAACTGCTGCGCGTCTCCGCCCTGTTCACCGTCCCCGGTGACGCCCTCGCGGGCGCGGCCTCCGCCGGCCTGCGCGCCAACCGGGGCACCGCCCTCGCCATCGGCTCCTCCCTGTGCCTCTATGAGGCGGGCATGGCCCTGAACGACTGGGCCGACCGCGACGAGGACGCCGTCGACCGCCCGCACCGGCCGATCCCCTCGGGCCGGATCGGCCAGGCCGCGGCCCTGGCCGCCGCGGGTGCCCTCACGGCGGCGGGGCTTGCCCTCGCCGCGCGGGCCGGTCGTCCGGCCCTGCTCGTGGCATCGGCACTGACCGCGACCGTCTGGTCGTACGACCTGCGCCTCAAGCACACCCCGGCGGGCCCGGCCGCCATGGCATCGGCCCGCGCCCTGGACCTCCTGCTCGGCGCCACGGCAACTCACCCCACCGGCCTGGCCCGCGCGCTCCCGCACGCGGGTCTCCTGGGTGCCCACACCTACGCGATCACCTCCGTCTCCCGCCACGAAGTCCAGGGCGGTTCCACCAAGGCGCCCCTCGCGGCCCTGGCGACGGCCCTGACGCTCGCCACCCTGACGGCCCACGTCCGTACGCCCGGCCGGCCCGCGCCGCACAGCGCGGACGGCGGGGCGGCGCCGCCCCCGAGCATTCACGGCGGGACGCCGCTGCCCCCGCGCACCGGGGAGCGGAGCCTGCCCCGCCCACCAACCCCCTCGCAGGGGCCCGGTGGTTCGCCCCCGGTTGCGGAACTCCTCGCCGCGCTCGCCGCCACCACCTACGCCCGCACCACCGTCACCCCCTTCCTCCACGCCGCTCTCAACCCGTCCCCACCCCTCACCCAGCGCGCCGTCGGCGCCGGTATCCGCGCCATGATCCCGTTGCAGGCCGCCCTCGCCGCCCGCGCCGGGGCCGCCGGCCTCGGACTGGCCGTTCTCGCGCTCATCCCCGTCGCCCGACGCCTCGCCCGGAAGGTGAGCCCCACATGAGCCTGCGCCTCGGCTACGGAACCAACGGCCTCACCGACCTCCGACTCGACGACGCCCTCGCGCTCCTCGCCGACCTCGGCTACGACGGCGTCGGCCTCACCCTCGACCACATGCACCTCGACCCCCTCGCCCCCGACCTCGCCTCCCGCACCCGCCGCCTCGCGGGCCGCCTCGCCGACCTCGGACTGGAGGTCACCGTCGAGACCGGCGCCCGCTACGTCCTCGACCCGCGCCGCAAGCACGGCCCGTCCCTCCTGGACCCCGATCCCGACGGCCGCGCCGCCCGTGCCGGACTCCTCGTCCGTGCCGTTCAGGTCGCCGCGGACCTCGGCGCGCACGCCGTGCACTGCTTCAGCGGCATCACCCCCGACGGCACCGGCGCCACCACCGCCTGGCAGCGCCTGGAAGCCGCCCTCACTCCCGTCCTGGACGCCGCCGCCACTGCCCGTGTCCCGCTCGCCGTCGAACCGGAACCCGGCCACCTCCTTGCCACCATCGACGACTTCGACCACCTCCGCACCCTCCTCGGCGACCCCGAACCCCTCGGCCTCACCCTCGACATCGGCCACTGCCAGTGCCTGGAACCGGCATCCCCCGCCGACTGCGTCAAGCAGGCCGCCCCCTGGCTGCGGCACGTCCAGATCGAGGACATGCGCCGAGGTGTCCACGAACACCTCCCGTTCGGCGACGGCGAGATCGACTTCCCGCCCGTCCTCGACGCCCTGGCCGCAACCGGCTACCAGGGCCTGACCGTCGTCGAACTGCCCCGCCACTCCCACGCGGGCCCAGAACTCGCCCGCGCCTCCATCGAGTTCCTCCGCCGGAACGCCCCGGCCCCGGCCCCCATGAACGGAGCACCGGAATGGCGATCCTGACCCGCGAGGAACTCGACACCCGGCTCGGTGGCGCCGCCCGGGCCTGGCTGCACGAAGCCCTGGCCGAAGCCGCCCATACCGCTGCCGCGCCCGCCGACGCCACCACCCTCTACGCCGTCCCGGCCTGGGAACTCCGCTTCGCCTCCGCCGGCCGCCACTGCGGCCAGGACCACTCCGACTCCGTACGCACCCTCCTCCTCCGGGAGGCCCACGCCGACGCGGCCACCCTCACCCGCCTCTACCAGCAGGGCACCGCCGCCGAACGCCGCGCCGTGCTCCTCGCCCTGCCGCAGCTCGCGCCCGACCCCGCCGTCGGTCTCCTTCTCGTCGAGGACGCCCTGCGCACCAACGACACCCGGCTCGTCGCAGCCGCCGTCGGCCCCTACGCCGCCGAACACCTCGACCCGCACTCCTGGCGCCACGCCCTCCTGAAGTGTCTGTTCACCGGAGTGCCCGTGGACGCCGCCGACGGTCTCGAACGCCGTGCCCGGGGCGACGCGGAACTCGCCCGGATGCTCGGTGACTACGCCGCCGAACGCATCGCCGCAGGCCGCCCCGTACCCGCCGACCTCCACCGCGTCCTCACCCTGACGTCCCCCACGGAGGAGTCCTGATGCGCATCTTCGACCCGCACATCCACATGACCTCCCGCACCACGGACGACTACCAGGCGATGTACGCCGCGGGCGTCCGTGCCCTCGTCGAACCGTCCTTCTGGCTCGGTCAGCCCCGCACCTCACCCGCCTCCTTCTTCGACTACTTCGACTCCCTCCTCGGCTGGGAACCGTTCCGCGCCGCCCAGTACGGCATCGCCCACCACTGCACCCTCGCCCTCAACCCGAAGGAGGCCAACGACCCCCGCTGCACCCCCGTCCTCGATGCACTGCCCCGCTACCTCGTCAAGGACAACGTCGTCGCCGTCGGTGAAATCGGCTACGACTCGATGACCCCCGCCGAGGACACCGCCCTCGCCGCCCAGCTCCAGCTCGCCGCCGACCACGGACTGCCCGCCCTCGTCCACACCCCGCACCGTGACAAGCCGGCCGGCCTGCGCCGCACCGTCGACGTCGTCCGTGAATCCGCACTCGCTCCCGAGCGCGTGCTGCTCGACCACCTCAACGAGACGACGGTGAAGGACGCCGCCGACGCCGGCTGCTGGCTCGGGTTCTCCATCTACCCGGACACCAAGATGGACGAGGACCGGATGGTCACCGTCCTCAAGGCCCAGGGGCTTGAACGCGTCCTGGTCAACTCGGCCGCCGACTGGGGCAAGAGCGACCCGCTGAAGACCCGCAAGGTCGCCGACGCCATGCTCGCCGCCGGATTCACCCACGACGACGTCGACCAGGTGCTGTGGCGCAACCCCGTCGCCTTCTACGGCCAGAGCGGCCGCCTCCAGCTCGACGTCCCGCCCGCCGAGGCCCTGCACGAGGGCAACTCCATCCTCCGCGGCGGGGAATGAGGAGGCGAGACGCATGCGCTTCCGCCACCCCGACGGCACCACCGTCCACCTCTCCTACTGCACCAACGTCCACCCGGCCGAGACCCTCGACGGCGTCATCGCCCAGCTCCGCGACCACTGCGAGCCCGTCCGCAAACGCCTCGGGCGTGACCGCCTCGGGATCGGCCTCTGGCTCGCCAAGGACGCTGCCCGGGCGCTGATCACCGACCCGGCGGCACTGCGCGGCCTGCGCGCCGAACTCGACCGGCGCGGGCTGGAGGTCGTCACCCTCAACGGATTCCCGTATGAGGGATTCGCCGCCGACGAGGTCAAGTACCGCGTCTACCGGCCCGACTGGACCGAACCGGAACGGCTCACCCACACCGGAGACCTGGCCCGCCTCCTTGCCGCACTGCTGCCCGACGACGTCGGCGAAGGGTCCGTCTCCACCCTGCCGCTGGCATGGCGCACCCGCTTCGACGGCCACGCCGCAACCACCGCCCGCACCGCACTGAGCACGCTCGCCGAACGCCTCGACGCGCTCGAAGAACTCACCGGCAAATCCATCCGGATCGCCCTCGAACCCGAACCGGGCTGCACCGTCGAAACCACGGCCGACGCGATCCGCCCCCTCAGCGCCATATCGAGCAGCCGCATCGGCATCTGTGTCGACTCCTGCCATCTCGCCACCTCCTTCGAAGAACCTGGTCCCGCCCTCGACGCCCTCACCGGCGCCGGCATCACCATCCCCAAGGCGCAGCTCTCCGCCGCACTGCACGCCGAACACCCCCACCTCCCCGACGTACGCGACGCCCTCGCGGCCTTCGCCGAACCCCGTTTCCTCCACCAGACCCGCACCCGCACCGCCGCAGGACTGCGCGGCACCGACGACCTCCACGAGGCCCTGGCCGCCGGCACCCTCCCCGACGGTGCTCCCTGGCGCGCCCACTTCCACGTCCCCCTGCACGCACCGCCCGCCCCTCCGCTCACCTCCACTCTTCCCGTACTCCAGGACACCCTGGCCCGCCTCGTCGGAGGCCCCGCTCCGCTCACCCGGCACCTCGAGGTCGAGACGTACACCTGGCAGGCACTGCCTGCCGAGCTGCGCCCCCGCAGCCGCACTCAGCTCACCGACGGAATCGCCGCCGAACTCACCCTCGCCCGCGACCTGCTCATCGACCTCGGCCTCAAGGAACTCCCATGAGCGACATCACCCCGGGCGACTCCGCGCGACCCACCCCCCTCCTCGTCCTGGACGTCGTCGGCCTCACCCCGCGGCTCCTGACCCACATGCCCCACCTGAAACGGCTCGCCACGAGCGGCTCCCAGGCCCCCCTCGGCACCGTGCTGCCCGCCGTGACCTGCGCCGCCCAGTCCACCTTCCTGACGGGCACCCTCCCTTCCGAGCACGGCATCGTCGGCAACGGCTGGTATTTCCGCGAACTCGGCGACGTCCTGCTGTGGCGGCAGCACAACGGCCTCGTCGGCGGCGACAAACTCTGGGACGCCGCCCGCCGCGCCCACCCCGGCTACACCGTCGCCAACATCTGCTGGTGGTACGCCATGGGAGCCGATACCGACATCACCGTCACCCCCCGCCCCGTCTACTACGCCGACGGACGCAAGGAACCCGATTGCTACACCCGGCCGCCGGCCCTCCATGACGAACTCACCGAGAAACTGGGCACCTTCCCCCTCTTCCACTTCTGGGGACCCGGCGCCGACATCGTCTCCAGCCGCTGGATCATCAGCGCCACCCGCCACATCCTCCGTACCCGCAACCCCGACCTCGCGCTCTGCTACCTCCCGCACCTCGACTACGACCTGCAGCGGTTCGGCCCCGACGACCCGCGCTCCCTCCAGGCGGCCGCCGACCTCGACACGGCCATGGCCCCCCTTCTCGACGACGCGCGAGCCGAGGGCCGCACCGTCGTCGCCCTTTCCGAGTACGGCATCACCCGTGTCACACGGCATGTCGACATCAACCGCGAACTGCGCCGCGCCGGACTCCTCGAAGTGCACACGCAGGACGGCATGGAGTACCTCGACGCAATGGCGTCCCGGGCCTTCGCCGTCGCCGACCACCAGCTCGCCCACGTCTACGTACGCCGGCCCGAGGATCTCGACGCCACCAGGGAAGTCCTCGACGGACTTCCGGGTATCGCCGAACTCCTCGGCGACGAAGGCAAGAAGAGCCAAGGCCTCGACCATCCGCGCTCCGGCGAACTCGTCGCCGTAGCCGATCCCGACGCCTGGTTCACGTACTACTACTGGCTCGACGACGACAAGGCACCCGACTTCGCCCAGCTCGTCGAGATCCACCGCAAGCCCGGCTACGACCCCGTCGAGCTCTTCATGGACCCCCAGGACCCGTACGTCCGCGTCAAAGCCGCCACGGCCCTCGCCCGCAAGAAACTCGGTATGCGTTACCGCATGGCCGTCGTACCGCTCGACCCCTCACCCATTCGCGGCAGCCATGGCCGCCTCCCCACGAGCGATGACACCGACAACGGGCCGCTCATTCTGTGCTCCACCCCCCGCGCTGTAACCGGCCGCGTCGCGGCCACCGATGTGAAGTCCCTGCTGCTTCAACTCGCTGGACTCCACTGAACCAGACGCCACTGACAACGAGGAGTTATCCACAATGAGCCGCACGAGCAGGACCCCCGACCCCGAGCTCAGCCACAAGCTCAGCAGACGCGGCATGCTCGGTGTCGCCGCCGGAGCCACCGCAGCCGCCCTCCTCGGCACGGCGGCCGCCCCGGCCACCGCCGCCGCCCACGGAAGCGGCCGGGGCCGCCCCGTACTGCCCCCGGGACGGCTCGGCATCCAGCTCTACTCGCTCCGCGACAAGGTCTCCACGCTCGGCTTCGCCGCCGTCTTCGCCGAACTCGAGAAGTACGGCTACGACGAGGTCGAGTACGCCGGCTACACGCAGGGCTCCGCAGGGCCCATCACCCTTGCCGAGCTCCGCAGGCTCACCCGCGACCACGGGCTGCGCGCCATCGGCAGCCACGTCGGCTACTACTCGTCCGACCCGAACGCCTACACCTTTGCCCAGAACCTCGACAAGGTCCTCGACGACGCCCAGGCGCTCGGCCTCGAGCACATCGGCACCGCCTCCGGCCCCTGGCGCTACGGCGCCACCGTCGACGGCTGGAAGCGCTGCGCCGAGGAGTTCAACGAGTACGGCGCCGCCGCCAAGGCCCGCGGCATGAAGTTCTACCAGCACAACCACGCCGAGGAGTTCTCCTTCGCCACCGACAGGCCGGACGTACGCCTCTATGACGTGCTCCTCGCCGAAACCGAACCCGAGCTCGTCCACCTCGAGATGGACATCTACTGGGCGTACGCGGGTCAGTTCCGCTTCTCCAAGCGTGCCGACGGCACGCCCGCCCCCTTCGACCCGCTGCGCTATGTGCTCAGGCAGCCCGACCGCTATCCGCTGTTCCACGTCAAGGACGGCGAACGCGACGACGCCGCCCGCGACGGCTACCGCATGGTGGACGTCGGGGACGGAGACATCGACTACCAGAGGTTCATCTCGGCGGTGACACGCACCCGTGGCGGCCGCCTCGACCACCACTGGCAGGCCGAACACGACAACCCCGGCGAGTCGTTCACGTTCGCCCGCAAGTCGAGCGAGCACCTCCACTCGCTGCGGGAAGAGGACTGCTGAGCCACCGCACCGCACGCCGGTGACCCCGCCCGTCGGCGAACTGCCGCCGACGGGCGGTCGCGTGGTTCGCGAACACGTCTCCGACTCTTCTCTCTACTGACCAGTAGAGGGAATGTTGCATTCCGTACATCATTGGACGCGAGCATGCCAAGGCCTTTCGTTCGTACGTGAAACGAGCGGCTCTCCCCGACCACCCTCGACCCAGGAGAACCCCCCATGCATGCACGCAGATGGAGGACCGCAACGGCGGCGGTGCTCGCCGCCGCGGCCCTCGCCACGGCGACCCCGGCGGCATCGGCCGCGACCCCGGCGACCGCGGTGAACCAGCCCCGTGCGGCGGCCACCGCCGCACAGGCGGCCGGCGTCGACTACGCGACCTGGCAGCGTGATGTGGCAGCCGTCGTCGCCGTCGCCCGCCCGTACATCGAGCAGCGGACCGCGCAGCCCTCCGGCGAGAAGCAGGCGATCGTTCTCGACATCGACAACACCTCGCTCGAGACCGACTTCCACCCCTTCTGGGAGCTGCCGACCCCCGCGGTCGGCCAGGTCCGCGACCTCGCCCGGTTCGCCGACTCCCGCGGCGTCGCCATCTTCTTCGTCACCGCCCGCCCCGGCATCATCTACTCGCTCACCGACTGGAACCTGAAGAAGGCCGGCTACCCGGTCGACGGTCTGTACGTGCGGGATCTGCCCGACCTGTTCCATGAGGTCAGCGCCTACAAGACCGGGAAGCGCGCGGAGATCGAGGCCAAGGGCTACAAGATCATCGCCAATATCGGCAACAGCGCCACCGACCTGGTGGGCGGTCATGCCGAGCGGACGTTCAAGCTGCCCGACTACGACGGTCAGCTGTCCTGAAAGGCGGGGTGGCCGCGGAGACGGGATCCCCGGTCCCGCGGCCACCCGCCGGCCATCGCGTCGGCCGCTCGCCCAGCCCGTCGACATCGACACCAAGGTCTCGTACGTCCTCGACCGCGCCGTGGGCCGCTTCCTCGCCATCGCCTCCGTGGAAGGCGGCATGGACATCGAGAAGATTGCCGATACCCGGCCCGCCGCGTAAGCATCCAATCGCGTTCCGTACTCCCCACGTGGTGGCGCCTACCGGCTCGGTGCGAGCAGGGACGTCGGCGCTCCGCCACCCCACTGACCACGCGAAATGCGGTTCAGAGGCACCTCGAACCCCTGGTAGAGTTATCCATGTCGCCACGGGGAACACCCTGTGAGCGGCGAAAACACCTAGTCCGGGTGGCGGAATGGCAGACGCGCTAGCTTGAGGTGCTAGTGCCCTTTATCGGGCGTGGGGGTTCAAGTCCCCCCTCGGACACAACCACACGGATTCGAGGGCCTCGACCTTACGGTCGCGGTCCTCGTTTCGTGTTTCGTGGCTGATGGTGATGCCCAGGGCTTCGTAGAGCGGGCCCCTCTTCTCGCTGCCGGCTTCGAGAATGCGCTGTGTGATGCCTCCGAGGCTCTCGGTGAGTTCCGGATCGGCTGGGCGTCGAGTGGGATTGCTTCTTGGTGGTGACGGGGAGCGCGTCGAGTCCCTTGCGCGCCGTCTCCTTGTCTTTCTGTGCCTCGTTGATCCATAGGGGCGTGCGCTGTATTTTCCGGCCCGTTCCTGCCGTCCGTGGTTGCCGGCCCGCTGTCTACGGAGTGCTTGGAGCGACCACGGCACCGCTTCACGGTCAGGACGCCCCTTGGTGACAACGGCCGCTGGGTGCTGGCTCCGCTCGCTCGGCGTGCGCTCCGTGCGCTGGAGAACCAGGGCCGATTCGGCGGGATCGGGGAAGCGTGTCTCACTCGCCGGGCGGTTTCTGTCGCAATACGTGACGGGCCGACCTCTCCGCCCGTTCTGCGTTGGACATGATGCGAGCCTGCTTCCTGGGCCACCAGATCAGTTCTACGAGAAAGATCGCGACCCACAACCACGACACCAAGGCCTCCCGGGTTGACCCCGTAAGGGTGTCGCTCAGGGCGAGGGCCACAGCCAGTGCGGCGAAGAGCAGCACCACCCGTTGGAGGAGGCGGTCTCGTTCCCGGGTTGTCCGCAGCGCGCCGGTGTAGTCGATGACGGCGGGCGCGAGTCGGGAATCGCCGGTGTCCTCACCACGTCGGGTGGCGCGAACCACCGCTACCCGGTCGGCGGACTCCAGGTCATTGGCTCCGGGCCAGGCTCTGCTCATCCGGCGGGCCATCCTGATTCCGCAGAAAGGGATGAGGAAGACGGCCGCCAAGGCTGCGCCCACCCACGATCCGGATTCGGCGAGCACGAATATCCCCAAGAAGACACCGACCGGGAGGCCGATGCTCAATGCTCTGCGAACCGGACCGCCTTGCCATACCCAGCTCGGGACCATAAGCACAGGTTCATGCTGGCAGCCGGCCGGTCCGGGGAGCAATCACCCGGGCCGGCGACACCGGCGGCTGTACAGACGGTGAACGACCTGGCCGACCGCAACGAGATGTCCTACCGGTTCGACCAAGCCCGTAGGGCTATTCGCCGGGCCGTAGCCGAGGGGAGCACCGATGTAGCCCAGGCGGCCGAGTCGCTGGAGCGGGCCGCCGGTCACCCGCGCGGGCAAGCTCGCGCCGACCCTCTTGGGCGGCCGGCACTTCGAGCTGCTGCGCGGCGAGGACGACGCGGGCGCGATCATTGCAGGCGAGCGACCGCAGCGGTGGCGGGCGGCCGTATGCGAACTCACCCGTCATCGGTTCGCGGTCACACGTCCGAGGTGACCGAGAGGCTCTTCACCCTGTTGATGTCCGCGGTCTCCGGGCGCAGGCCGACTCCTTCGGCCGGTACGGCCAGGCGCAGCGTGGGGAAGCGGTTGAGCAGCGCGGGGAACGCGCCCCGCATCTCGGCGCGGGCCGGCTGCTGACCGAGGCACAGGTGGCTGCCGTGGCCGAAGGCCAGGTGCCCGCCGTCCTGCCGGTGGAGGTCGAGCATGTGCCTGTCCCGACCGTACGGCCTCAGCCCTCCGGCGGCCCGTCGAGGTGAAGGTGACGAGCCGAACGAGAGCACTTGCCGGTCGGTTCCGGATCACTCGTCGTTCGGGGAACGCATGAACGTTGATGAGAAGGTTGATGAGAAGTATTGAGCACCGAAGGATGCCGGCTCACTACGCTGGCAGGGCCCGCGCCACGTGAATCCATCGAGAGGAAGGGGCAAGTCCGGGGATGAGCGGACCGCTGCTGCACCGGGTGTTTCCCCAGCTGGTCACCTCACTGCCGCACCTCTCGCTCGGCGACCGGCCGACGCCCGTGCGCGAGCTGACCGGGATGGCGGACGGGGTATCGCTGTGGTGCAAGGACGAGAGCGGATTCGGCTCCGGCGGGTGGGGAGGCAACAAGGTCCGCAAGCTCGAGTGGATCCTTCCCGACGTGCGGCGCCGTGGGAAGCACACGATCCTGACGGTGGGCGGTCTCGGTACGAACTGGGGTCTGGCCACCGCCCTCTACGCTCGTGAACAGGGTCTGTCCACCGCCCTCGCGCTGATCGACCAGCCCGTCAACGACCACGTCCGGGCGCACTTGGACCGACTGCGGCGATCCGGCGCCACCCTGCACCTCACCCGGACGAAGGCCCGGACCGTCGCCGCCGCACCGTGGCTCTTCCTCCGCCACACCACGGGACGGCGGCTGCCGTACTTCCTGCCGGCGGGCGGTTCCGCGCCGATCGGCACGCTCGGCTACGCCGAGGTGGCCCTCGAGCTCGCGGCGCAGGTCGCGGACGGAACCCTGCCGGAGCCCTCGCACATCGTCACCGCCGTCGGCTCAGGGGGTACCGCCGCAGGGCTGGCTCTTGGCCTCCGGCTGGCCGGGCTGCGCACCCGTGTCGTGGGCGTGGTCGTCAACGACACGCTGCGGCTCGACGACCGGGCCGTGGTCGCGCTGGCCGACCGGACGGAGGATCTGCTGCGTGCGCGGGGCGCGAACCTTCCACGGACCCGGATCCTGCCCGACGAGGTGACGATGGTGCGGGAGTGGCTGGGACCGGGCTACGGTCACGCCACACCGGAGGGCGAAAGGGCGCAGCGCCTTGCCTCCGAGAGCGGGCTGCTGGAGCTCGATCCGGTGTATACGGCGAAGGGGTTGGCCGCCCTGCTCGCCATGGCGGCCAACGGCCGTCTGGGCACCGGGCCTGTTCTCTTCCTCCACACCCATGGCCCCCGGGACGCCTTCTGAGCTTCAGGGCGGTCAGCCGTGGGCAGACGTCAGCGCCTTCTGCACCGTTGCGAACCGAGAACGGAGCACCGACGGGCATGCGGCAGGGACGTGACGGCAAGCCGGCTGCGCGGCATCAGCCCGCCCCAGCAGGGGGGCAAATTCGGGAACAGACAGAATGTTTACGGGAGTTACCTGCCTCACGTTTCAGCCGCTGGTTGAGCAACTCACACGCCGTCACCCGTAGACCTCGACAACAGGTGCCCACCTGTAGACCGGTGAGTGAGTGAGGTTCGCACATGCCAAGGATCCTGCTGCACATTGCCCAGCGCTGCTGTGCGACGCACGGCTGTTGCGGGGCCGGGTCAGGGAACCAGGCTTCGTTCCAGCGACTGTCCCGCTGAGCGGTCGATTCCATGGACTACTGCGTACCCTGCCGCCGCACTCTCAACGGCGCTGTGACGTGCCCGGAATGCGGGGCGTACGACCACGGCATGGCACCGCTGAGCGATGGAGGCGGCGACGCTCCGGCGGTCGACACGGTGGGGATGGGGGTCCTCTTCAACCAGGGGCCGGACTCTGCCGAGCCCCGCCGTGTTCCCTCCTCCGCCACCCCCCAAGTCCCGGCCGCCGACCTGTCCGAGGTCCGGCGCCGTGGTCCTCAGCGCTGGAAGAGGCACGGTGTTCGGACTCTTGCCGCGGCCACTTTCGCTGTGCTCGGTGGCCTGGCAAGCGCGTCGTTGGTGCCCCAGCACTCCGCAGGCCTTCCACAAGCGGCACCGAGCCCGGAGCTGGCATCCCCGGACGAGCCCCAAGGACACGACACCGGCAAACCCCCCAAAGCCTCGCGTTCACCGGACCGTCCGGCCACGCACCCGGGCAGAGGAACGGCCCGCAACCGGAATGACGGTGGGACTCGGCGCCCTGACGCGACGCCCACGGACCGGGAATCACCTGCTCCGCAGGCGTCCGCCGCGCCCGTCAGTTCGCCACCCGTGAAGGCCAGGCCGACCCCCAGCCCGTCCTCCGGCCGCCCGAGCCAGCCGCCCTTGCCGTCGGTGACGCCGTCGCCGAGTCCTTCAGCGAGTGCCGGCGCAAGCGCCTCGCCAACGGGCAGCCCTGCACCCGTCACCACAGGTGAGCCAGGGACCGATGTGCTGAATGAACTGACGGAGCTGTTGCTGCCGGGCTGATCGGCAGTGGGCGGACGGTGGCACGCTCCCTCGACTGCGAGAGGGACGGCTGGAGCTGCCGAAGTTCGACAAACTCCAGCCGTAGGTTCGTGACCTTGCTGGTTTGAGCCGAAGCAGGATGGTTCACAAAGGCAGCTGTGTTGTCACCACGATTCGCCGCGCGTGTTGGTGGCCGCCTAGGCCGTTGGGCTGTTCGGCGCGCTCTTGAGCAGGTGCGGCATCGAGCGCGGGCGAGCCCTGCTCAACTTATGAGGCCCAGTACGGGCGTACCGGCCCGGGGTGATGCCCAAGATCCGCTTGAAGTGCCGAGTGAGGTGGGACTGGTCGTAGAAGCCGGCCGCAGTTGCTGCCTCGCCTGGTGGCCGTCCATCGAGGAGCAGACGACGGGCAAGGTCAACGCGGCGGGACGTCACGTACTGGTGGGGTGCGACGCCGAACGCGGCGCTGAAGGCACGTACGAGATGCGCCGGGTGGGCGTGGAGCAAGCGCGCGGCCTCTTCCAACGTGGTGCCTCCAGGGAATCGATCGTCGAGGAGGTCACGCAGGCTCTGGGCGATGCCGCGGTCGGGCATCGCGTCGCCGACGGCCGGCCTGGGGCGCAGGTGCTCGCGCAGGCGCTGGCTGATGAGGGCCAGACGGCTCTCCGCCTCGAGTTCTTCTCCCCGGTTGGCGAGGGCGGTGTGCAGCTGTCCGATGCGTCTGCGCAGGACGGGATCAGTGAGGTCCGGGCCGTCGACCGCCGGCCCGATGAAGCTCTCGTCCAGCTGCGTCATGTCAAGGTAGAGCACTCGCTTACGGAATCCACGAGAGCTGGCAGGTGAGCCGTTGTGCGGGACCTGCGGCGGAAGCAGGCTGACGGTGTCGTTCGGGGTGCCGCGCTCATGGCGGTCCAGGTCGTAGCGGACCGCGCCGTCGTCGACGATCAGCAGGGTCCAGGCGTCGTGGACATGCATCGGGTACACGTGCTCAGTGAAGTGGGCGTGGAAGACCTCCATGACGCCCGAGACCGACGGGCGCCAAGCACAGATTTCCTGCCGGGACGCCATGCAAAGAACGTACAAGACGACGCAGGCGTGCAGCCTGCAGTCTCAAAGCATGAGAACGAGGGATGAGACCGGGACCCGGGCCGGGGACGAGAGCGGTGCAGGGGCCGAGAACGTGGCTGTTCGCTTCGACACGAAGATCGCCGTTCTGCTGCGCGACGACTTGGAGCCCTGGCAGCGGCTGAATGTGACTGCCTTCGTCGTCAGCGGGCTCGGCACGGCGTCACCTGAGGTGATCGGCGAACCGTACACGGACGCCGACGACACCGCGTATCTGCCGATGTTCCGCCAGCCCGTGCTCGTCTTCGAGGGGACGAAGGAGATGCTGACCACCGCGCATGGTCGAGCGCTGTCCCGCTCGTTGCCGAGGGCTCTGTTCACCTCGGATCTGTTCAGCACGGGCAACGACCGGGACAACCGGGCGGCCGTACGTGCGGTTGGCGCAGACCAGCTCGACTTGGTGGGGATGGCCGTCTACGGGCCGCGCAACGCGGTGGACAAGGTCCTCAAAGGCGCGCGGATGCACCCCTGAGCAGGAGAGGTGGCAACGGCGCGACCTACCGGGACCAGGTCATCCGGACCAGCTGGATGTCCAACGGGGCCCGCGCACAGAACTGCTCACCATCCGGCTGACCGAGGAACACCCCGACCTGCGGCCGGGCGCGGGCAGCGGCGAGTGAACGCCTCCGGCCACGGCGAGGTCGGAGCGCTCCAACTTGAGGGCCAGGTAGGCCGGGTGACGGCCAGCCCCTGACCATCCGGCGCACTTCAGGTCGGCAGAGGCCAGGTCATGAACCGACAACTGCACAACGATGCCGGGCCATCCACCCGCGTCCTCCGTGCCGGGCGTATTCGTGCCGAACACGCAGGAGGCAACACCGACCGAGGCGGGGGCTGTTATCGCCGGACCCTCGCTCTCGACGGCGTTCCGTGCCGTGTCGGATCCGGTCATCGGGTGGCGGTGCTGATGCTCGCTTCCCGCACCTGTGGGATTATGATGATCGCGAGGGTCCGGGTACTGCATCCCCCGTCGGTATCCGGGCCCTTCATTTCTCGGCAGGTCCTGGCCGGTTGTTCGCCACCGACGCGAACGGTCCTCGTAGGATTCCGTCTCCGACCAACCTTCAGTGGTTTACCCGGCGTTGACCGGCACAGTTCAGCAGGAGCCCGGTGCACCCGGGTCCCTGCTGCTGTGCGGGCTCGCCCCGCCCCACCCCCGTGGGGGCAGAGCGAGCCCCGTCATGGGCGCCCGGTCATGAGGCGGACACGGGCGGTTGTGAGGGTCCGGGAAGGTGCCGAGCCAGGTGCTTGGCCGTGTCGATCACGGTGCGGTCGGCCAGGTAAGGGCCGATGATCTGGATGGCCAGCGGCAGGCCGTCGGCGGTCTTCCCCGCGGGCATGACCAGGGCCGGGAGCCTGACGTGGCCGGCCAGATTCAGCCACGCCGTCTGGTCGAAGTACGGGCGTCGCTCGCCGTCGACGGTGATGAACCTTTCGGGAACCGGTGTGGACGTCTGGTCGTCGACGGCCGTGGAAGGAACGGCCGGTGTGATGACGACGTCATGGGTGGCGAAGTAGTCCGCCCAGCGGCCGCGCAGCTTCTCGCGTTCCTCGTTCGCGCGCAGCCAGTCCCGGTGCCGCATCGTGCGCGAGTGCAGGAAGAGGCCGCTCGGGTCGTCGACGGGAATCTTGGCGGCGGCGGCGATGTCGTCGGCGAAGCCGGTGTCGGTGGCGGTGGCGCTCGCCGTGGCGTACATGAGCCGTTGGAAGAGCTTGTCGCTGTCGGCGAGTGCCACGGGCCGCGTGCTGTGGTCAACGGTGGCACCTGCGGACCGCAGGAGCTCGGAGACCTGGTCCAAGAGCCGGCGGATGTGTTCGTCGACGCGGCAGTACGGGTCGTCCTGCCACATCCCGAAGCGGTAGTCCGCCAGCCGGCTGCGCCTGGGCGCCGGGAGTTCGATCCTCCAGGCGGCGGCCTCGGCCGGGGCCGGGGCGGCCAGGACGTCGAGGAGGGCGTCGAGGTCGTCGGCGTTCCGGGCGATGGGGCCGAGGGTGAGCATGTCGGAGCTGGAGAGCCACCCCGGAGGCCGGGGGATGTGTCCCCGGGTGGGGACGATGCCCCCGCTGGGGCGCAGCGCGTACACACCGCAGTAGGCGGCCGGGAGGCGGAGGGAGCCCGCGAGGTCGGAACCGAGTTCGAGGCTGGTCATGCCCGTGGCGACGGCTGTGGCCGGGCCTCCGGAGGATCCGCCCGGGGTCTTGGCGTCGTCGAACGGGTTCTTGGTCCTGCCGAAGATCGGGTTCGAGGTCTGCAGGTCCTGACACATGACCGGGACGTTGGTCTTGCCGACGATCACGGCCCCGGCGGAGCGGAGGCGCGCGACGGCATCCGCATCCCGGTCGGGGACGTGGGCGGTGAGGTCGGGTGAACCGCAGGTCGTGCGCAGACCCTTCGTCTCCAGAGCGTCCTTGACCGTGAGGGGCAGGCCGTGGAGTGCGCCGAGCGGCTTGCCGGTCCTGGCTATGTGGCGGTCGGCCTCGTCGGCCGCCGCGCGTGCGCCGTCGGCGTCCAGGGTGATCACGGCGTTGAGGTCCGGATTGGTTTCGGCGATGTGCTGGAGGTACTGCTCCAGCAGGGCGCGGCTGGTGATCGTGCGCCGGCGCAGCGCGCGGAGTTGCTCGCGGGCGGAAGCCAGGTGCAGGTCGGTGCGCGGGGGCGGCGCGCCACCCGCGCGGGAGCGCGCAGCCGCGGACATGGTGGCCATGGACGCCGCTGCGGCGATGGCCGTGGAGGCGATGAGCAGGGTGCGACGGAGGATCACGAACGGGCTCCTGAGATGGGGCTACGGACGTCGGAGGCATTGCTCGCAGGGGGCGTGAAGTACGCGGCGACGCGCTGGAGGTGCAGCAGCTCGTCCTCTGTGGTGGCGAGGGCGAGCTCGGCGTCGGCGAACTCGGCCGGGCTGTCGACCAGTTCATCCGCCGCGTGCCGGCCGAGGGCGGCGCGGATCTGGTCGGCGGTGACCGCTGCGACGAACTCGGTGCCGGACAGCCCTTCGGACGCGCGGCGGGCTTCGGCCTGCACCCGCACGGCCGGATCGAGGTAGCGGCGCATCAGTTTCTGTCCCTGACGGATCTCGACTCGGCGGCGCAGCAGGGGGAAATGGGCGCTGCGGAGGCGCAGGACGTCCTGGCCCTGGCGAGCCGGGCGGCGCAGCGTGATGCCGGGGTCGGCCTGGTCGAGAGCGGACCACAGTCGGCCCAGGCGCCGGTAACGGATGTGCGCGATGGCCCAGTCGCGGACGCTGGTGGCACGCCGGGCAACGGTGGGGATGAGATAGCCGATCTGGGTGAGCGTCGCGCCGATGTCCCCGCAGGCCCAGGCGAAGTCGTTGAGGTGGCTGACGCTGAACCCGGCCTCGGCCCCAATGATGCCGGCGATCCGGATGCCGCTGTATCCGAGGGTGACGACCGCGCCGACGGTCACGAGACGCAAGCTGAAGGCGATCGACCGGTTCGTGGCGCTGCGCGCATAGGTCCAGCAGGACAGTGCCAGGTAGATCTCGGCGACGCTGTACGTCCCGAAGTACAGGAGCACGTAGGTCTGGAAGACGGGGTCGTGCGCGTAGTACAGGGAGAAGTCGGTGGGCCGGGTGGCGGCCGGAGTGAGCGACGCGAACAACACCGCCATGGCCGCGATGACCGCCAGGGCTGCGACGAGGAGGAGTCGGCTGCGCCGGCGCGCTTCCGCAGGCGGCTTCGACCAGTGTGCGAGGACGGTCGCCTGGAGGGCGAGGACGACGATCACGAAGCCCTGGGCAATCGGCACGACGATGTTCGGGACGCCGAAGAGGCCGTCGATGCGTACCCACACCCAGGTGAGGGAGACCGCGTAGCTGAGCGCGGAGAAGCCGTACGTGAAGGCCAGCGCGACGAGCGCCGGATCGCGGCGGCTCTTGCCCAGGTCACGCACCAGGATGAGGAATCCGGTGCCGGCGATGGCGAGGCACAGGGGGTGGAGGATGTCTTTCACGGGGCCCTATTCGGTCAGCGCAGCAACGTGCGGGCTATCGGGTCGGCTTCCCGGCAATCCGGCGTGCGGGACGCGCTCACGTGCTCCTGCAGGAGAGAGCCCAGCATCTCGGCCTCGAACTCCTCCGGTTCGTTGTAACGGGTCCGCCCCAGGACGAGTTGCACCGTGGCGGGATCGATGTCGGTGATCAGACCGCCGAGGCTGCCGGCCTCGAGCGGGGCGTTACCCCGGTGACGCTTGAGCATGTGACCGAACTCGTGGCCCACGATGATCTCGGCGTGCGCCAGGCTGACGGCCGTGTCGTAGAACACGTAGTCGGTGTCTCCGGTGGCGAGCCACAGACCGCACGGGGCCGAGGCGTCGAGGGAGTCGGGGTCGGCCGGGTCGGAGGCGAACGGCATGAGCCGGATCGACCGGCCGAGGCGCTCCTCCATGAACGGCACCAGGTCCAGGACGCTGTCGACAGCAGGCAGGTCGAGGCTTGCCACGAACTCTCTGCTCCGGCGCTCGACCTTGTCGGCGTCGCGGCCGGGTCCGCGGTTACGACGGTTGAGCCACACGGAGCTTCTCCTCCTCCTGGAGACACCAGTCGCCGGTCACGTCGAATCCCTTGCGGGGTCGTCGGGCAGGCCTTCCTCCTTGCGTACGGCTTCGAGGGCTGCCAGGACCTTGCGTTGTCCGGCGGCGGACACGCCCATCGACCGCAGCGCGATCTGCTCGACCCCGTTCTCCTTCAGTTTTCGCAGGATCTCGAACTGTGTCGTGATCTTCCGCGTGGCCTCGTCCTCGACGAAATAGGCGGCTTCCACGCCGAAGAACCGGGCGAGGAGCGGAACGATGGTGATGGTCGGGGTCCGCTTGCCCGCACGGAGCAGGCTGATGTGGGACCGCGTGTAGCTGTCCTCCCCGTACGACGAGATCGTGCGAGCCACGTGGGCGTTGGTGTACTCCTCCGCTCCCGGAGGACGCACCCGATCGAACAGGAAGTTGAGGCGGTCGCTGAAAGGAGCGCCAGAGCCTGGGACGGGAACTGGTCGAGCTGTCTCCGGTGCGTTGGGACCATCCCCTGGTTCCACCACTGCACCGCCTCCCAGCCCTCGGGCGTGACTATAGTTGACGCTCGTTGTGCGTAACTATAGTTGACGCACCGGAAAAGGGAAGCCGTCGGCCCCTTCGTGGCCGTGGTGATGTCATGGGCTGCGACGTCGGCGGGCCGAGTTCGTTCGATCGCGCGCTGCAACACTGGACCAAGTCCCTGACGTGGAACCGCTGACCAATGGATGGCGGATGCCCCTGCCGGGCGAGGATTCGCGGTACTCGCCGATGAAGGGACAGCTATGGGCGACATCGTTCCGAGGGAGCTCATCTCCCTTGCCGATGACGAGGGAAACAGCGTTACGGTCAACGTTCTGGGACGGAGCCCCAGGTGGGCCGCCGGCCTCGATGCCGAGATCGTCGTCAGGACGCCCTTCGTATCCGGCAGCTGTTACCTGGCTTTGTGCATTGCGAAGTTGGAGAGCTGGTCCGACACGCTGAACAGGCTCGACGCAGGCGAGGATGTCGCCTGGACGGAGATGAGCAGGGGGGCGTCCATCTTCATCCAGCTCGTCGGCGAGCGCGACTGTCCGGAGGTGGTCGTGGAGGACGAGTCGGGATCGATGGTCACCGTGCGCGTGCCGATCGCCCTGCCGCACGACTGGATCGCTGACCACCGACAGCGGCTGCACCGGGTGATGACTCACTGGGTTCCGATGCTGTCAGCGTAGGGAGACAAGACGTCGGCAGCAGATGAGCGCGCACCCGAGGGCAAGGAATGCATCGTGGATGTCGCGGGATCTCCCCAGCGGACCCGCAGTCGGCGGACCAATGCAAGTGGGCGAACGTGCGCTCTGCGAGCCAGCGTTGGGGCCGCAGCTGGCACGTTTCGTGCTGCTCCGTTCCCTGGGGCGTGGTGCGATCGACGGCTGGGCAGAGGCGGCTCGTGGCCGGGGCCGGCCGGTTTCCGTCCACCCACTACCAACCCGGTTCCGCCCCCTACGGCCCAGGTTCGACCCAGGCCAGCCCGTCCTCCGACGCCACCAGACCGCCGGGCCGCAGCGGCGTCTCCTCCTCCAACGGCCCGCCGAACAGTCCGCGTTCCTGCAGGACGGTCCCCTCCTGGAACACCTGCCGGAAGCTCTCGGACTCGTAGAGCGGATTGCGCAGGTCGTCGGCGTCGGGAAGACGGCGCACGGCTCGCTCGAAGTCGTCGGCGACGGCCGTCAGCCGTGAGCCCGAGGGCCCCGCCCCGGTGAGCGACGCGTCGCCGGATGCCAGACCGCCCACCAGCTCGACGAACGCCTCGAGTTCCGTCGTACCGACGTTGGTGACCTTGCGCGCCTTCCAGAAGTACGACCGCTCGTCCTGGTGCATGTCGTAGAACGAGACCAGGAACTCGTGGAACAGGCCGTACTCGTGCCGGTAGCGGGCCTCGAACTCGGCGAACAGACGGTCCTCGTCCAGGGTTCCGGCGAGGCCGCCGTTGATGGAGCGGGCGGCGAGCAGTGCGCCGTAGGTCGCGAGATGGACTCCGCTGGACAGCACCGGATCGACGAAGCACGCCGCGTCTCCGACGAGCACCATGCCGGGACGCCACAGCCGTGACTTCCAGTACGACCAGTCCTTGCGGACGCGGACTTGGTCGTACGGTGGCTCGGTGGCCTGCGGGACGCCGTCGAGGAAGCCGCGTACCTCCGGGCAGGCGTCGACGAGGCGGCGCCAGGCGGTCGCCGGGTCCCGCTGGATCGCCTCGGCGTTCTCGCGGGCGACCACGGCTCCGACGCTGGTGAGGTCGTCCCGGAGCGGGATGTACCAGATCCAGCCCTCGTCGAAGGCGGCGCAGAAGATGTTGCCGTCGTTGGGTGCCGGGAGCCGCGCGCCGCCGGCGAAGTAGCCGAACACCGCGATGTTGCGGAAGAAGTCGGAGTAGGTCCGCTTCCCGCCGACGTGCGGGTGGATCCTGCTGCCGTTGCCGGAGGCGTCCACGACGTACCGGGCGCCGGCCTCGCGGATCTCGCCGTCGGGCCCGGTCCAGCGCACTCCGCGGACCCGCTCCTCGCCGGCGATCACGCCGGTCACGCGGCAGCCCTCCCGTACGTCGACGCCGACCCGGCGGGCGTTGTCCAGGAGGATCGCGTCGAACCGGGACCGCTCGACCTGGTAGGCGAACGAGGTCGGGTCGGCGAGCCGGGGCGACAGCGCGAAGGAGAACTGCCAGGGGTCCCGGTTCCGGCCCCAGCGGAATGTGCCACCCCGCTTCAGTTTGAAGCCCGCACGCGCCATCTCGTCCTCGACACCGAGGATCCGGCACACGCCGTGCACGGTGGAGGGGAGCAGGGATTCGCCGATCTGGTACCGGGGGAAGGTCTCCTTCTCGACGAGGAGGACACGATGGCCGCGCAGGGCGACGGCCGCCGAGACGGTGGCCCCGGCCGGGCCGCCGCCGACCACGATGACGTCGAAGTCCTGCTCGGAATTGGCGGAACTCACTGGTCTCCCTTCCGTTCCTGCGTCGATGCTCATGGGGCTGCCTTCGCCGTGCGCGCCTCGGTCCAGGCGCGGATCGCCGACACGGTCGTCTCCGCGTGTTCCCGCATCATCGTCAGATGGTCGCCGGGGACGTCCACCACGTCGTGCGCCGGTGGCCAGGTCGTCCGCCAGTCGTCAGCTTCCGCGGAGGCCGCCATGGCGTGCGTGGGCCGCAGCGCGCGCACCAGGAGCGTGGGCGTGGCGACCGGCTCCGGGTCCCAGCCGAGGAAGATCCGGTTGTAGGCCCCCATCGCGGCCAGGGCGCTGTCGTCGTCCGCGGTGAAGACGGGCCGTCCGGTGTCCTGCGGCGGCGGGGCGGCCAGGGACAGCAGCCAGTCCTCGCCGCTGTTGTCCGGCGTGATGTGGTACGTGTCCAGCAGCACCAAGCCGGTCGGTGCCCGGCCCATGCGTTCCAGCTGGTGGGCCACCAGGTGCGCCACATTGCCGCCCGCCGATCGTCCGACGAGCATGAAGGGCCCGTGCCCGACGTGCCGCAGCACGCTCTCGGCCTGGGTACGCGCCAGCGTGGCGCGGTCCTCCGGTACGGCGGTACCGGCGCCGATACCTGGGTGCGGGAATTCCAGGACGTCCAGGTCGTCCTGGAAGGCGTGGTGGAAGCGAGGGAAGTCGCCGCCGTCCGACGCGAGCGACGGATGGTAGGCCGGGAAGTAGACGACCGTCGGCCTTCCGGCGCCGGGGCGGCCGTGGGAGCGGCGGATCGGGGACAGAGCGTGCTCGCGGCCTTGGGCGGCCGTGAAGGTGGGCAGCGCCCAGGACGCGGTGACGAGCAGGTGCATCGCCGCCACCGGTTGTCCGGAGGCACTGACCGTCCGGAACAGTGAGGAGAGGGTGTACGCGGGCCGCTCCGCCTCTGTGGCCTCGGGGGTGGCTACAGCGGCCGTTCCGCCGTCCAGCAGGCCGAGCAGGTGGCGTGCCAGTTCCTCGGCCGTGCGGTGCTCGAACACCACCGCAGCCGACAGCCGGAGCTTGAGTGCCATGCTCAGCCGGTTGCGGACCTGCACGGCGGTGAGGGAGTCGAAACCCAGGTCGGCGAGGGTCCTGCCGGCCGGGAGAGCGTCGGCGCGCGGGTATCCGAGCACCGCGGCCACGTCGGCCCGCAGCAGCTCCACGAGCGCCGCCTCCCGCTCGCCCGCAGGCAGCCGGTCCAGCCGCTTCCGCCACGCTCCCGGCTCCAGCAGCTGCTCGGAGCCGGAGTCCGCCGCCGCGGCGGTCGGCCGGCTCTGACGGACGAGTCCGCGCAACGCCGGTGGCAGGTGCCCCGCACCGGACCGAAGCGCGGCCCGGTCCAGCAGGATCGGCACCAGTACCGGCTCCGACGAGCGCAGCGCGGCGTCGAACAGGGCCAGGCCCTGCTGTGTGGACAGCGGCACGAGCACGTCACGTGGCTGTGGGCGCTGTTGGGGCTGCCCCGCCGCCATGCCGCCGGCGTGCTCCCACGGACCCCATGCCAGCGAGACCGTCGGCAGTCCTTCGGCGGCGCGGCGGTGGGCGAGGGCGTCGAGGAACGAGTTCGCGGCCGCGTAGTTGCCCTGGCCCGCCCGGCCCAGCAGACCGGAGACGGAGGAGAACACGACGAACGCCGAAAGGTCCATGTCCCGGGTCAGTTCGTGCAGATTCCAGGCCGCGTCGGCCTTCGGCCGCAGTACGGCCGCCATCCGCTCGGGGGTCAGCGAGTCCAGCACGCCGTCGTCGAGGACCCCGGCGGCGTGCACCACGGCGGTCAGCGGCGGCTCGCAGCGCTTGATCACCTCGGCCAGCGCGGCACGATCGGCCGCGTCGCAGGCGACGATGCCGACCTGCGCCCCCAACCCCTCCAGTTCGCCGCGCAGTTCCTCCGCCCCGGGCGCCTGAGGCCCACGGCGTCCGGTCAGCAGCAGATGACGTACGCCGTGTGCGGCGACCAGGTGACGTGCCAGCTCCGCGCCCAGCGCACCGGTGCCTCCGGTGATCAGCACCGTACCGTCCGCACCGAAGCCAGTCCCCGCGCCTGCGGCATCACTGACCGCGGCCAGTCGCGGAACCGTCACCTGCCCGTCCCGCACGCGGAGTTGCGACTCACCGGTGGCGACGGCCGCGGGAAGCATCCGCAGCGACTCGGGCCGCCCGTCCACATCCACCAGGACGACACGACCGGGCAGCTCCGACTGGGCCGTACGCACCAGTCCCCAGACCGCCGCACCCGCCAGGTCCGGTACCGGCGCGGTGGCGTCCCTCGTCACCACTACCAGCCGTGAATTCGCCGAGTCCGGATCGTCCTGCCAGTCCTTCAGCGTCTTGAGCACCCTGCCGGTCAACTCGTACACGGCGGGCAGCGGATCGGAGTCGGCCGCACGGGCGACGGCTGTGACGGCGACGGACTCGGGGCCGGCGGCGCAGGCCAGGAACCCGGCGAGGTTCAGCTCGTCCGGCCCCCGCACCGCCCAGGCGCGCTCACCGGCGTCGCCGGAGAGCGCGAGGGCGGCCCATTCAGGGCGCAGCAGGGCCCTTCGTGCGATGTCGTCCGTCATGTCGGCCTGGTCGGACGGGAGTTCCCTGGTGGTCAGGGAGTCCACACGTGCCACGAGCCGGCCGGACGGGTCGGCCAGGGTGAGTGAGACCGTGTCCGGGCCCATTGACGTCACCCTGACCCGCAACTCGGTGGCTCCGGAGGCGTGCAGGCTCACTCCGCTCCATGCGAACGGCACCCGGACAGTGCTCGTGTCGGTGGGTGCGGCGAACAGCGGCGCGTGCAACGCGGCGTCGAACAGCGCCGGGTGGAGTCCGAAGAGGCCCGCTTCGGAGGTGTGCGACGCGGGCAGCCGGACCTCGGCGAAGACGTCGTCGCCGCGCCGCCAGACCGCACTGACCCCCTGGAAGGCAGGCCCGTAGGCGAGCCCGGCGTCGGCGAGGACGGCGTACGCGTCGGTGAGATCCAGGGCCTCGGCGCCCTGGGGCGGCCACTGGGTCAGCTCGTCCTCCGCGGCACGACGTCGGCCCAGTTGTCCGGAGACGTTCCGCATCCATGGGACGTCCTCGGCGGACTCCTCCGGCCGGGAGTAGATGTCGACCGGTCGCCGGCCCGAGTCGTCCTGCGCACCCACCACGACCTGGACACGCACCCCCGTGGAAGCCGGCAGGGCGAGCGGCGACAGCATCACGAGGTCGTCGACCGCACCGCAGCCCACCTCGTCGCCCGCTCGCACGGCCATCTCCACGAACACCGTCGCCGGCACGATCACGCTCCCGGCGACGACATGGTCCGCGAGCCACGGGTGGGTCGCGAGGGACAACAGGCCGGTCAGCACCGTCCGCTCGGTGTCCGGTACCGGGAAGGCCGGGCTCAGCAGCGCCTGAGCACCGGCCGCCGCCGGGCGCGGCGCGTCCAGCCAGTACCGCTGCCGCTGGAAGGCGTACGTCGGCAGGTCGACGCGCCGCGCGCCGGACCCCGCGTACACCGCCGCCCAGTCGACGGGGGCCCCGGCCACATGCAGCCGCCCCACGGCCGACAGGAGCGTCTCCGGTTCGTACTCACCGCCTCGTGTCGCCACGGCGAGCACGGGGCCCCTCGTGACCCCGTCCGTCAGACAGTCGGTGGCCGCCGCGGTCAGCACGGGCCCGGGACCGAGTTCCAGATAGGCCGAGACTCCGTCGTCCGCGAGCCGGCGCACGGCGTCGGCGAAGCGCACAGGAAGCCGGGCGTGCCGCGCCCAGTACCCGGGCGAGCACAGGTCCGAGGCCTCGGCGGGCCGGCCCGTCAGGGTGGAGACGATCGGGATGCGCGGCGGCCGGTAGGTCAACTCCCGGGCAGCGACCAGGAATTCGTCAAGCATCGGCTCCACCAGGGGTGAGTGGAAGGCGTGGCTCACCCGCAGCCGTACGGCCCGGCGGCCGCGCGCCTCGAAGCCGCCCGCCACCGCGAGCACCGAGTCCTCCGCGCCCGAGACCACGACCGAGCGTGGCCCGTTGACGGATGCGATCGCCACCTGCGCCCTGAACTCGGCCAGCACCGGGAGGACTTCCTCCTCGGCCGCGTCCAGTGCCACCATCGCGCCGCCCTCGGGCAACGCCTGCATCAGCCGGCCGCGAGCGGCGACGAGCCTCGCCGCATCGGGCAGATCGAGTACGCCGGCGACATGCGCAGCCGCCAGTTCGCCGACGGAGTGGCCCACAAGACGGTCGGCTCGAACGCCCCACGACTCCAGCAGCCGGAACAGCGCCACCTCGAAGGCGAACAGTCCGGCCTGCGTGACGTCCGTACGGTCCAGAAGAGCTGCTTCCGGTGAGCCCGGCTCGGCGGACAGCACCGCACTGAGCGGCTGTGGGAGACGGTCGTCCAGGTACCGGCAGACCTCGTCGAAGGCTTCGGCGAAGACGGGGAAGACGGCGCGCAGTTCGGCGCCCATCCGGGGGCGCTGGGCACCTTGTCCGGTGAAGAGGAAGGCCGTACGGATCTCCGGGTCCGCCAGTCCTCGTACGACTCCCGGTGCGTCCCGGCCCTCCGCGAGTGCGCTCAGGGCGTCCAGCATCCGTGTCCGGTCACCGGTCGGCACCATCGCCCGATGGGTGAGGGCGGAGCGCGACACCGCGAGCGAGTGAGCGACATCGGCGGGCAACAGGCCCGGACGGTCGGTGACTTCGGTCGCGAGCCGTCGGGCCTGGGCGCGCAGGGCGGTTTCGTCGGCGGCGGAGAGCAGCCACGGAACGGGCGGCGTCGCAGCCGTCTCCTCGGAGGCCGCCGTTTCTGTCTCCGGTGCCTCTTCCAGAATCACATGCGCGTTGGTCCCGCCGATCCCGAAGGCCGAGACCCCCGCGCGCCGTGGCCGGTCCGAGGCCGGCCAGGGCCGGGGGGCGGTCAGCAGTTCCACGCGGCCCGAGGACCAGTCGACGTGCGGTGTGGGCGCGTCGGCGTGCAGGGTGCGGGGCAGTTCGCCGTGCCGCATGGCCTGCACCATCTTGATGACGCCGGCGACTCCGGCCGCCGCCTGTGTGTGCCCGAGGTTGGACTTGACCGACCCGAGCCACAGCGGCTGCTCGCGGTCCTGTCCGTACGTGGCCAGGAGGGCCTGCGCCTCGATGGGGTCGCCCAGCTTGGTGCCCGTGCCGTGGGCCTCCACCACGTCCACATCACCGGCACGCAGCCCCGCGTCCGCCAGCGCCTGCGAGATCAGCCGCTGCTGTGCCGGGCCGTGGGGTGCGGTGAGCCCGTTGGACGCTCCGTCGGAGTTGACGGCGGAGCCGCGGAGCACGGCCAGGACCGGATGGCCGCCCCGCCGCGCGTCGGACAGCCGCTCCAGCAGGACGAGTCCCACGCCCTCGCCCCAGGCCGTACCGTCGGCCGCCGCCGAGAACGACTTGCAGCGCCCGTCCGGCGACAGCCCGCGCTGTCGGCTGAAGGCGAGGAACGGCTTGGGCGTCGACATCACCGTGACCCCGCCGGCCAGCGCCAGCGAGCACTCGCCCGAGCGCAGCGCCCGCACCGCCCAGTGCAGTGCCACCAGCGAGGACGAGCAGGCGGTGTCGACCGTGATCGCGGGACCGTGCAGACCGTACACGTACGAGATCCGTCCGGAGGCAACGCTGCCCGTCGAACCCAGGCCCAGGTGCGCCTCCAGCTCGTGGCAGCGGGTGAAGCGGGCGGAGTAGTCGCCGTGCATCACGCCGACGAACACGCCGGTGTCGCTCTCGCGCAGCGACGCCGGGTCGATCCCGGCCCGTTCCCACACCTCCCAGGACGTCTCCAGGAGCAGTCGCTGCTGCGGATCCATCGCGAGCGCCTCGCGCGGCGAGATCCCGAACAGCCCGGCGTCGAACTCCGCGGCCCGGTGCAGGAATCCGCCGTGGCGCGTGTACGACGTGCCGATCCGGTCGGGGTCGGGGTCGTACAGGGCGTTCAGGTCCCAGCCGCGGTCGGTAGGGAATTCCGAGATGGCGTCCCGGCCTTGCGACACCAACTCCCAAAGATCCTCGGGGGAGTTGACGTCACCGGGGTACCGGCAGCCCATGGCGACGATCACGACGGGATCGTCCTCGTCGTTTTCGGAGGACCGGACCTGTCGGTCGTACGACTGCGGGTGCCCCATGGGCTCGCGCTCGAAGAGCGCGACGCGCAGGTACCGAGCCACCGCGGCCGGCGTCGGGTGGTCGAAGACCAGCGTCGTCGGCAGGCTCAGTCCGGTCAGCGCACCGAGCCGGTCCAGCAGCCCGACCGCGCCGACGGACGTCATGCCGAGATCCGCGAACGGACTGTCCGCGTCCGGCGGATCGCCCGGCGTACACCGGCAGACCTCGGCCGTTTCGGTGAGCACGGTCTCGCGTAGCGCACGTTCCTGCTCGTCGCGTGAGAGAGCGAGAAGCCGCTCGCGCAGGGCGGTGCCGGCAGCGACCGGGGCGGCCGGCGCAGGGACGACCAGCGCGTGCCGGGTGATCTTGCCGGATGCCGTACGCGGAACGGCGGCGATCTCCCGGATCTCGACCGGGACCTTGTAGTCGGCCAGTCGGGTCCGGCACTCGGCGAGCACCCGCCGTGCGTCGATCCCGTCCGGACCCGGTACGACGAGGGCGACCGGCACCTCGCCGAGCACGTCGTGCGGCACACCCACGACCACGGCGTCGGACACGCCGGGACATTCCAGCAGCGCCTGCTCGATCTCCGTCGGGTGGATGTTCTCGCCGCCGCGGATGATCAGCTCGCTGACCCGGCCGGTGAGCTTGAGGTGGCCGTGTTCGACCCGGCGGCCGAGGTCGCCGGTGCGGTACCAGCCGTCCCGCAGCGCGGCGGCCGTCGCCTCGGGCTGCTCGTGATACCCGGTCATCAGGCTCGGCCCACGCACCCAGACCTCGCCCTCGGTCCCGTCCGGGACGTCCGCGCCGCTCCCCGGATCGACGACGCGTACGTCCATGCCCGGGACAGGCGGCCCGCAGGAACCTTCGACCCAGGGCCCCTCGGGACGATTCACCGCGATCATGCCGCAGGTCTCGGTGCTGCCGTACGCGTCGAGCAGCGGCGCCCGAAGGGTCTCCTCCACGGCCGTGCGCAGAGCGGGACCACTCGGCGCACCGGCCACGACGCACATCCGCAGCGCCTGCGGGGCCTTGCCGGCCGCGCCGACCAGCCGGTGATACGTCGTGGGCACGCCGGCCAGCATGGTGAAGGGCCCGCCGAGCCCCTCGTACGCCGTGAGCAGCTCCTGCCGCAGACCGCCCGGCGGCAGCAGCTCACCGGCGATCCGGGCGCTCGCGCCCACGGCTGTCACGCCCAGGATCGCAAGCGAGTGGCCGAAACTGTGGAACAGCGGAAGCGGCCAGAGCAGCCGGTCGTCGGACGAGAGACCGAAGATCGGGGCGTAGCAGGCGGCCACGGACCACAGCGCGGCCCGCTGCGTGGACAGTACGCCTTTGGGCCGGTGGGTGGTGCCGGAGGTGTAGTGCATCCAGGCCGGATCGTCGAGCCCGAGCATGTCGATCTCCGCGGCACCGTAGCTCTCGGCCGCGCTCTGAAACAGCTGGGTGCCGTCCGGGACCGGGCCGGTCCCGGTGACCAGGACGCCCAAGCGGTCGTACGACGGTCCCAGCCGCCGCAGTTGTGCGAGGTGCGCGGAGTCCGTGATGACGAAGGCGGCGCCACTGTCCTGGAGGAAGTGAGCCAGTTCGGTGTCGGAGGAGCGCGGATTGAGCGGGACGCCGACCATCCCGGCCCGCAGGACGGCGAGGCAGCTCTCCACCATCTCCACGCAGTTGCCGAGGCAGATCGCGACGCGGTCGCCGCGGCCGAGCCCCGTCCGGGTGAGGTACGCGGCCAGCGCGCGGGTGCGACGCTCCAGCTCGAAGTAGGTGACGCTGCGCGAGGAGTCGGAGTACGCGACTCGTTCCGCCGCCAGCTCGGCGTGCTCTTTCAACAGTTCCGGCACCGGCCGGATCAGCTCGTCACGCCTCACGTTCCCGCCTTCCAAATCCTCTGCGCTGCACCGACGTTGAGCCTACGCCGACTCGTAGCCGCCATGTTCCGGACGACCCCGGGCCGGCTCGCCGTGTCCACATGCCACAACGGTCCGGTAACTCTCCGTTATCTTTGGCGAGGGTTTCAGCGAGTGTCGGTGCACCTTTCGAGGCGGGTGCCGTGACGAAGGGTGATGGACATCAGGTCGCTGGGGGTGTCCAGTTCCAAGCGGTGCCAGCGCCCGCGGGGGACGATCACGGCGGTGCCTGCCCGTAACTGCACCATGTCCTCGGCGTCGTCGGGCCTGGTGGGACGGAAGTACAGGCGGACGCCTCCGGTCAGGCAGCACACCGCCTCCTCGGCCTCCGGGTGCATCTCCCAGTGGTCGGCGTGGACGTCGGCGTCGGTCTCCACGTGGAAGGTTGCGACCTGCCAAGCGCCGGAGTCGCTGCTCGTCATCCGGCGTTCGGCGGCTCGGACGTCGCCGTCGGGGTGGAAATGCAGTGCCGAGGCGAACAGGTCGATGGGGGTCGTCATGACGGCTTTCCTTCCAGTCGGTTCTCTGCCGGGGCGGCGGGTTGCGGGAGAGGTGTGGCGACTCGGCGGCCGGGCAGTACGCCGATCGCCACGGCCGCCGCGAGCACGAACAGGGCGGCAGCGACGGCCAGGCTCGCGGCGTAGCCGTCGGTGACCGCGGAGGGGTCGGTGGCCGTGCCGGTGCGGTGTGCGGCGATGGTGGCGAGGGCAGCCAGGCCGACGCAGCCGCCGAGTTGGCGGGAGCTGTTGAGCACGCCGGAGGCCATTCCGGCCTCGCGGGGGGCGATGCCGGTGGTTGCCGCGGCGGCGACCGGGGCCAGCACCAGTCCGGCGCCGATGCTGGTGACGACGGATGGGCCGAGCACGTCGGTGAGGAAGCCGCCGCCGGGGCTGATGAAGGCGAACCAGCCCAGGCCGGCGGCGGCCAGCAGGGCCCCGGGCACCAGGCACGCCCGTGGGGTGCGGGTGGCGGTGACGCGGGTCGCCACGACGGTGCCCGCGACCAGGCCCACGGAGAAGGGCAGGAACGCGGCGCCGGTCTCTGCGGCACCCATTCCCAGGACCTGTTGCATGTACAGGGACACGAAGTAGAACGCCGCGAACTGCCCGGCCGCGGCCAAGAACACCAGCACGTTGGCACCGGCGACCCAGCGGCTGCGCAGCAGGCCGAGGCGCAGCAGCGGGGTGGGCGTCCTGGATTCGGCGAAGGTGAAAGCGGCCAGTAGCGCGGCCGCGGCGGCGAGAGTCGCCAGCGTGGCCGGGGAGCCCCACCCGAGGGTGTCGGTGCGGACAACACCGAACACCAGTAGCCCGATTCCACCCGTCGCGAGCGCTGCCCCGAGCGCATCCAGCCTTTCACGCCGGGCGGGCTGTGCACCGGCGGGCACCCCTGCGGGTACCAGCGCGAGTGCCGCCGCGACGACGGGCAGGTTGATCAGCATCACCCAGCGCCAGCCCGCGTACTCGGTCAGCAGCCCACCGGCCAGCACGCCCAGCGCTCCCCCTGCGGCGTTCACCGCGCTCCACACCCCGAGCGCGCGGACGTGCCGGGGACCCTCAGGGAAGGCGGTGGTCAGCATGGCCAGTGCGGCCGGCGCTGCCGCGGCGGCCCCCAGGCCCTGTCCGGCGCGGGCGGTGATCAGTTGCCAGGGTGCCTGGGCCAGCCCGCCGGCCAGCGAGCACAGCCCGAAGACGGCCAGGCCCAGCACGAACAGCCGGCGTCGGCCGTACAGGTCGCAGGCGCGGCCACCCAGCAGCAGAAGCCCGCCGAAAGTGAGCGCGTAGACGTGCACGACCCACGACAGGTCGAGCGGCGCGAATCCCAGCGCGGTGCGGATCGCGGGCAGTGCGACGTTGACCACCGACATGTCCAGGGCGACGACGAACTGGGCGACGGCCGCCGCCGCCAGCACCACACCAGGGCGCCCCGGTAAGTTTTTATACATGTAAGTAAATTAGCCCAGGGGATCGCCACTGTCGACACCTGGGGGATGATGGGGACATGCCGCAACCGTCCGCACCGCGCAAAGCCCGCGGCCGACCACCCCGTATCTCCCGCGCGGAAGTCGTCGAGACGGCCCGACGGATCGTGGACGAGGAAGGCGTGGACCGGCTGACCATGCGGCGGCTGGCCACGGAGGTCGGCAGTACGCCGATGGCGCTCTACCATCACGTCCGCAACAAGGAAGAACTGCTCGTCCTGCTGCTGGACGACTACGCCGCGCGGACACTGCGCCAACCCGAACCACCCGCCCTCCCTCGCGAGCGGATCATCACCGCCGCCGCCGCGATCCACGAGGCGCTCGCCGCCTGCCCCTGGATCGTGGAGGTGCTGACCGCCGACGACCTGATGTCCACGTCCGCACTGTGGTTCGTCGAGCAGATCGTCGACGGCCTGGTCGAATGCGGACTGCCCCCCGGGCGGGCCGTGCACGGCTACCGCGCGATCTGGTACTACACCGCCGGAGAGATCGTGGTCCGGACGACAGCGGCCCGGCGGCGCGTAGACGATGACCGTGCGACCTACCGGGACCAGGTCTTCGCCGGCATCGATCCGGGCGAGCTTCCCCGCTTGGCGCAGGTCGCGGACCAGTGGGCGCCGCTGACCGCCGAGGACACGTACGTGGACGGACTCCGGGCCCTGGTGGACGGCCTCCTCGCCGCCCACTGACGGCCCGCAGCCGACGACGACCAAGATTCGCGGAGTGCTGACATGCGGACTTTCCGACGGCGGTTTGCCGCGTCCGCATTGTTGGTTAGGGTGGCAAGCAGAGACTGATTCGGCTGCCCTTGACCAGGGTGATGGACAGGCCGGCGAGTTCGGGGCTGCACAGGCTGATGGCTCCCGCGCGGGCCAAGTCAGATACGACGGGGGCTCGTTGGTGGGGAAGTTGGCGTCGGCCGAAGCCGAAGGCCACGTCGACCGGCGTCAGTGGCGTCGGACAGGAAGCCGCTGATTCATGGCTGCCCATCGGTCGGATGAAGGGCCGCACCCTCTCCCTGCCTCAAGAAGTCGAGATCCGGAACACCATCTACCGATCACGGCAGAGCACCGCAGGTCGACCGGACGTGGTGAGCGTGTGACCGGCCGGTCGGCGCCCGCGGTGCTGCCCCCATCGCTGCGCGTGTGGCTCGGGCCTGTTGCGACGCTCGCCGCGCTGGTGGTCGTCGTGCTCGGGGTGCTGTACTCCGGCCACAGCGAGCCTGGACGGGTGGACAGGTGGGTCATCGAGCCGACGGCAGACAGTGTGAGGCCGCCGTGGCGGGCCCTCGCTCTGGCCGTTGACTTCTTGGGGGAGCCCGCCGGAGCGGCGACGCTGGTCGGGGCCGCCGTCACGGCCTGTCTGCTGCTTCGGCGTCCTCGCGCGGCGGCGTTCGTCGTTGCGGGGGCCGGCATGACCGTGGGGACGACTACGCTGCTCAAGCCCCTGGTGGGACGCACCATCCACGGCGACGGCAACCTGTCCTATCCGAGCGGGCACACCGCCTTCCTCACCGCGCTCGCCCTCATGGTGGCCCTGTTCGCGACCGGCCGGTCCGGCCTCGGCAGGACGGCCGGCACGCTACTCGTGCTCGCCGCGGCGCTGGTCGCCGGCGCCGCCATGGGCTGGGCGCAGGTCGCCCTGGGCGCGCACTACCCGACCGACGTCCTCGGCGGCTGGTGCACCGCGCTGGCGGTGATACCGGCGGCCGCGTGGCTGGTCGACCGGATGGCCGACCGGATGGCCGACGCCGGTCGGCGGGAGCGCCGCTGACGTCACGTCACGTCACCCTAAGCGGCGGAACACGGGCTTCACCGGTCGTCCGGCCAGCCAGGGGGTGGGGTCAGCGGCGTCCAGTGCCTTCCGGTACACCGCACATGCCTGGGCCACCACGTCGACGGTGTGATCGATGTCGGCTTCGCCGAGTGCGCTGCTCACCACGAACGACGGGGCCAGCACCCCGCCCGCGAGGAGCCGGCGCAGAAACAGGGTGCGGTACTGCTGCGACGGCTGCCGGTTCTCGTCGAGGGTGGCGAAGACCAGGTTGCTGGCCCGGCCCCGGACGACGATGTGGTCGCCGACGCCCATGCCGGCCGCGGCGTCGCGGACACCAGCCGCCAACCGATCGCCGAGGGCGTGCAGTTGTGCGGTGACGCCCTCCTCGGCGTAGGTGGTCTGCACGGCCATCGCGGCTGCCAGAGAGTGCGTTTCCGCACCGTGCGTGGTGGACAGCAGGAACACCCGGTCGCCGGAGTGACGCAGCCCGCCCCGCTCCATCAGATCGCGGCGCCCGGCCAGCGCGGAGACGGCGAATCCGTTGCCGAGCGCCTTGCCGAACGTGGAGAGGTCGGGGACGACGCCGTACAGGCCCTGGGCGCCCGCCTCGGACCAGCGGAAGCCGGTGATCATCTCATCGAAGATCAGTACGCAGCCGTGCCGGTCGGCCAGCTCGCGCAGGCCGACGAGGTACCCGGGCGGCGGCTCGGTGTGGGTGGCGGGTTCGAGGATCAGGCAGGCGACCTCGTCCTGGTACCGGGTGAGCAGCTCCTCCGTGGCGGCCAGGTCCCCGTAAGGGAACGCCACGGTGAGCTCGTTGGTGGCCGCCGGAACACCGGCGGACATCGGCGTGGTGCCGATGAACCAGTCGTCGACGGAGAAGAACGGATGGTCGGCGCAGATGGCCACCCGCGGGCGCCCGGTGGCGGCGCGGGCGAGGCGCACCGCGGCGGTGGTGGCGTCGGAGCCGTTCTTGGCGAACTTCACCATCTCGGCGGTCGGCACCGTGGCCAGGAAGCGTTCCGCGGCTTCGACCTCCACGATGGACGGCCGGACGAAGTTGCTGCCGCGGTCGAGTTCCCGCCGCACCGCCTCGATCACGCGCGGGTGGGCGTGGCCGAGGCTGACCGACCGCAGGCCGGAGCCGTACTCGATGTAGCGGTTGCCGTCGACGTCCCACACGTGGGCACCGCGGCCGTGGCTGATGACCGGGGCCAGGTTCTCGGGGTACTGGTCGTCGCCCTTGGCGTAGGTGTGCGCGCCCCCGGGGATCAGGGCGTGCAGCCGCTCGTTCGCCGTCCGCGACCGGGGGAGGAGGAACTCTTCGGTGTCCACGCCGGCTTCACCTTTCCTTGTGCTGGAGGACCTCGGCGAGGCTCGGCGCCTTCCGGTCCCGCTCGGACATCGAGGTGACCGGCAGCGGCCAGGGAATGGCGAGCTCCGGGTCGTTGTAGGCGATCGTCACGTCCTCGGCCGGGTCGTGCGGGCGGTCGATCCGGTACGAGGTGTCGGCGGTCTCGGTCAGCGCCTGGAAGCCGTGCGCGCACCCCGCCGGAATGTAGAGCGTCGTCTGCGTCTCACCGGACAGCTCGAAGAAGGCCCGGCCCAGGAAGGTCGGCGAGTCCGGCCGCAGGTCCACGACGACGTCGAAGATCCTCCCGTACGAGCACCGCACGAGCTTGGCCTCGCCGGCGCCGGAGCGCAGGTGCAGGCCGCGCAGCACGCCCCGGACCGAGCGGGACAGGCTGTCCTGGACGAAGGCGTCCGGGTCGAGGCCCACCGAGCGGACCACGTCGGCGTCGAAGGTGCGGCAGAAGAAGCCGCGCTCGTCGGCGTAAGGCGTCGGCTCGAAGAGGTACGCGCCGGCGATCGCCGGGACTTCGGTCGCTTTCATGGAGCCTCCTGCCGCGCGTGGGCGTCGGCGTGGTCGGTCGTCGGGAACAGGGCCGCCGTCAGGGCGGAGAACTGGCGCTCGAGTTGCCGGGCGGCGACCAGGTTCCGCTCGGCGAGGGTCCGGCGCAGCTCCGCCGATCGCTTCTCCAGCGCCCGGAACTGCTCCAGCAGCCGGTCGGCGTCGACCTCGCGCGCCGGATGGCAGTACGCGGCCAGGCCCATCCGGTCCATGAGCGCGTCGCTCTTCGCCGCGTAGCTGAGGGCGAGCGTCGGTGTGCCGACCTTCAGCGCGCAGATCAGGTTGTGGTACCGGGTCGCCACCACGGTGCCGGCGGCCGCCGTCTCCTTCATCAGGTCGGCCAGCGAGGCCGCCTCGGCGGCGGTGACCAGCGGCGAGTCCACCGCGCCGACGATCGCGGCGGCCACCGGCGCGTCGCACGCGTCGCCGGTGAGCAGCCGGACCGGTCTGCCCTCCTCGACCAGCGCGCGGACGAAGCGGGTCGTCCCCTCGAGGTAGCGCCGGTGGATCTCCTCGGCCCGGGCCCGGTCGTCGTTGCCGCCGTGGAAGTCCATGACGCCGAAGCAGACCGTGCCCGGCGCGCCCGATGGCATGCTCGTCGGCGGCGCCGGCAGGGCGAACGCGAGGTCCGGGTGGACCTCGTCGCGCGTGGTGTCCACGCCCATCGCCCGCATCGCGTCACGGGACAGGGTGTCGCGGTACGACCGGTAGGCGGCCAGCCGCGCAGACCGGCGCACCAGGGCTCGCGTCGCCCGGTCGGCGATCGCGTCCGCGCCGACGCCGACCAGGGCGACCCGGGTGCCGAACAGGCGGCCGCTCGCGCAGAGCAGGAACAGCGAGTACGGGAAGCCCCACGGCCGCAGTGGCAGCGTGGCCTCAAGGACGCCCATGCCCGGCACGATCACCACGTCGTGCCGGCGCACCCATGCGGCAGTGCGGACGACGTCGACGAGCTTGCCCAGCCCCTTCGCCGCGATCGCGCCCGCACGTGACGCGGTCCGGTACTCCCCGCGATACCAGTGCAGCCGCGTCGCCGGGATGCCGTACCGGGCCGCGACGGCCTCGGGTCCGCCGCAGAGTGCGTCCACGACCGCCTCCGGGTGGTCGGCGCGCAAGTACCCGAGCACGGCCTCGAGCGACCCGTCGTTGCCGAGGTTGCCGGAGCCGAGCAGACCGAACACCCCGACGCGTACCGGGGTTCCGGGCGGAGGCGTCACGCCCGCCTCCTCTGACGGCCGGCGACGAGGGAGTCGACGGAGACGGTGAGCCGGGCCGGGTCGACCGGGGCGCGGTCCTCGACCCGCTCGCCGGCGCCCGGCCGGACCCGGCTGGTCATCCACGCGGCCAGGTGGCGGTAGCAGGCGCGCCGGTCGGCCGGGGACAACGGCGCCCGCCGGATCGCCGAGGCGAAGCCCCAGACGTACTCGGCGAGCAGCCGCGGCGTCGGGTGCAGCGGGCCCGCCCGGCGGGGGTCCAGATTGATGCACCGGGAGCGCTTGGAAGGGTTCGCCCGCTCGGCGCGGGTGGGGTGGTCGCGGCGGAAGTACAGCAGCTCCGGCACCTGGTGGAAGGGCCCGTGCAGCGTGATCTCGGCGACGAACGTGCGGTCCGCGTGGTGGTAGCTGTCGTGCGGCTTCACCCGGCGCAGCATGTCGGCCCGCATCACCCCGTAGAAGTCGTCGCCGCCGGGCTCGAAGAGCAGGCTGCGGAAGCGCTCCGGCGCGTGCGGGGAGTCGGTGGCGAGCCCGTACTCGTAGGGGACCTTCACCTGGCCGTCGCCGTCGATGACCGCCTGCCCGGAGTGGGCGAGGACCACGTCCGGCCTCTCGTCCAGCGCCTCGACGCAGCGCCCCAGCAGGTCCCGGGCGTACAGGTCGTCGTGCGAGGCCCATTTGAACAGCTCGCCGCGGCACTCGGTGAAGACATAGTTGTGATTCGGCGCGGCGCCGATGTTCCGGGGCAGCCGGATGTACCGGATCCGCGAGTCCTGCGCGGCGTACGTGCGGCAGATGTTCTCGGTCCCGTCGGTCGAGGCGTTGTCGGAGATGACCAGCTCGAAGTCCTCGTAGGTCTGGCCGAGCAGGGCGTTGAGCGATTCGGCCAGATACTCCTCGCCGTTGTACACGGGCAGGCCGAGGCTCAGCCGGGGATGGGCGGTCATGACGTCCTCACTTCACAGATAGGTTCTTTCAGGCGCTCGCGGAGGGCGGACCGCAGCTGCAGCCACCACACGGCCGAGCCGGCGAGGGTCGCGGTGGCGACGCCCCAGGCCGAGCCGACCGTGCCGCCCAGGGCCGCGCCGCCGAGCCCGCCGGCGACGTAGCAGGCGGAGGCGAACAGCTGGCAGCGCAGGCTGCGCCGGGCCGCGGCGAGCGCGCGCAGCCCGGCCGCCGCGCCGGTGCCGAGGCCGGCGCCCGCGACGCCGAGGGTGACCGGCACGATGAGCTGCGAGGCGGAGTGCCAGACGCCGCCGAGCACCAGCTCGCCGAGCCGGTCCGGTATCAGGAGCAGTGCCCCGCCCCAGAGCAGCGCGGCGGCGGCCTGCCCGCCCCCCAGCAGGAGGCAGAACCTGCCGAGGCGGTGCGGGGCCCGCCGCAGCACCCGTGCCGCCTCCGCGACGGTGACGAGCGACAGCCCCATCAGCACGGCGAGGAACGGGCCGAGCAGCAGCTCGGCGCCCCGGACCGCACCCACCGCGCCGACCCCGGCGATCGCACCGAGCCCGTACGCGCGCAGCTGGCTCGCGCCGCTGAGGCTGACGTTCTCGACCAGGTACCGGTAGCCGAGGTCGTGTTGTTCGCGCAGCCACGCGCGAGCCCGGGACATCCGGGGCCTGATGCCGGACTGGACGTAGCCGTACCCCGCGGCCACCGTGGCGGACGCGCCCCACGCGAGCACGAACGCGGCCACGCTGCCCACGCGGGCCGCCACGACCATGGCCGGGACGAGCGCGACGCCCCACACGACGTCGTTGACGAACGCCTTCCGTCCGGTGCCCGCGGCGAAGAACGCGTACCGCCAGGCGTCCTGCAGCAGCAGCCCCGGCAGCATGACGCCGAGACAGGCGAACGCGGGCCCCACGCGGCCGCCGAGAGCGAGGCCGGCCACCAGACACGCCGCACCGATGGCGGCACCGACGCCGAGCGCGGTGCCCGACGACCGGGCCACCGCCCTGCGCCAGGACGCGTCCGGCACCCCGCTGAAGCGCACAACGAGCGGATCGGTGGCAAGGCCGCGGGAGACGTTGAGCACCACGCCGTAGGTCACCCAGGCGAGGCTGAACACGCCGAACGCGGTCACCCCCAGCGAGCGCGCCACGTAGATGCCCACCGCGAAGTTGCTGATGCTGGAGGCCGCCTGGTCGGCCAGTCCCCAGGACAGCCGGCCGACGAAGGCCCGCCCTGCGGATCCGGCCGGTGCCGTCGCCTTCTCCTCCTCGGTGGTCATCGGCGTCACGCCTTGATCAGTTCGGCGCCGCGCAGGGCGTCGGCGGCGTCGGCGACGGTGTCGAACGACAGCCCGGACCGCTCGGCGACGTCCAGCAGACTGTGCTCCCCGTCGGAGAGGCTGAGCACCCAGAGCATGGCCATCTGGGCCTGCTTCGCGTCGCTGCGGCCGCCGAGCGAGTCGTACAACCCGCGCCGGCCCAGCTGTGGCTCGCCGTAGGGGCTGAGGTTGACGTACCGCCGGTTGCGGTCCAGCAGGGCGAATGCCTCGCGGCAGACGGCGAGCGTGTCCGCCATCGCCTCCGGGGAGACGAAGTCCGGGTTGTCGGCCGAGGTGTGGTACTCGGGGTAGCCGGCGTACGGGGTCCGGCTGAGCGAGCCCACGCCGAGATCGAACCCGGGCGAGCAGAACTGCCGCTCGTCGTAGCCGTACGGAGTGAACTCGGCGACGCTGTGGGGGCGTTCGGAGGCGGCCAGCACGTGCCGCATCACCCGGTCGATCTCCGCGTCGCCGCGCCTGCTCTGCTTGTACGTCAGCCGGCCCCGGTCACCGGCGCAGGCCAGCACCAGCCCGTGCTTGACCCGTTCCACCCGCTCCGCGTTGCGGGCCAGCCAGGTGATCGCCCCGATGGTGCCGGGCGCGAAGATGAACCGGTAGGTGTACCACGGCGTCTCCTCCGCCAGCGCCCGCGCCAGGAACGTCGCCACCGCGATGCCGGCCAGGTTGTCGTTGGCCAGCGACGGGTGGCAGACGTGGCAGGAGACGATCACCTCGTCGGCGACCTGCCCGGGGACCACGTGCTCGGCGTAGGTGAGGTGGCCGTCGGCGAGTGTGGAGTCGATGCACACCTCGTACTCGCCGTCCGGCAGCGCGTCCAGGGTCTCCTGGGCCAGGCAGAACCCCCAGTCCGGCGTGTAGTAGCTGGTGCGGTACGGCACCCAGGCCGGGTGGTCCGGCAGGGTGTGCAGGTGTCCACGCAGCTGGGCCAGCGGCATGGTCGCCGACACCGGCACGCTGTAGCCGAGCACGTGCAGGCTGGACGCGGCGAAGTCGACGACCCGGTTGCCGGTGGAGTCGGCGATGTACGCGTCCCGGATGTTCCACTCCTGGGGCACCGTCCAGTCGAGCACCTGAGTCCCGGTCGGCACCTCGTGCACCTGCAGAGGGACGTACTCGCCGACGATCTCCAGGGTGGCGCGCACACCGTCGCCGGTGATGCTCCGGCACAGCGGGTACAACCGCTCCACCAGCGCGTGCATCTCTTCGCCGGCCGCGGTCATCGGCGCCACCGGAGGGTGTCGTCGACGGCGCCCGCGTCGGACGCCGCGCGCAGCACGGCAAGGCGGGTGAAGCGTCGCTCGAAGTCCTCGCGGGTCAGCCCGAACTCCCGGTAGATGTCGGCGAGTTCGAGCGCGCCCCGCTTCACCGTCCACTCGCAGTCGAAGCCGGGTACCGCGGCGCGGAACCGGGAGAAGTCCACCCGGTACGACCGCGGATCGGCCCCTGTCTCCCCGGTGATCACCACCTTCGCGCCGGACACCGCCTCGGCGACCTGTTCGGCGATCTCGGCGACCGTGACGTTGTTGGTCTCGCTGCCGATGTTGAACGCCCGGTCGTGCACCGCTTCGCGCGGCGCGGTCAGCGCGGCCGTGAAGGCCCGTGCGATGTCGGCGGCGTGCACCAGCGGGCGCCAGGGGGTGCCGTCGGAGAGCACCAGCACCTCGCCGGACAGCAGCGCGTGGCCCACCAGGTTGTTGAGCACGATGTCGGCGCGCAGCCGGGGCGAGAAGCCGAAGGCGGTGGCGTTGCGCATGTACACCGGGCTGAAGTCGCCGTCGGCCAGGGCGTGCAGGTCGTCCTCGACCCGCACCTTGGACTCCGCGTACGGCGTCACCGGGCGCAGCGGCGCGTCCTCGGCCACCAGGTCGTCACCGCCGGCGGCGCCGTAGACCGAGCAGGTGGACGCGTACAGGAAGCGCCGCACCCCGGCGTCGCGGGCGAGCCGGGCCAGGTGCACGGACGCGTGGTGGTTGATGTCGTAGGTGAGTTCCGGCGCCAGCGATCCCAGCGGGTCGTTGGACAGCGCGGCCAGATGGATGACGGCATCGACCCCGGCCACGTGGTCGGCCGTGACGTCGCGCAGGTCCACCCGGTGTCCCGGCGGGTCGGCGGGCGTCGGGCCCAGCACGCAGTCGGCGAACAGTCCGGCGTCCAGGCCGACGACCTCGTGCCCGGCGGAGCTAAGGACCGGGGCCATCACGGTGCCCAGGTAGCCCTGGTGTCCGGTCAGCAGTACGCGCAAGGTTCATTCCCCCAGGTCGAGAGTGAGTTTGGTGACGGAGAACGCCTCGGCGTAGCGCGCGTGGCATTCGATGCCGCGGATCCGCGCAAGGCCGAGGAAGGCCTCCCGGTCGTACCAGGGCCGGTGGCGTTGCGAGGGATAGTGCTCCTGCAGCAGCCGCACCTTCTGTTCGGCGATCTGAGGCGACAGCGGCTGGTACGCCGTCGGACGGCCGAGATCGCCGTCCCACTTGACGATCTCGTAGCCGAGCACGAGGTGGTCGCGGAACGCGGTGGTCATCAGCTTCGCCAGGCCGCGGTGATCCTGGTGCGCGTCATCGGTACGCGGCGCAAGGACCAGATCCGGTTCGGTCCGCGCGCGCAGCTCCTCGACCGCGGCCTTGGCCTCCTCCCAGTGCGCCGGCAGCCGGCCGTCCGGCAGCTTGTGCACGGTCAGCCGCAGGTCGGCGCCCGGGCAGAAGGCGGCGAGCGCGGCCTGCTCCTCCTGCTCGCGCTCGCTGCCACCGCCGGAGAGCACCAGCACGTCGATACGGATACCCGGCTGCGCGAGGCACATCGTCAGCAGCGTGCCGCCGGCGCCGATGGCGATGTCGTCACAGTGCGCACCTACCGCGACGATCCGGTCCAGGCGCCCGGCCCCGAGCCGGATCACGCGGTCCCCACTACGGCGCCGCTCCTGCTGCCGGTCGCGCTCGCCCCCGCGCCGTCCCGTTCCCACACGGCCCACGGGCGGTCGCCCTGGGCGTAGGCGGCGTCGAGCGCGGCCCGCTCCTTCACGGTGTCGGTCGGCTTCCAGAAGCCGCGGTGCTGGTGCGCCACCAGTCGGCCGCGCTTGGCCAGTTGGGCGCATCCGTCGGCGACCAGGTCCCCGTTCTCCGGGATGTGGTCGAAGACCTCCTGGCGGAGCACGAAGTACCCGCCGTTCTCCCACAGCGGCAGTTCGCTCACCGCGGTGATGCCCCCCACCAGGCCGTCCTCGCCCAGTTCCACGCAGTGGAACGAGGACTGAGGCGGCACCACCATCATCGACGCCCCGGCGTCACGCCGGGCGAACCGGTCGATCATCTCCGGCAGCGGGGCGTCGGTGAGCACGTCGGCGTAGTTGGCGAGGAACATCTCGTCGCCGTCCAGGTGGTGCCGCACCCTGCGCAGCCGCTCCCCGATCGGTGACTCGATGCCGGTCTGCGCGAACGTGATCGTCCAGTCGGCGATGTCGGTGGACAGCAGCTCGGTCTGCCCGTCCCGCAGCACGAAGTCGTTGGACGTCGTCTCCTCGTAGTTGAGGAAGAAGTCCTTGATGTGGTGCGCGCCGTACCCGAGGCACAGGATGAACTCCTTGTGCCCGAAGTGCGCGTAGTAGCGCATGACGTGCCAGATCAGCGGTCGCGGGCCGACCATCGCCATCGGCTTGGGCACGTCGTCGGAGGCACCGTTGCGCATGCGCATCCCGTAACCGCCGCAGAACAGAACGACCTTCATGCTGTGCCCTTTCAAGACGCGACCTCGACAATGCTCAGTTCAGGGATGGGAAAGACCAGCCGGCCACCCCACTCGTGCACGAACGACAGCTGCTCGACCAGCTCGGCCCGCAGGTTCCACGGGAGGACGAGGACGTAGTCCGGTCTGTCGGCGGCTATCCGCTCGGGCGGCAGGATCGGGATGCGGGTGCCCGGGGTGAACCTGCCGTGCTTGTACGGGTTGCGGTCGACCGTGTACGGGAGCAGGTCGGGCCGGATGCCGCAGTGGTTGAGCAGGGTGTTTCCCTTGCCCGGGGCGCCGTAGCCGACGACCGTCTCGCCGCGCTCGGCCGCCTCGATGAGGAACCGCAGCAGGTCCCGGCGTACCTTGGCCACACGCGCGGAGAACTCGGTGTACCCGGACAGCTCCTGCAGCCCGGCGGCCTTCTCCCGGGCCAGCACGTCGGCCACCCGCTGCGTCGGCTCGCCGGCCACCTCGGCCGGCCGGGCCCACAGCCGGATGGAGCCGCCGTGCGTGGGCAGCAACTCGACGTCCACCAGCGCGAGTCCGCCGCTCGCCAGCGCCCGGATCGCGGACGCGACCGTGTAGTACTGGAAGTGCTCGTGGTAGATCGTGTCGTACTGGTTCTCCTCGATCAGGGTCAGCAGGTGCTGCACCTCGATGGAGACCCAGCCGTCGTCGGCGACCAGGGCGCGCAGCCCCTGGGTGAACCCGACCACGTCGGGGATGTGGGCGTACACGTTGTTGGCCACGACCAGGTCCGCCGGGCCGTGCTCTTCGCGGACGGCCGAGCCGGTGTCCGGGCTCAGGAACTCCGTGAGCGTGGGCACACCCGCGTCCCGCGCCGCTGCGCCGACGTTCACCGACGGCTCGACGCCGAGGCAGCGGATCCCCCGGTCCACCACATGCCTCAGCAGGTACCCGTCGTTGCTCGCGACCTCGACCACGAAGGCGTCGGTGCCGAGAGCGAGCCGCTGCACGGCGTCGGCGACGAACGTGCGCGCGTGCTCCACCCAGGAGGTGGAGTAGGAGGAGAAGTACGCGTACTCGCTGAACGTCTCCTCCGGCGTGATCAACGGAGGTATCTGCGCCAGCCAGCAGTCGGTGCAGACCCGCAGGTGCAGCGGGTACGCCGGCTCCGGCTGATCCAGTCGGTCCGCGGCGAGGAAGCTCTCACATGGTGGCGTCGCCCCGAGGTCGACGACGCTGGCCATCGCTTCCGAGCCGCAGAGTCGGCATCGTGTCATCTGCTGTTCCCATCCCCCCTGCCCGCGAGGGTGTCCCCGTCGCGAGCCAGTGCCGACCGCCCCGCGATCGCGGTGCGGTACTCCTCCATAAGGCGCTCCAGGCCGACGGCCGGGCTGAACCCCTGCTCGTAACGGCGCCGGGCCGCCTGGCCCATCTCCCGGTTGCGGGCCGGCTCGGCCGCGAGCCGGCGCAGGCAGGACGCGAGCGAGGCGGACTCGCCCGGCCGGTGCAGCAGCCCGGTCACCCCGTCCTCGACGAGTTCGACGAACGCGCCGTGACCGGCGGCGACGACCGGGACCCCCGCCGCCATCGCCTCCACGACCACCAGGCCGAACGCCTCCAGCCAGGTCGAGGGAGCCACCACGGCGACCGCCCGCGCGATGGCCTTCTGGCACTCCGCCGTGTCGTACAGGCCGACGTACCGCACGTCGTCCCGGCCCGCCGCCCAGGCGGTGACCTCTGCCTCCAGTGGTCCCGTGCCGGCGATCACGAGCGGCACGCCCACACCGCCGTCCGCTGCGATCTCGTCCCACGCGGCCATGAGCAGCCGCACGCCCTTGGCCTCCGCGAGCCGGCCGAGATAGAGCAGATGCTCGCCGGCGCCCGATCGGCGCGCGACCGGGTCGGGCACGAAGTTGTGCTTCACCGCCAGCCGCTCGGCCGGCATGCCGGCCCGCACCAGGACGTTGCGCTGCGCCGCGGAGATGCAGAAGAACCGTTCCACGCCGGACCACCACCGCCGCCGGTTGACCGACAGGCTGACCGCGAGCGGCACCGTCGCCAGCCGGGAGCTCCGGTAGCAGCCGTGCCGGACGGCGGGCAGCGGCGTCGACCCGACGCACTCGGTGCACGGCCGGCCGTCCCGCTGCAGCGTGCCGGGCGGGCAGACCTGGGTGTAGTTGTGCAGCGTGGCGACGGCGGGCACGCCGGCGTCGGCGCAGGCGGCCAACACGGCGGGCGACAGGAGCGGGAAGACGTTGTGGACGTGCACCACGTCCGGGCGTTCGCTGCGAAGCCGGGCGGCGAGCTCCGTGCGGACCGCCGGGTTCCACGGCACGAGCAGCGGCACCGCGGCCTTGCCCAGCAGGGACCGGGCGGCGATGTCGTCGCTGCGCCGCTCGAACACCTCGACCCGGTGGCCGGCCCCGCGCAGCAGCGCCACCTCCTGGTCGACGACCTTGTTCTCCCCGCTCGGCTGCGCCGAGGCGTAGCGGTTGTGCACCACGAGGATGTGCATGCTCAGGTCACCTCCGATCTCTGGGCCCATCGCGGGATGCGTCGTCGAGGGACTTCGGGCGTGGACAGGGGAGTGGCTGCGGCAGGTGCCGCCAGCAGCGAGGCGGCCACGGCCAGATGCAGCAGATAAGGCGAGGCGTCGCCCAGCCCGGCCTCGGTGTACGACGCGATCGCGCAGTAGCTGATCAGGAAGATCGCGCAGGCCCTCGACAGCGACGGCGGCCGCAGCAACGCGACGCCGCCCAGCACGAGGATGATCGCCGCCACGATGGCGGCGCCGGTCAGACCCTGCTCGTGGTAAACGGCCAGCCAGCTGTTGTCGATCGGCAGCCCGCCGAACGACTTGTCGCCCAGGCCCACGCCGAACAGCTGCTCCGAGGTCGTCCGGGGCGCTGCCAGCAGGGCGTCCCAGACCTTGGCCCGACCGGTGAGGTTGGAGAAGTTCTCCTTGCTCTGTCCGCGCAGGAACCACGCCTGTAGCGCGGAGCTCAACCCCACCGCGGCCACGGTGGCGCACAGCACCGCCCAGGCGAAGAACCGGCGGGCGGCGGCGCTGGTCAGGACGAGCGAGCCGATCGCCAACACCAGGCCGATGAGCAGGCCGAGCGTGGCCGTCCGGGTATGGGTCAGCGCGAGCAGGACGAGTGACGGCACGATGACTGCCGCCGCGCCGGCCCCGGTGGTCCGGCGGCCCAGTACGAGCAGCACGGTGAGCCCGGTGATCACCGCGGCGTACTGTCCGATCTGCGGCGGGGTGAGCGGCCACAGCGCGCCGACCAGCCGTCCTCCGTAGAGCTCGGGCATGGCCGCGCCCGGTGAGATGAGCAAGCCGGCGGCCACCGACGCGAGCACCGCGAAGTACATCCGGATGTGGTGCCGGACGAACGTCGGGCTGCCGTCCCACCAGCGGCTGAGCAGCCACAGCGTGGCGACGAAGAGAGCCAGCCGGGCGCAGCGGAACAGCGCGCCGAAACCGGACTCCAGGTGCGCGCTGGAGATCACGCTCAGCACCAGCAGCAGGGTGAGCAGGAACAGGAAGGCGCTGGCTCGGATGCGCAGCCGGAGATTGAGCGCGAGCGCCAGCGCGAACGCGGCGACCAGCGCGCCCATGGTGACCATCTGGATGAGGGAGCGGGGCAGCGGGATGATGGTCTTCGCCCCGGCGGAGCCGAGCGTGTTGAGGACCAGCAAACCCCAGACTGTCCCGACGATCTTCGACGTGTGGTCCGTGCCCATCTCAACCACCGTCCCGTGCGCGGAAGGTGCTGCCCGCGTCCTGCTGGTACGGCGTGCCCTGCCACTGCGCGGAGTCGAGTATCCGGCTCGGGTCGTGGGCGACGAACTTCCATGGTCCGAGGTAGACGTTGTCGTGCCAGCGGTTGTGCTGCTTGCGGGTGATCGCCTCGGCCACCCGCTCGCCCTGGTACGGCGACCAGTCCGGATAGGTGCCGTAGTTGGCCAGCACCGCCATTCGGTCGCACCTCACCGTGCAGTCGACGACGGACTTGTCCAGCACGAAGCGGTTGCCGTGGATGTCCACCCGCTGGGTCTTCCACCGGCAGTCGGCGTAGAGCGGTGCGGTGGCGATCGCCGGCTGTGCGCAGCGGTCAGAGTCCTTCACCAGCAACGTGCAGTCAGTGGACGAGGTATTGGCCGGGCTGTTGCAGAACCGGTCGGCGTTTTCCCACAGGGTGATCCCGGACCAGTTGTTCTCCAGCACGTTCCGGTAGATCTCGATCTTGTCCGTGCGGGCTCGGATCCGTGGTTCGCCGCCGGACTCGGACAGGTAGACGGTCGCGAACGGGAAGTTGTCGCCGCGGTCGGCGTACCTGCGGCCCTCGACCCAGTTGTTCCGCCGGATCGTGTTCTTCCGGATGACCGCGTTGTAGCTGGTCTCGTAGATCAGCGCAGCACCGTCGTTGGCCTCGAGCACGTTGTCCTCGATGCGGAAGTCGTTGTTGTTGGTGTCCGCCCATAACCCGGCTCCGCGGTTGTCGTGCACCCAGTTGCCGCGTACGTCGGCGCCGTTGACGGCCCAGAACTTGACGCCTCCGGTGCAGCCGCAGCCCTTCCGCCGCCGCTCCCAGCCGTCCCTGTTGTTGCCCACGATCTCGTTGCCCTCGACCACCAGGCCGCTGATACGGCCGGTGGCCTTGTACGCGTTCATGCCGTACTGACCGTTGCCGCGCAGGCAGCTGGCGCGGACCCGCTGGCCGTCACCGGCCATCAGCCCGGCGCCGGAGTTGTGCTGGATCGTCGCGTGCTCGATCACCCACCCGTCGGCCGAATCATGGTTGACCACGCCCTCGTTGTGCGGCGCGACGAAACCCTGCACGGTCAGGTGGCGGATGGTGACGCTGCGGGCGGTGCCGCCGAACGCGTACTGGTTGGTCTTCCGGCCGTCGAGCACCGCGCCCGGCGCACCGAGGTAGCTGTTCCCCTCCTTGGGGATGACCTGGGCGTAGCGGTCCGGCTCGAGCCTGTGCTTGCCCGGTCGAAGCCAGAACGTGGTGTTCGGGGGGCTGCTCTTGGTCTTCGCAGCCAGGTCACCGACCACCGCGGGGTCGACCGTCACCGCGCCCGCCGGCGCCTTCGCCGGCCCGGCCGCGGGCTTGGCGCACACCCGGGCCACGGACGTGGACGGCGCAGCGGCCGCCTTTGCCGGGGCGCCCGGCGTGCTCTCACAGCCGGTCGCCGCCAGCAGAGCCAGGGCCGACGCCGCCGCCCAGTGCTGCCTCATGATCCGCACGCGCCCTTATGGCCGCGGAACCCGAGCACGGTGGTGAAGCCCTCCGTGCCGTCGGTGGAGCCGGTGCCGATCAGGGTGGTGCTGGGTTCCTTGCGCCCGAAGCCGGCGGAGTACCAGCCCAGCGGCGGGTCGGTCTCGCCGCGATGCGCCCGCCAGGACAGCTGCCCGGGCAGGTCGAGCACCGCGGAGCGCTCCTCGCCGTCCCGGGTCCAGGTGAGCACTGCCCGGTTGCCCGTCAGGTCCGCGGCGATCGCCGGGCCGAGGTGGAACGCCAGGTGCACGGACCGGCGCGGGCCGCGCACCTCGTCGACCACCCTCAGCTCCTGGCTCGCGGCTGTCAGCTCCACCCGGCGGCGGTGCACGGAGTGCTGGTAGCCGTCGTGCTCGGCGCACCAGCGGGCCGTCCCGCCGTCGGAGGCGCCGGATGTGTCCGCGACCAGGACGCGGCTGCGGGCATGCCGGGTCCAGAGGAACGGGCCGCCGGAGACGGACTGGTCACCGCCGTCCACTTGCAGGGTGTTGTGGCCGAGGGTCGACCGGAAGTACTGCCGCCACTCGGGCTGCCCGTGGTAGCAGAACGTCCCCGGGTCGGCGAGCACGTCGACCCCGTCGTGCCGGACCTCCACGGACAGCGCGTCCGCGTGGGCATGCGCGGCAATGGACAGGAATCCGTGCGGACCACCGTCGCAGCGGCACCAGATCTCTCCTGTGCCTCCCGGACCCCGCAGGATGGTCATGCCCGCGTCGGCGAAATGGGCCGGTCGGCTTGCCGGGCGGGTCACGGCCGGTGCGATCGCATTCTTCGAGTACGGCCGGATGAGCGCGGCCAGCAGCGGGGTGCGCACATCGGTGCCGGTCACCGCCGGCCACCAGGCGAGCCGGCCGAACACGGCGTCCCCGGTGGCCAGCAGCGAGGCCCAGCGGTCGGTGCCCGCGCCGTCCACGACCAGACCGTGCCCGTCGTCCGCGTCCCCCTGGCGCGGCGGCCGTAACCGGCTGTCCACGATGGCCGCGAGCGCGTCGGTCATCCGCAGCAGTACCAGCCGGATCGACGCGGGGACCGGCACGCCGGCGGCATCCGCCTCGGCCACCGCGGCCAGGCCGAGCTCCAGCACCAGTCCGTGATACTCGGTGGCCAGCTCGCGGTTGAGGCCGGAGCCGAAGGTGTTGCTCCGCAGATGCCGCTCCAGCGACCGCAGCGCGTCGGCTCGCCAACGTGCCGAGGAGGGGAACCAGTCGAACGCGCAGGCCGCGGCGAACTGCCCGGCGGCCTCGGCGATGATGTGGTTGTTCGCCGAGGACCCCCGGCTGGGGAAGGCGGCCAGCCAGCGCTGGTGGTGCCAGATCTGGTTCAGCGCCACCGGGTTGCCCTCGAACAGCCCGGCCGCGCCCGGCCATCCGTCGAGGAGCCGGCGGATCCACACCCAGGACAGCAGCCGGATGCCCAGCTCGATGCCGCTGATCCAGTGCACGCCGCGCAGCGGCGGGTTGGCCGCCCACCACGACCGCAGGTGCTCGGCCACTCGCTCGGCGTACCGCTCGTTCCCGGTGATCGCGTAGGCGGCGGCGAGCACGGTGAGGTACTGGTGCCGGGACAGCTCCCAGATCTGCTTGATGTCCCCGACCGCGTCCTCGTTCCGGTACGGCACGTCGAAGGCGTAGCCCCACGGAGCCCGGCGCCCGGTCTTCGGGTCGCACCACCAGTCCGGGTCGGTCAGGTCGTCGCGGACCACGCCGAAATACTCCGCGTGCCCGTACATCAGCCGGTCCGCCTCGGCGACGAGACGTTTCGCGGCGTCCGGAGGTACGGCGGCGATCGTCCCGGCGGGCAGTACCGCGGTGAACCGGGCGCCGGTCACCCTAGGGCAGTTCGGCCGCGCCGACCGCCACCGCCGCCTGCGCACCGCGTCGCCCACCCGGCCGCCGACCTCCCGCGGTCCCATCCGGGACAGCCGCCGCAGGTACCAGCCCGGACTCCCCGAGCTCACAGTCATCGGGCCCTCGCCAACGTCACGGGTGCACCGCCCGCCAGGCCGGCCTGCACGGCGAGGGTGGCCGCCGTGGTGGCGACCAGCGACTCCAGCGGCACCGGCATCGGCCCGCCGGTCCGCACGGCCTTGATGAACGCGGCCAGTTCGGCGTTCTGGCCCTTGTCCCGGGCCTTGGGCAGCCGCGAGCTGACCCACCGCTTGCGGCCGACCCCCCTGTCTACAAACAGCGAGGCACGGACGAAGTCGTCGAGCTTCAGCACCTTGCCGTCCGCGACCAGGTCCAGCGTCTCCTTGGGGAAGCCGGGCGCGCCTGTGGTGACGTAGCTGATGGTGGCGGTGGACCCGTCCGGGTAGCGCAGCACGACCTGCAGGTCCTCGTTGCCGGACGTGGCGACCGCGTACACCGACACCGGGTCGGCCTCGAGCAGCCAGCTCGCCGTGTCGATGAAGTGTCCGCCCTCGCCGGCGAACCGCGAGCCCTCGGTGCCCTGTTGGAGGTACCAGCTGCCGTGCTGCAGCCGGCCCGCGTTGACCAGGTAGCGCAGGCTCGCCGGACCGGTCCGGGCGCCGAACCGCTTCCTGGCCTCCTGGAGCAGCGGCGCGAACCGGCGGTTGAAGCCCACCTGCAGCCGGTCGTTGCCGGACTCCTCCACCGCCGCGAGCACGCCGGCCAGCTCGTCCTCGGTGAGGGCCAGCGGCTTCTCCACGAACACCGCCTTGCCGGCCAGCAGTGCCCTCCGGGTCAGTTCGGCGTGCGAGCTGTGCCGGGTGACGACGAACACCGCGTCGATGGACTTGTCGCCGAGCACGGCGTCGAGATCGGTGGTCGCCTCGGCGAAGCCGAACTTCCGCTGCGCGTTGGCCGCGGACAGCGCCGTCGTGGTGACGACGGTCGACAGCTCGACGCCGTCGCGCTGTGCCAGGTGCGGCAGCAGCATCGACGTCGCGTAGTTTCCCGCGCCGACGAACGCCAGCCGCACCGGCGCTTTGGCGGACCGGGCCGGGGTGGACGCTCCGCCGCTGCGTCTGACCGCGGGCACGGCCACCGCCGGGGCCTCCGCTTCCGCAGCTCGGTCGGGGTGGTCGGGGTACCGGAACAGCACAGCGACGGCCTTCAGGTCGCCGTCCTTCAGGCGCTGGTACGTCTCGACGGCGTCGTCGAAGTCGGCGATGTGGGAGACCAGGGGCTCCACGTCGACGCTGCCGCGGGCGAGGAGATCGAGGAAGCACGCCAGGTTGCGGCGCTCGGTCCAGCGCACGTAGCCGATCGGGTAGTCCCGCCCCTCGAGCTCGTACTCCGGGTCGTAGCGCCCGGGTCCGTACGAGCGCGAGAACCGGACGTCGAGCTCCTTCTCGTAGTACGCGTTCCACGGCAGGTCCAGGCGGCACTTGCCGATGTCGACGACCCGGCCGCGGTCCCGGCAGAGCCGGGCGGCCAGCTCGACGGGCTGGTTGCTGCCGCCGCCGGCGGCCAGGTACACCTGGTCCACGCCGTGCCCGTCGGTGAGTTCGGCGACGGCGGCTTCCACGGCCGCGGACGCGGGATCGCCGCAGGCCGCGGCACCCAGGCGCTCGGCGAGCTCGCAGCGCACCGGGTCGGGATCGACCCCGACGACGCGGACCCCCGAGGCGGCAAGGAGCTGCACCACCAGCTGTCCGATCAGCCCGAGGCCGATGACCAGCGCCACGTCGCCGAGTTGCGGCTCGCCGCGACGGACGCCCTGCATCGCGATCGACCCGACGGTGCCGAAGGCCGCGTGGCGCGGCGCGAGGCCGTCCGGCACCCGGGCGTAGAGGTTCTTCGGCACCCAGTTCAGCTCGGCGTGCAACGCGTGCTCATTGCCGGCGCAGGCCACGAGGTCGCCGACCTTCACATCGTCGGTCCCGGCCCCGACCTGCTCGACCACCCCGCACAGCGAGTAGCCCAGCGGCGTGTAGGAGTCCAGCTTGCCCATCACCTTGCGGTAGGTGGCGGGCACCCCGTTGGTGGCCACGCTCTGCATGACCTTGGCCACCTGGTCCGGCCGGGAGCGGGCCTTGCCCAGCATCGACATCCCGGCCTCGGACACCTTCATGAGCTCGGTCCCGGTGGATATCAGCGAGTAGGTGGTGCGGACCAGCACTCCGCCCGGCTTGCACCCCGGCACCGGCACGTCGAGCACCGCCAGCTCGCCGCTCTTGTAGTTCTGAACAACCTGTTTCACCCGAGCTCCTCATGTTTCAACGCCGTCAAGCTGCGTGGCTCTGGCCGGAGCCAGAGGTCGCGCCGCGATACCAGTACTCGAGGGTCAGCACATGCCACAGATGTTTGGAGAAGTCCCGCTGCCCGGCGGCGTCCTCGGCGACCATGCGCGCCAGGGCGTCGCGGCGCAGGAGCCCTGAACCGACGAGCACGCCGTCGTGCACCACTTCGCGCACCAGCGGTGCCAGATCCCGGCTCATCCAGGCGCGCAGCGGGGCGCTGAACAGGCCCTTGGGCCGGTACACGATCTCCTGGGGCAGGATCGAGACGGCCGCCTCCTTGAGGATGGCCTTGCCCTGTCGTCCGACGATCTTGCGATCGCCGGGCACGGCGAACGCCGCCTTGACCACCTCGACGTCCACGTACGGCACCCGCACCTCGGTCGAGGCGGCCATGCTCGACCGGTCCGTGTAAGCGAGGTTCAGGCCCGGCAGGAACATCCTGGCGTCGCCCAGGCACATGCGGTTGACGAAGTCGTCGAGGTCGTTGTCCTGGTAGATGTCCGCATGCTCGGTCAGCACGTCCTCGACCGTCCCGGCCAGGTCCGGGTCGACCAGGGCGAGCAGCTCGTTCTGGTCGTACATGGTGTAGCTGCGCCGGAACGCGGTCTCCTCCGGCAGATCGGCGAAGGAGAGGAACCGCTTCGCGAAGCGCACCGACCGGTACCCCCGGCGGGCCGTGGCGACCGGCAGCCGGTTCACGGTCGCGGACAGGCCGCGCCGCAGAGGCCGCGGGATGCGCTGGTAGCGCAGGGCGATCAGGTTGGCCAGGTGCTTGCGGTAACCGGCGAACAGCTCGTCGGCCCCCATCCCCGAGAGCATCACCTTGACCCCGGCCTCCCGGGCGGCCGAGCAGATCAGGAAAGTGTTGATCGCGGCGGGGTCGCCGATCGGCTCGTCCAGGTGGTACGTCATCTGCGGCAGCAGGTCGAGCACGTTCGGAGCGATCTCGATCTCATGCAGGTCGACGCCGAACCGCTCGGCAACCTGCCGGGCATAGCGCAGGTCGTCCGGCATTGCCTCGAACCTGGCGTCCTCGGCGCGGAACCCGATCGTGTACGCGGAGATCCCGGGTCGGTCGCGGGCCGCCAGCGCGGTCAGGTAGCTGGAGTCCAGCCCGCCGGAGAGGAAGGTCGCCACGGGTACGTCGGAGAGCAGGTGGCGCCGGGTCGACTCCTCGACGATGGCAGCGACATCCGGCCGCTCGCCGTCCCGGGCCCGCTCCCGGCCCTCGGCGGCGACGTCCCGGAGGTGCCAGAACCGGCCGCGCTCCACCCGGCCGTCGGGCCGGCACCTCAGCCAGCTCCCCGGCGGCAGCTTCTCCGCTTCGCGGAACGCGCACCGTGAGTCCGGCACCCAGTAGTACAGCAGCGAGGCCACCAGCGCCGCATGGTCCACCTGCAGCGCCCCACCGGTCACGGCGGCGAGCGCCTTGAGCTCGGAGGCGAACACCAGACCCTCGCCGCGCCGGAGCAGGAACAGCGGCTTGATGCCGAGCTGGTCGCGGGCGAGGACCAGTTCACCGGTTCGCTCGTCGAAGATCCCGAACGCGAACATGCCACGCAGCCGGGGCAGGCAGTCCGTGCCCCAGCGCCGCCAGGCCTCCAGCAGCACCTCGGTGTCGGAGGTACCGCGGAAGCGCACTCCAGCGGCTGCCAGCTCGGCACGCAGCTCGGGCGCGTTGTACAGCTCGCCGTTGTACGTCAGGACGAGGCCGCCCGAGACCATCGGCTGGGCGCCGGTCTCGGACAGGTCGATGATGGCCAGCCGGCGGTGCCCGAGGTGCACTTCGCCGTCACCTGCGGGGTGGCTGTACCGGCCCGCCCCGTCCGGACCGCGGTGGGCGAGGGTATCGGTGAGCCGGTCGGCCACGATCTTCCCGTCCGGCCATCGGTAAGTGCCTGCGATGCCACACATGTTCTACCGCGCCTCCTGGTCGCTGTCCGGGACCCGTGCCGACCATGTCGGCAGCCGCTCAGCCCGCCGCCGGCCCGTCCCGTTCTGTCGGGCCGGCCGCTCGTTCTGGCCGCGCAACGCGGTGTGCAGCCCGTCCCACAGCGTGCCGTCGGTACGGTCACGCGGATCGGGGTCGATCAGCACCACGCCGATCACCGGAATGCTCTGGTCCGCGAGCTGCCGCGCCACGGTGTGCAGCCATGCGGCGCTGCCGTGCCCGGCACGCACGACGAGCACGGTCCGGGTGCCGAGGTACTGGAGCTCGGTCCACGCCGCGCCGGGCGCCACCGAGCCGACGCCGAGCCGGCGCTCCTGATGCGACACGCCCGCGGCACGCTCGCCGCTGACCACGGTCGGGTCTCCTGGCTTCGGGCGGCGGCCCGCGAGCTGCGGGCCGGGCAGACCATCGATGATGACCACGGGCCCCTCCGGCGCCAGCGCCCTGGCAAGGTCCAGGGCGATCACGCTCGTGCTGCGCGCACAGCCCAGTTCCAGCAGCGACACCGGTTCCGCGGAGCCGCGCACGGTGCGGGCCAGGGACGCGGTGAGCCTTGTCCGTGCCAACCGGGTCCGTCGGCGCTGCCACAGCCTGCCCGACCGGCGGGGCAGCTCCGCGATGACCGAGGCGCCGAGGTTCGCCGCGATCTCCCGGCGCAGTACGGGGCGGTCCGCCACCACCGTGCCGACCGCGGCCACCGCGAGCCCGAGGACGAGCCCGAGGACGAGCCCGATCGCGGCGTTGGTGGCAGCGGTCCTGGGCAGGGAGTGCCGCACCGCGCGCGGGGCGTCCACGATCTGTGTGCCGGCGATGAGCTGGGGTGTGCCGATGCGTGCCTCCGCGGCGCGCTGGCCGAAATCGGTGATCCGCGAGGTGAGTTCGGCCCGGCGGGCGAAGAGCGACTCCAGGTTCGCCGACGCCTTCGGCCCGCTCTCCGGCGATCCGTTTCCGATCGCCTTGTTGACCTTGGCGAGTTCGTCCCGCATTCGGTCACGCTGGTCGAGCAGGGCCTTGGACTCGGCGTTCGCGGCTTCCTGTATCCGCCTCACATGGTCCGCGACGAACGCATCGGCCAGCGCCTTGGCGCGGGCCACCGCTTCCGCGTCGCTGTCAGCCGACACATTGATCTGCAGCAGGTTGTTGGTCAAGCCGATGGCCCCGTAGTCCCGCATGAAGTCCTCTGGCTTTTCGGGGGAGTCGAGGGACTGCAGGGCCTTGTCGGCGATCCGCGTGGTTTGCAGCAGCGCGACGTCGGTGCGGATCAGCGTTCCGGGGTCGTTCGGCTGGTCCTCCTGATGCGCGACCAGCACCTTGGTCACCGCGGTCGGCGGCGGTGGCAGCAGGACCGCCACCGCCGCGCCGGCGAGCAGCCCCAGCAGCGCCATGGAGTACCAGAGGCGGCGCCGCCTCCGCACCGCCACCACCAGCGCCTGCAGGTCCAGCAGCGGAGCGGCGGCCGACGACTCCGCAGATGTACTCGTCGTCACCTTGAACCTCCCGTTGCGTCGCCGCCAACCGCGAGCGCCGGCGTGGCGGCATCCCGAGGACGGCCGGCGGACCGCGTCGCACGGACCCGGACCGTGCCGGCGAGGACGATGCCGACGATCTCGTGCTTGGCGTCCGCGCACGCCTCGGCGATGCCGGCGAGCTCCCCTGCGGTCCAGTTGCCCGCGCTGAGCACGATCAGGACACCGGACTCGTTGTCGCGGTCCGGCACCATCGGCTGGGACACCGAAACCCCCACCACCCGCAGCATGGGGTATCCCCTGCTCGAAGAGCTTGGGGAAGGGTCGCCCTCGGCCTCGGCGACGAGCTGCCCGGCCGCCCGTTGGGCGATCTCGTCGCCGTCCGGGACGACAACCAGCAGCCGCCGGGGGGCCGGTAGCTGGTCCCGGAGGCGGGCGCACACCCGCCGGTAGCGGATCTGCCTGCCGGCCTCGTCGCCGGACGTCTGCGGGGTCGGTAGGTCCCACCGGATGTCGACGCCCAGCAGCCGGCGGATCCGGGCCCGCGGGCCACGGTCCTCCGGCCGGTGCGCGGGCCGTTCATCAGGTACGTCGACGGTACCCAGCAGCGCCGAGCCCAGCGCCGCGGCGATCTCCGGTTGGGTGCGCAGTCGGCGACTCATCCGTGCGGCGGTGAGATGGCCGATGACCGCGAGCAGGAAGGACAGCAGTGCCCCGGCGACGATGATCTGGATCCTCGTCGGTGGTGCCTCGCCGGCCGGCCGGGCCGCCGGCCCCATGACGACCATGTTGGCCTTGTTGGCAGCCGGGTCGGCCTGGTCCAGCTTGTTCATGGCCTCCTGCAGCGAGGTGCGCAGCTTCTCGAGCTCGGTGCGGGTCTGCACGCTCTCCACGGTCTGCCCCGGATCGGCCGCATCGGCCAGCTCGGTGATGCGTCGGTTGGTCTGCACCACCATCTGCTGCAGTTCCTCGAGCTGCGCCGCCGCTTCGGGGTCGGTGCTGTCGTCCACGATCCGCGCGGCGAATGTGACGAACTGCTGGGCCATCTGGTCGGAGAGTTGCTGTGCGCGCTCGGGGGTGTCGGCCGTGCCCGAGATCTTGATGATGTTCCCGTCGGCGGCCTTGGCGCTCACCCGGTCCCGCAGCTCGCTGCCGCTGACCCCGGTCCAGTCGAGCGTGGCGGCCGCGCGGTCGACCACCACCGAACTGGTCGCGATCTCCGTCTGAGTCAGCAGCTCGCGCTCCTCCCACGCCCCTGGCAACAGCACCGATGCCGACGTCGTGTAGCGCGGCGGAAACAGCAAAGAGGTGCCGTAGCCGACGAGCGCACCCACCACGGCGAGGAGGGTGAGAAGCCGCCAGCGCCGGCCGATGATCCGCCCGATCGTGACCAGCCGTATCGTGTCGTCGCTCAACTGCGCGGCCTCTTCCCGGCCCGGTGCGGTTCGCCCGTCGATGCGGGCGCGTGGTCGAGGCGGGCGGCGCCGTAGGCGGCGAGCAGCGAGCGCTGGGAGTTCCGCCAGGAGAGCGGCCCGTTGATCCGCTCCTGGCCGATCTTGCCCATCCGGGCCCGCTGTTCCGGGTCGTCCAGCAGCTGCGCGATGAGCCCGGCGAACTCGGCCTCGTCGTTGGCGGGCGCGTAGACGGCGGCGTCACCGGCGGAGACCCGCGCCTCCCGGAGGTCGAACGAGACGATCGGCCGGCCCATCACCATGTACTCCAGGACCTTGTTCATGGTCGACACGTCGTTGAGCGGGTTGTGCGGGTCGGGGGAGAGGCACACGTCCGCGGTGGACAGATAGCGCACCAGATCGGCGTCCGCGATCCGCCCCGTGAACTCCACCTGATCCGCCAGCCCGAGCCGCCGGGACAGCTCCACCATCGCGTCGAAGGTGTCACCGGCGCCGACGAACACCGCGTGCCAGTCGGTCCGCCCGACCTCGTCGCGCAGCTTCGCCAGGGCCCGCAAGGCGTAGTCGACGCCGTCCTGCGGGCCCATGACGCCCAGGTAGCACAGCAGATGGGGCTTGCCGCGCTTCAGCTCCGGCTCGGGCGGTACGGGCCGGAACCGGTCGGTGTCGGGCGCGCTGCGCACCACGAAGACGTCCGCCGGCCGCCGGCCGCCGCGGCGCACCGCGACGTCCCGGTAGCTCTCGTTCGTGGCGAGCACGACGTCAGCGGCCCGGTAGGTCATCCGTTCCAGCGCGCACACGGCGCGGTAGAGCAGATCCTTGCCGCGGCCGAACCGGGAGAGGTACAGCTCCGGAACCAGGTCGTGCTGGTCGAAGACGAACCGCGCGCCGCGCCGCTTCAGCCACAGTGCCGGCAGGAACAGCAGGTCGGGTGGGTTGCAGGCGTGGACCACGTCGACCGGGCCGACCTTGCGGGCCAGCCGGACCGTGTGCCACAACGCCGATCCGTACTCCCGCAGATAGCCGGCCGGCCCTCCGGTGGCCGCGCGCAACGGGTAGCGGTGGATCCGCACCCCGTCGATCTCCGCCTCGGCCTCCGTGTCCCGCTTGCTTCCCCGGGGACAGATGACGTGCACCGTCCATCCCGCGTCGCGCAGCGTCGTGCACTCCTGCCACACCCGCCGGTCGAACGGCACCGACAGGTTCTCCACCAGGATCAGCGCGCGCCGGCCAGTGCCGCCGCCGCTGGTCATGTCACCAAGCAAGGCCCATGTATCCCGGTTCGGCCCGGCGCGCCTCGGCGTCGGGAAGGCGGATGAGGTCGACGATCACCGGGCCGTCGCCATGGGGCAGCGCCGACAGCACGGCCGGATCCCTGGTCCCGACCAGGCACACCTCGGCGTGCTCGAGCACCTCGTCGACGGAATCCGCGAGCAGCTGCGCGAGGTGCGGCAGCCGGGTCTCGATGTACTCGCGGTTCGCGCCGAGCAGCCGGGAGAGACTCACGTTGGCGTCGTGGATCCGCAGGTCGTAACCCTTGCCGAAGAGCCTCTCCGCCAGCTCGACGAGCGGGCTCTCGCGGAGGTCGTCGGTGCCGGGTTTGAAGGACAACCCGAACAGGCCCACCCGGCGCTTGCCGGTGCGCTCGACCAGCTCCACCGCGCGCTGCAGATGGTCGGAGTTGGAGGGCAGCACGTGGGAGAGGATGGGCACCGAGACGTCGGCCCGCTGCGCCGCGTGGACCAGGCTGCGCAGGTCCTTGGGCAGGCAGGAGCCACCGAAGGCGAACCCGGGCCGCAGGTAGGCGGGGCTGATGTTCAGCTTGCGGTCGGCCAGGAACACGTCGATGACCTGATGCGAGTCCACCCCGAGCGCCTGGCACACCGCGCCCAGCTCGTTCGCGAAGCCGATCTTGAGGCCGTGGAACGCGTTGTCCGCGTATTTGATCGCCTCGGCCGTCGGTATCGGCACCCGGAACACCTCGCCCGGCAACCCGTCGTACAGCGCCGCCACCACGTCGCCGCTCGCCGGGTCGAGCTCGCCGATGACGGTCTTGGGCGGGTCGAAGAAGTCCCGCACGCTCGTGCCCTCGCGCAGGAACTCCGGGTTGACCGCGACCCCGATGTCCACCCCGGCCGTGCCGCCGACGTACTTCTCCAGGATCGGTACCAGCAGGTTCAGGCAGGTGCCCGGGAGCATGGTGCTGCGGAACACGACGGTGTGCCGGCCCCCCTGCTTGGCCCCCTCGGCCAGTGCGGCGCCGATCTGCTCGGTGACCCGCTCCAAGTACGTGGTGCACAGGCTGCCGTTGGGCTCCGACGGCGTGCCCACGCAGATCAGCGACACCTCGCTGCCCATGATCGCCTCGCGGACGTCGCCGGTGGCGCGTAACGCTCCGGTCCGCACGACCTCGACGATGAGCTCGCCGATCCGCTCCTCGACCACCGGGGCCTTGCCGTCGTTGACCAGGTCGACCTTCACCTGGTTCACGTCCACCCCGATGACCTCGTGCCCCATGCTGGCCAGGCACGCGGCCGACACGCAGCCCACGTAGCCGAGCCCGAAAACGCTGACTCTCATGACCCGTTCCTCCCCCCAGGCAGGCCCTTGTGGCCTGCGGTCCGCGCGCCGGCCGGACGACGACCCCCGCGCATCAGTAGGCCCCCTGCCCATGGAGCACCGCACGCAGCGTCTTCCACAAGATCACTGCGTCCAGGGCGAGCGACCAGTCCTCCACGTACCGCAGGTCGAGGCGGACCGCCTCCTCCCACGGCAGGTCGCTGCGTCCGCTGATCTGCCACAGGCCGGTGAGTCCGGGCTTGACCAGTAGCCGCCGCCGGATGTCCGGGTCGTACGCAGCGGACTCCTCCGGTAACGGAGGCCGCGGACCGACGAGCGACATCGATCCGGCGAGCACGTTGAAGAGCTGCGGGAGCTCGTCGATCGAGTACCGGCGCAGCACTGTTCCCACCCGGGTCACCCGCGGGTCCCGGCGGAGTTTGAACAGCAGCCCTGCACCTTCGTTGCGGTCGGCGAGCTCGGCACGTGCCCGGTGAGCCCCGGCGACCATGGTGCGGAACTTGAGCATGGTGAACTCGCGGCCGTCCTTGCCGACCCTGCGCTGGCGGTAGAACGCCCCGCCCGGACTGTCCACCACCACGAGCAGCCCGACGAGCACCATCAGCGGCGCGAACAGCATCAACAGGATCGCCGCGCCCATCCGGTCGACGACCTCTTTGACCGCCCGTCGACCCCCGGTGAAGGTCGGCATACTGACCCTCAGCAGCGGTATTCCGAGCACCGCGTCGACGTGCAGCCGCGGGCCGGCCACCTCCATCAGCACGGGGGCCACGACCATCTCGGCGTCGCCGCCTTCGAGGTTCCAGGCCAGCCGCTGCAGCCGGTCCGGTGACCAGTGCGGGTCCGGTGTCACCGCGACGACCCGGTAGCCGTCGCGGCGGACGTGGTTGGCTACGTCCGCCAGGCGGCCGACGACCGGCACTCCGTCCAGTTGGTCACCGTCGAGCCCGAGACCGTCCGTCGTGCACACCGCATCCACCCGCCAGCCGAGGTGCGGGAACTTGCGGGTTCGGGTGATCAGGTCGCGGACGGTGGCCGGGCTCCCGGCAGCGAGCACCGGTCTCAGGCACCGTCCTTCGTTCCGCTGTTTGTGCAGCCGGAGGCGCAGCAGATACCGCTCGGTCATGGTGACGAGCGCGATCGCGGGGATCGCGACGAAGATCCAGAGCTTGATGTTGCGCGAGGTGAGGGCGATCCCGCCGAGCGCCAGTACGACGGTCGCCGTGAACAGTGAGCGTCCGAGCCGGCGGAATTCCTCGGCGCCCTGGCCGAGCACGGCCGGAGCCCACGACCGGCTCACCGCGAGCGCCCCCAGCACCAGCAGCTCGGTGCCGAAGGCGAGAATTCCCCACTTCTCGTGCCAGTTGGCCGCGTCCCGGGCCCCGAAGAAGTTGCCGATCGCCGCCACCACGAAGGCGGTGGCCGCCATATCGCTGGTGATCACGGTACGGCGGTACCGCTGCTCCCAGTCGCTCGCGGGCTGGCTGATTGCCCCGTTCGCCAGACGCCCGCGCGCCGACGGAAACGGGCTGACTAATCCCCCTTGCCGCACAGAACCCCCCAGGTCCCCAGTGGCTCGACGTGTTCGCCCAACACTGTTCCTCCGCCCCCCGGGAGGCCCCCGCCCCCCCGCACTGTTCCGCCCTCGGGAGGCCCCCGCCCCCCGCACCGCGCTGTTCCGTCCCCCGGGAGGCCCCCGCCCCCGCGCCGCGCTGTTCCGCCCCCCCCGGGAGGCCCCCGCCCCCCGCGCCGCGCTGTTCCTCCCCGCGGAGGGCCCCCGCCCCCCGCGCATGACATCCCGGCTACTTCAGAGCTACTTGAGCAACTCACCCTGGCGGCAGCAGAGTCGCATGTCCTGCTGGCCTCTCAAGGTGCGCGGGATCCCGTCGAATCCTCGGATGCTCCCCGCACCCAAGGCCCCCTCTCGGGCTCCAAGAATTGATCACCCCCACGTCTGGCGCCGGGGACGTGACTGCTGGCTTTCCGTAGCGCCGGACCTACAGATCATTGTTGGTCGCCTCGTGATCGAACAGCTGAAGCACGGTCAATCTAGACCATCGGGGCCAGTGTGTAGAGGGGATGTGTGTAATTTGTGTTCAAGCTTTGAGACTGGATCCACCGACCGATCACCGCCTACGGGTGCCTTGACGCCACCGCCCGCTCCGCGACCGTGCGGCGTGATTCAGGACGGGCGTCCGATCTCTCCTGGGCACGGCTACTCATGCGTCGCGCAATGCTGACGCCTGCCGTCACATGCATGTTCAAGAGCCGTGTAAGCAGAGCCCGGGCCTCCGGGAGGTCCGTCCTGTACGCCGTCACAGGGCTCGTGATGGTGGCGCTGTCAGCCGCTGCCGTGGTGGCGGGGAACTTCGTGTGGAACGGCGCGCCGTATCCTTCGGCCGACCCCGACGCGGTCGCGCAACGGCTCAAGGCCCGGTCCGACGGGGTCTACGACGGCTTCGTGCTGCCCGAAAAGTACGCCGCGGAGTCGGGCAGGGTCGATACCGGCGCCTGTTACTACCGCGGGCTGAGGAGCATCGCCCACATCGACGAGGCACGAAGCGACGTCCGCAGCTTCGGACTCGACTGGAGCGTGCCCGACATCCCCGAAGCCACCGCCCGAGACGCGCAGCGGCGCGTGCGCCGGCAGCCGGTGCAGAAGGGCTGGAAACTCACCCACGAAGGCGACCGCGCAGGCGCAACCTTCCGCCAACTGGGCTTCCGATTGGAGAACCCGGAAGGCGGCGACCAGATCGACGTGCGGTGGAACGACTCGACCACGACCCTGTCCATCAGCGTCTACGCCCCCTGTGTGCAGGTTTCCGACGAGTCCAGGTGATCGAGAAGGAGGACCTGGCCTGGGCCCAGGAGCAGCTGCGGGCGGTGCTGGGTGTCACCCGGTGACGTGAGGGGCGCGGGGTGCGGCTGTTCCGGAGCTAGACTTCAAAGAGCACGCGGGGGAAGACCGCGACGGGATCATCGCATGTCAGCCAAACGCCGCACCGCCGTCGTCACGGAGTCGATAGCCGCACCGCCGGAGGCGGTGTGGCAGGCCGTCGCCGATGTGACCCGGATCGGCGAGTGGAGCCCGGAGTGCACGGGGTGCCACTGGGTGGGACCGGTCCAGGAGCCCCGTCCCGGGGCGCAGTTCGTGGGAAGCAACCGCAAAGGGGCGGTGCACTGGAACACCCGGTGCACGGTCACCCACTCCGAGCCCGGGAAGGTCTTCGCCTGGCGGGTCCGCTTCGGCATTCCGGTCGCCGAGTGGTCGTACCGGCTTGTCGCCGTCGGCGACGGCACCAGGGTGGAGCAGTCGTGGCGGGACCTGCGGACGGGATTCCCCTGGCGGTACGTCGCCAGGATTGGTGACAGGCTGCTGAGCAACGGTGCCCGCGCAGAGCACAACGAGGCGAACATGCGGGCGACTCTCTCCGCCCTCAAGCGGAGCCTCGAATCCCGCTGAGGGAGATGGGCGGGCCCTCGGCGTCACACGATGACGTGCGGCAGGAAGCGGGCGTGGCGTCGGCGCCACTGCTCGGCGGTCATGACGTGCAGGCCCAGCTGACTCCCGGTGAGGGCGCTGTGGGGCCGCCTGGTGCGGCAGTGTGTCGGTGGCGCTGGCTACCGTGGGGGACATGATCGATGCCGAGGATGTCCGCCGTTTTGCTCTGTCCCTCCCTGAGACGGTGGAGAAGGAAGCATGGAGCATGCCCACGTTCCGCGTCGCCGGGAAGATGTACGTCACGATCCCCGACGACCAGACGTCCTTCGCCGTGCGATGCCCCAAACACGAGCGTACAGAGCTGATCGCTGCCGAGCCGGAGAAGTTCTGGGTGCCACCGCACGAGGCGAGTTCGGCCTGGGTCCGGGTGCGGCTCACCGCGCTGGAGGACCTGGACGAACTGCGTGACATCCTCGTTGACTCCTGGAGACAGGCGGCGCCGGACCGGCTGACCGAGGAACACCCCGACCTGCGGCCCGGCGCTGGCAGCGGCGAGTGAACGCCTCCGGCCACGTGCGCACGCCGGTCCTCGCACGCCGGTCCTCGCACGCCAGGTCGCGGTGAAGGCGCTGATCGCCTCCCGCTCGCTCGCGGCCGAAGGCTGCCGTCTCCCGTGCGGTGCACAGCCGCCACCGCGCGTACACCACTGCCTTGTGGCCGTAGGCGATGGTGATGCCGAGCGCTCCGCAGAGCGGGCCTTTCTTTCTCGGCTCTGAGTGCTCGGATGCGTTGTGCGATGTCTCCGAGGCTCTCCGTGATCCGATGTCGGTGATCAGGTGGATCTTCGATCCAGCCTTGCCCCGGTCCGTGGGACTCGGTCCGGTCAGTGGCCCCTCTCGCCGCCCCACACCGACGGAGTCGAACGCACACCGCGACCGGTCCAGCTCATCACGGGCACCGAACCGTCCTGGACAGTCTGACGTCCGTACGGCCGGCAAGCGTGCGCCTCTTGGCGCCCGTGGACGGTTCGAGGCCCGTCCTGCCCGGCGACCTGGGCACGGTCCCCGGGCCGTTCACGCCGGGCACCGGCCCGCCGCTCGTGCCGGGCATCGGTCCCTTGCCGGGCAGCCCCTGCGAGCAGCCCACGACGGCCGCACCCGCCATCGCAATCCCACGGCGTCAGGGGCGCGTTGAGCTCCCCGTCGAGGCGGGCGTGTGGCCGCTGCCGCACGACGACCGGTGGGAGTCGAACGGAGACGAAGCTCGGACAGCGGCCTTCGGCTCCGGGCCGGCACCGGTCGGCGAGGTTGTTCCGTCGGGTGGCTGTTGACGTGGTACCGACACATGGTTCTCTAGTCTGAGAACGAACTAGTCGGACTCGCGGAGTAGAAAGTAGAGTTGACTATCGATGGTCGCTGTGGAGTCCGGCTGGTTGCGTGGGGTGCTACCAATGGCGCTCGCCGCCGTGCTTGCCGAAGGCGACCGGCACGGGTATGCGCTGGTGCAGGAGTTGACTGCCCGTGGATTCGGCACGGTCCGTGGCGGCGCCCTGTATCCGGTGCTCGGCCGACTCGAGACCGAAGGGGTGGTGGAGGCGCGGTGGGAGCCCGGTGACGGCGGGCCGGGACGCAAGGTCTACCGGCTCACCGACGCGGGGCGGGCCCGGCTGCGTGAAGAGATCACCAGCTGGAAGCAGTTCTCCGACGCGATGGATCAACTCCTCGCCGACAGTATGGAGGAGTTGCCATGACGAATGAGGTCACCCGGTGGAACGCACGGGTTCGACTGGCACTGGCTGCACAATCGGTGGACAGCACCCTCACGGACACGGTGCTGGACGAGGTCGCACAGCACTGCGCGGACAGCGGTGAGAGCCCTGAGGACGCCTTCGGCATGCCGGAGGCGTACGCCGCCACTGTGGTCAGCGAGCGCGTCCCGCCCGAGGAGCGTCTTCGGCACCGGGGCGGCCAGACACTTGCGGGGACATTCCACGCCGCACTCGCCCCGATCGGTACGGCCGCTCTGGTGGCCGGCGCCTGCCTGTGGGTCGCAAACGGATACACGCTGGCTCTGACCCCTGGCGGGCTGGTCGGCTCATCGTCCATCGCCATAGCCCTGACGGGCGGCCACCTCGCGGCCACCGCCTCGCGATCGCGACAGCGTGCCGCGGGGTGGGTGCTCGTGGCCCGCCGCAACGGTGCTGGGCGCGACGGCCTTCACCGTCCTCTCCAGAGAGGCCTTCGGCCACCTACCCGCCCCAGTCCTGTGCCTACTGGGCCTCGCGCTGCTCGGGTGGGCCACACGGGACAAACCAACCGCAGACCCTGAAGGAGTCACCATGCAACCTCGGACGGACGCTCAGAACACGATCGGGAGTGAGCACTGGCTCCGCCGACTGACCCAGCTGCTCGAAGAGCGCCACGCTGTGCCCCGGGCACGCGCCGCAGAGCTCACCGGGGAAGCCGCCGACCACCTCGCCGCCACCGAACGCGCGCCCGAAGAGGAGTTCGGGCCCGTAGAGCTGTACGCGCTGCGACTGTCCGAGGAGGAGTCTCCCCGCGCACGGTGGTGGCTGCGCAGCGACATCCAGAACGCGATACTTGCCGTGATCCTCACCGGATATCTGGTGGGCAATCTCGCCTCCGGCGGCCCGGTCTGGCTGACCGCACTCGCCGCCGGCGCACTCGCCGTGGACCTGGCGCTCCTCGCCGTCTCCCTGGTGCGCAAGCAACGCGACAGCTCACCCCAGCGATAGCCGCACTACCGGCTCCATAGGGTAGGTGTCGACGGCCACCCCTGACGGCCACCCTGACGGCCACCCTGGCGGCCACCCCTGACGGGGAGACCTGTCGACCGGAGCGCACGCAGGGGCCGACACGGCTCCCGACACAGGCCTCAGTCCAGCCAAACCGACCGTTGCCTGCCAGACCCTCGCGGTCCAGGACGCCGACGCCCCGCCAGCCTGAGAACTCGGCGAGCGGATACCGTGCCCTCCTTGCCTCTTCCCTCGAGAGATCTCCTGCCATGCTCAGAGCCGAGTCCGGCATCAGTGTCCTGTCCGACGAGTTCGCCGCATCCCCGTACCGGTACTTCGCCGGGCTGAGGGAACGTGCACCGGTGCACTACGAGCCGGCGATCGACAGCTACTTCCTCTCCCGCTACCAGGACGTGAAGCGGGTGCTGACCGACCATCTGGCGTTCAGTACCGAGACGCTGCAGGTACGTGCCGAGCCGGTGATGCGCGGACCGGTCCTCGCCCAGATGACCGGGGCCGAGCACACGGCCAAACGAAAGATCGTCGTCCGGGGCTTCACCGGGCAGGCCCTGCAAGAGCAGATACGCGCCATCCACACCAACGCCGCCGAGCTCATCGCACCGTTCCTGCCCCGGGGCCGGGTGGACCTCGTCAACGACTTCGGCAAGCCCCTCGCCGTCTACGTGACGCTCGACGTCCTCGGCCTGGACAAGAAGGACTGGCAGCAGGTCGCCGCCTGGCACAGCGGGGTCGCCGAGTTCATCACCAGCATCGTCCTCACCCCTGAACGCCGCCGGCACTGCCTGGACTGCGCCGAGCAGCTGGAGGCCTACCTCGTTCCCCTCATCGAGCAGCGGCGCCGCCACCCCGGCGAAGACCTGATATCGAAGCTGTGCACCGCCGAGTTCGACGGCATAGCCATGAGCAATCGCGAAGTCACCGCGCTGATCATCAATGTCCTGGCCGCCGCCACCGAGCCCGCCGACAAGACCCTCGCCCTGCTCATCAAGCACCTGATCGACCACCCCGAGCAGATGGCCCAGGTCCGCCAGGACCCGACCCTGCTGTCCGCCGCGATCGCCGAGACCCTGCGCTACACCCCGCCGGTCCAGCTCATTCCCCGCCAGTCGGAGAAGGACGCCGTGTTCGCCGGTACCACCGTCCCGGCAGGTGCCACCGTCTTCTGCATGATCGGTGCGGCCAACCGCGACCCCGAGGCCTTCGCCGCCCCGGACACCTTCGACATCCACCGCCCGGACCTGGGCACCGCCCGCTCCTTCACCGCCGCCGCCCAGCACCTGGCCTTCGGCACCGGACTCCACCAGTGCGTCGGCGCGGCGTTCGCCCGCGCCGAGATCGAGACCGTCGCCGCGATGCTCCTCCCCCTGCTCGACCAGGTCCGCTACAGCCCCGACTTCCGCTACCGGGAGACCGGCCTGTACACCCGCGGCCCCGCCTCCCTGTCCCTGGACTTCACCCCCGTCCACGAAGGCGTCCCGGGCCACGAAGGCGTCACGGGCCACGGAGGCGTCCCCGTCCGCGAAGGCGTCCCGAGCCACGACTGACACCGGCCCCCCGTCCCGGCCTCGAGCAGGCCGGCCGACGATCAACCTTCCGCGGCTCCCGGAGCCGGGACCGCCCAGACCCGCCACCCCTCCAGGAAGAGACCTCAGTGACACCGACCGACATCACCCGAGCCATCAACGACCTGCTGTTCACCCCGGGTCTCGACCTCGCCGAAGCCCTCGACCGGCATTTCACCCCCGACTACCGTCAGCGCACCGACGGCGTGTGGAGCGACCGTGCCGCCTTCGCCCAGCACATGACACGCCTCCGTTCCCTGGTCCGCAGCGGCCACATCGAGGTCCACGACGAATTCCGCGACGGTCTGCGTTACGCCGACCGCCACACCGTCACCCTCGCCCAGCACAACGGTCGCACCTCCCGCACCGAGGTGTACCTCTTCGGCCAGTACGCCCCAGACGGGCGCTTCCAGCGCGTCGAAGAAACCACCCTCCTGCTCACCGGGCACCCCGACGACCGAAACCTGGGACTCATCACCTGACGCCACGGAGCGCGCAGAAAGAGTTCTGTACTTGCGGACCTGCCCCAGAGCCGTCCGAAGCCGGCACTTTCCGCAACGGCCTTCCCGGCGTCAAGGACCGGCCATGGACACGTGGACGCTGTTGTTACGATCCCGAAAGGATTAGCGGCTCATCGATGGCGACCCTCAGACGTGCCGGACACGACACCACTTCGATGACGGGCGAGGAACGGCCGTCGTCCATGGGGAGCGCGGCGCCGAAGAACGGGGGACCGGACCGCCGCCATCCGTGCCTCGTCCCGGTGCCGCCCGTCGCGAGGCTCGATGGGTACGTCCGGGCATGACCGTCCGGCGCCGGTTCGGGGAAAGGAGCCGTCATGGGGTCCGTGGGGGAAAGACTGAGCAGCGCGCGAGTGCGGGCTTTCATCGGCCGGGAAGACGAACTCGGGCGCTTCGCGGAGGCATTGACCGGCGATCCACAGGCGCCCCTCGTGTTCTACGCGTTCGGGCCGGGTGGCATCGGCAAGTCGACTCTGGTGCGGCGTCTGGCGGACCAGGCCCGTTCGGCAGGTCGGTCGGCTGTCGAACTCGACGGCCGTTTCGTCAGCCGCGACCCCGCCGACTTCGAGCGCGCGGCCGCCCCTTTCCTGGACGTTCCCGGCACGGTCCTGTTCGTCGACTCCTTCGAGCACTGCCAGTGGCTGGAGAGCTGGCTGTGGCAGCACTTCCTTCCTCGCGCCGCGGACGGCGCCCTGGCTGTTCTGGCCGGCCGCCTCGCCCCGCAGGCGCAGTGGAGCGCCGACCCCGCATGGGCCGGGGTCCTGCACGTCACCGAACTGAAGCCGTTCGCCGAAGAACAAGCCCGCAGTCTGCTGGCCTCGGCGCGGCTCCGGCCCGAGTTGCGTGACCGGGTGCTCCGCTTCGCCGGAGGCAATCCGCTGGCCCTGTCCCTTGCAGCCGCCGCAGGAGCAGGACCGGCAGGCTGGAGCAACGAGGAGATCTGGGCTCCCTCGGCCGACGTTTTGCGAACCCTGTTGGCAGGGCTGATCGGCGAGGTGCCCACGGCAGCCCACCGCCGAGCCCTGGAGGTGGCGGCACAGGCACACTCCACGTCCGAGGAACTGCTTTCCTCGGTACTGCCCGAGGAAGACGCCCACCTGCTCTTCTCGTGGCTGAGGGACCTGCCTTTCATGGAGTCCACGCATCGAGGGCTCCACCCGCACGACGCCGCACGCGAGACGCTGGCCGCCGACCTGCGCTGGCGAGCACCCCATGCCTTCGTGACGATCCGCGAGCGATTGGCGGAGGAGTACCTGCGCATCCTGCGCGAGGCATCCGAAGAGCGTGTGTGGACCGTCACCGACGAACTCTTCTACCTCTTCAAGGAGGTGGAAACCCTGGCGCGCCTGCGCACATGGTCCCGCGAGGACGAGGTGCACGACCGTCCGCTGCAGCCGGGTGACCTCGATGTCGTGCTCCGCATGGCCGAGCAGACCGAAGGGCCCGCCTCCGCGGATCTCGTCCGCTACTGGGCGCAGCGCCAACCGCAGGCATTCAGCGTCTACCGTCTCGTGAGCACCGGCCGGATCGTGGCGTTCACGGCCCGACTCGTCCTGCCGGCCCCACCCGACCCCCAGGACCTGGCCACCGATCCCGTCGTCGCGGCAGCCTGGGAGCACACCGACGCCACCGTGCCCGTCAGCCCAGGCGAGCACATCGGCATAAGCCGCTTCTCGATTTACCCCGAGCGGTACCAGGTCCCCTCACGCGTCATCGACCTGAGCAGTTCCCGGGCCCAGGCGGAAGCCGCCCGTGCCCGCGGACGCGCGTACGGCTTCGCCGTCTACCAGGACGCCGACGCCTGGGCCGTGCGCGTCAAGGGCACCCTCGCGGACACCGGTGCGCGACCGCGAATCGGCGAGCACACCTACGGACTGTTCAGCGTCGACTGGCGCCAGGTGCCCGTCGAAACCTGGCTCCGCCGCTTCATATCAGCCACCGACGTACCCGCCCAGTCGGGACCCCCGGGTATCTCACGCACCACGTTCGACCAGGCCGTACGCGAAGCCCTGGCGCACTGGCGCGATGCGGGCGCCTTCCCCGCCTGTGCCTTGATGCGCGCCCGCCTCGCGGCCGACTTCGCCGACCCCGTCAAAGAGTTGCGCGCCCTGCTGCGTCAAGCCGTCGACGAACTCGCCAGCGACCCGCGTGGAGTGCGCGCCCGCGAAGCCCTGACCGCGGGGTACTTCTCCGGTGCACCCACCCAGGAAGCAGCCGCCCGCCGCCTCGGCCTGCCCTACGGCACCTACCGCCGCCACCTCCGGCAGGGCCTGGACCTGCTCTGCGAGGCCCTGTGGCAGTGGGAACTGCACGGCGAGCCCCGACGGGAACCACAGGCGCACGAGGTCTGATCCGGAGCCGTAGGGCGTGCTGCGAAAGTCCCGCCTGGCCCTCTGGCTCGCCGGCTCCGGCCTCATCGTCGGCCTGCTCTACCTCGCCGAAGGCGCCGCACGCCGCAACCTGGTGCACTACAGCCTCGGCGTCCGGCTGGCCCTGACCTCCACCGCGGCGCTCTTCCTCGGCACCCCCGGCCTCTACTGGGTCCTCGCCATCGCAGTCGGCGGCGCCTACGCCCTCGCCGCGGCCCTCGAACGCCGCCGCCTCGTACAGCACGCAGGGCATCCCCGGCACTGACGGTCCCCGATCGCAGTGATCGTCTCCACGGTGAGGCCTACTTGGCCAGGTGGTCCTTCCACAGCTGGGGGCGAGGAGCCACATGTTCGCGGAACGGTCCTCGGCGGTGCGGGCAGCCGCAAGACCTCGGGGGGGCGGGGCCACGGCGGGCGAGGCTCCACGGCTCCTCCCCACGTCCGAACCCTCCGTCCGGCACGGGCAGGCGTCGCGCGGCACAGCCCCGGGGCGCCGGACCGTCCCGCCGGTACCTGTGGAATCCACGGGATCGGGCGACGGCATTTTGGGGATTCCCCAGTGGACGCGGGATGTGTGCTCGGTGAGGATAAAGGGGCTGGCGAGCCGGGTGGGCGTCGCACCGTAAAGGTGAACGCGTTGGTGGCGAGGGGTCAGGAGCCTTGGCGAGCGTCGTCAATGGGTCCGTTTGCGATGTCGGCGTGGAAGCGTGGCGGGGAGGCCAGCGTGGCGTCCACCAGTCGGGCGAGGATGTCGTCGTCGTACCCGCTGTCGTAGAAGACACTGCGGAACATCATCGCACCCGCCCACATTTCCAGGGCCAGGGAGATGTCTGTGTCCTCGGGGAGGTCGCCTCGGCTGATCGCCCGTTCCAGTACGGTGCGTGACCGGGCTCGGCGTGGCTCGATCACCTCTTCGCGGAGCTGCCGGCGCAGTTCGGGGTTCTGCGCGGTGTCGGCGACGAGCGCGGGAAGGATGGCCTGTACCTGTGGTGAGCCGAAGAAGCTGGCGAGAGCTTCCTTTGCCACACTGAGCAGTTCCTCGCGTGTGTTCCCGGTCTCCGCGGTGGGCACTTCTTTGAGCTGGCTGCGGACAGCGTCGAGAACCAGCGCAGCCTTGTTGGGCCATGACCGGTAAAGGGTGGCCTTGCCGACCTTGGCGCTGACAGCCACCTGCTCGATGGTCATGCGGGCGTACCCGCGCTCCTCCAGCAGATCGAGGGTGGAAGTGAGGATGCGCCTCCTCGCCTCGAGGTCCCGGCGATGCGGGCCGCTTATGTCCACGACGCTCTGCAAGGTCCGCTTGGTCCCCATTCGCCTCTCCTCCAACACGTGTTCAGGGGTGGGTTGGATGACCGACTGCTTCATGCCAGAACGAGTCGGTTCGTATTCATTATGGGCCGCAAGAGTGCAGCTGTGGCCCACCGGGTGCCCAGCGCAACCGGTGGCTGTGGCCGGTAGTCAGCCGTGCACGTCCGGGCGCGCCGGCATGTGCGGGCTGGCAAGTCGCAGGTCCTCACTCGTGTGATTGCGCGTCAGTTCCACGGCGGGGAGTCGACCCGGGGGGTGGAGTTGAGCGAGCGCGTCCCGCCGGGGGCCCGTGTCATGTGGGGGAGAGGGTTCCCGGCCCCCTGGTCAGAACGGCTCGTTTCGTTTTACAGTAGAAACGGCGCCACGGCACTGTCAAGGCTGCCGTAGCGGAATGTTGTGCATGTGCGGGGAGAACCGCAGGACCCTCGGGCGTGAGCCGTCGGCCGGCGCTTGGTCCAACCGCATGGTGCTGAAGGCCGTCGACCGCCATGCACCACGGATGCGCATCCGTCGCCGCGGCCGGTCCGCTCGGTCACACCTCCACGAAAGGGCACTTCCACATGGCCTCCACCGTAGAATCCGGCGCGACGGAGACGGCCTCGCACTCCCCGGCCGGCTCCCGGCCCATGGCCGCCTTCCCGGCGGACGACGAGGCCAAGGTCGGGGAAAAGGTCGCCCGGGCCAAAGAAGCGGGGGCTTGGTGGCGGGGGATCGGGCACGACGGTCGGCGTGCCCGTCTTGTGAAATGGCGTCGGGTGATGGCCCGTCGGCTGCCGGAGATCCTCGATCTGCTCCAACGCGAGAACGGCAAGGTACGGGCCGACGCCGTCGTCGAGATGATGGCCGCCCTGGCTCATGTGGACTGGTCCGCCCGCAACGCGCGCAGGGTGCTGTCGCGGCGCCGCGTCCCGTCGGGGCTGCTGATGCTGAATCAACTCGCCACTGTGGAGTACCGGCCCTACGGCGTGATCGGTGTGATCGGCCCGTGGAACTATCCGGTGCACACACCGGTCGGATCCATCGCCTACGCCCTGGCGGCGGGCAACACGGTGGTGTTCAAGCCCAGCGAGTACACCCCGGCCGTCGGACAGTGGCTGGTGGACACGTTCGAGGAGGCAGCGCCGGGGAGGTTCGTGCTCCAGCTCACCCCGGGGGACGGCGCCACCGGCGCCGCTCTGTGCACCGCGGGTGTGGACAAGATCGCGTTCACCGGTTCCCCGGCCACCGGGGCCCGGGTCCTGGCGACCTGCGCTGCGTCGTTGACGCCGGTCCTTCTGGAACTCGGCGGCAAGGACGCCATGGTGGTGGCTGCGGACGCGGATGTTCCGTCTGCTGTGGAGGCAGCCCTCTGGGGTGGGTGCAGCAACGCCGGGCAGTCCTGCGCCGGCATCGAACGGGTCTATGTGGCAGACGCCGTGTACGACCGGTTCCTCGCTCTGCTGGCGAAGCGGGGCCGTGAGGTGCGGGCACGCACGGACTTCGGACGCATCACCATGCCGGGTCAGCTGGATGTCATCCGCCGGCACATCGAGGACGCACTGGCCCGTGGCGGACGTGCCGTGGTGGGGGGCCCGGAATCCGTTCAGCCGCCCTATGTGACCGGCCCGGTGATCCTGGCCGATGTCCCGGAGGATTCCGCCGCGATGCGGGAGGAGACCTTCGGCCCGGTTCTCGTGGTCAACCGGGTGGCGGACGCGGCGGAGGGCGTCGAGCTGGCCAATGACTCCGACTACGGGCTCGGTGGCGCGGTGTTCGCGCGCCGGGGCGCCGCCGCTCTGGCGGACCGGATGCGCGCCGGAATGACCAGCATCAACGATGTGCTGTCGTTCCCGGCCGTACCCGCCCTGCCGTTCGGCGGACGTGGCAGGTCCGGCTTCGGACGCATCCATGGTGCCGATGGGCTGAGGGAGTTCACGGTGCCCACGGCCCGTACGCGCAAGCTGTTCGATGTACCGCTGGCCGTCTCCACCTACGCGCGCGGCGAGCATGACATGGCCCGGCTTGAGCGCCTCATCACCTGGCTGTACTCCCGGTGAGCGGACGGAAACACACGCGCGACGGACCGTGGTCCTGGCGGTGGCCGGTGGTTCCGTCCGGCTGCGTCGACGCGGCTCAGGCGAGTCCGATCGCCGTGCGCGAGGTGACCAGCCCCATGTAGTTGCGGCAGTCCAGGCCGGTCAGCTCGTGCCAGCGGTCCAGCCGGTAGGAGAGCGTATTGGCGTGCAGGTGCAGTGCCCGGGCAGCCGCGGCGACCGAGAAGCCGTGGTCGGCGAAGGCACGTACGGCATCGGCCAGGTGGGGATGCTCGCGTGCTGCGGTGAGGGCGTCCCTGAGCAGAGGCTGTGTGGTGCCTGCGGAGTCCGCGGCCAGGGCGAACAGCCACAGGTCGGCATAACGGTGAACGCCGGGCCGGTGCCGGGCGGAACGCAGGGCGCTGCGGGCGTCGCTCAGGCTGCGGCGAGCCCCCGCCACCCCTTCCCTCTGCAGCCCCGCGCCGATCACGGAGGCGCCCGCCTCGGACAGGGCCGCCTCGATCACCGACGCGTCGATCCGCTGGCTGACCACCACCAACTGCCCGTCGGTGGCGACGACGGCGCAACGGCCGGGCTCTTGGCTCAGCCGCGCGTACAGCATCTGCCCGGCGGAGCTGTCGCCGGGTTGCGGAGCGACCCACACCTGGAAGTTTCCGGCGGGGTCCATGCCAAGGCGCTCCAGCACGAGCCGCACGTTGGGATCGGACGTGGTCGTGTCGTCCAGTGCGTTGAGCAGTTGCTGGCCCACCACACCCACGTCGAGCCATGTGCCGACGAGGGCGTCGTGATGGCCGGCGCTCACGGCTGTGGTGATGTTCTGCAGCCAGAGCATGGACCGTTCCACGGCGCCGATCAGTGTGGTGAGGACATCGCCCTGAGCGTTGCTCCAGGGGAACTCGACCCACACCGCGCGCAGCGCGACGTAGAAACTGAGGGTCAGTTCGTCGGGCGGTATGCCCTGCCCTGCGCTGCGGGCACCGTACGCCCGCGCCGAATCCGCCTCCAACGCCGTGGTTTCCGTACGGGACTCCGCGAGGGCGTTGATCCCGGCGTACAGGAACTCCCGCACCGTGGCGGTCAGGTCGGCGTCCTCCGGGCCGCAGTCGTGGAAGCTGGGCATCTGCTCCAGGATGGCCGCTGTGGCGGCGTCGGCCAGTTGGTCGAAACGGTCCCCGAGGACCTCGGCCAGATGGGCTGTCGGAGTTCCCACCCGAGCCGGCGTCGTGTTCGCTGACTCCCCTTCGTCGGCGGACCTTTCGCCTGTGGATGTGTGCATGCCCGAACCCGTTGATGGAGCGTCAGTACTGTTGGTCGGCACAAGCATAGTGTGGCGGTCCGGACGTCGGCCGGGGGCAGCCGGTGGAACCCCCGGCGATCACGTAGTCGCCTCGGGGGACCGGAGGGGGCGGGCGACGCGGGACGCGGCGGCACCTTCACGCCGCCCGGCGGTTCAGAAGGTCGTCTCGTGGACGGGCACGGTGTCAAGGGCCCTGAGCAGACGGTCCGCCGCCCTCTCCAGGGCGGTCGCGGCTGACGCGGACTCCTTGAGGTCCCGGGTGGTGACATAGCAACCGGGGACCACGTGACGGGCGCCCATGGAGTTCAGAACCGGCTGCAGCGCGTAGTCCAGCGCCAGACCGTGCAGACGGGAGCTGCCGACCGCCAGCGGGAGAACCGGCTTGCCGCTCAGTGCTTCTCTGGGGAGGAGGTCGAGGAAGACCTTCAGGAGCCCGGCGAAGGACGCCTTGTAAACGGGGGTGCTGATGACAATGCCGTCGGCGGCGGCCCACTCGTCCACGGCCCGTCGGATGGCCGGCTCGTCGGCATCAGCAGCCATGAGAGGTTCTGCCGGCAGGTCGCGGACCGACAATCTGGTCACGCGGTGCCCCCGCAGGCTCAGCCGCGGTGCGATGAACTCGTCCAGGGCTGCCCGGGTGGTGGAGCGAGCGGCCGGGCTCGCACAGACGGTGAGGATCGTGCCCATCCAGGATGTCCTTTCACAGGGTGATCGATGATGTCGGTTCCGCCGCCGGAAGAGTCTCGACGGCGCAGAAGACGGCGAAGAGGCAGCGGTCCCGCCGCCCGGCCGGCGGCGTGTCGGTGCAGGCGGCCGGAGGGCGCATGGTCCGGGCGGGCTTTCTGTGCTCCGTGGCGGGACGGAGTGCCCGGCTGCCCTGTCGCGCGAGGAACTCGGTCCGTGTCAGCCGGTGGCGGTGGCGGTGGCGAGGAGGGTGCCGGTGGCGGCAGCGCTCCTGCCGGGCGTGGTTGTCGCGGCGTCGCCCAGCAGTCGGGGTACCTCATCGCTCTGCCACGGGAAGAAATGGTCGCCCGGCAGGATCCGCAGGCCGAGCCAGTGCCGGGTGTGCCGCTGCCAATGGGCCACCAGGTGCGGTGGGTAGAGGGGGTCGTAGCTTCCCGCCAGTGCGAGCAGCGGCACGCCGAGCGGGGCGCCCGGGGCAGGTGCATGGGCCAGGATTCTCAGATCGGCGCGGGCCGTGCGCAGCACGGCGGCGCGCATGTCGGGCGAGGCGAGTGCTTCCGGCCGCGGATGGCCGACGTTTCTCAGGTGGGCCAGCAGTAGATCCCTGCGCTCGGCGAGGACGCCGTTGGCCTTGCGGTCCAGCCGGTTGGCGGGGCACAGGGCGGAGACCACCAGGGCGGAGGGAGGTGCACCCGCCGCGCAGAGCCGGCGGGCCACCTCGTAGGCGAGGAGGGCGCCCGTACCGTGTCCGAACAGCACCACGGGCGACGCGGTGGCGAGGGGAGCCAGCTCACGGCTGATCCTGCGGACGATGGCCTCCGGATGCTCCTCGGGCTGGGCCGCCGCATTGGTGCCGTGGCCGGGGAGTTCGACGCCGGCCAGTTGCACCCCCGGTGGCAGGGCCGTTGCCCAGGGGCGGTAGTCGGAGGCCGTGCCTCCGGCATAGGGGAGGCACACGATCCGGGCTCGGAGACGGGTGGGGGTGGTCAGGGTGCGCAACCAGGGGGTCACATGTCCTCCACGAGGCAAAGAAGGTAGGGGTGGGCCGGGCGGAGGACGGTCACGAGGATGAGGCGTCCGGGGCCGCGAGCGAGGCCCTGAGCAGACTCAGCTCGCGGAGGCCCCGGACGAGCACCCGGCTGAAGGCATCGGGATCCGTGAGGCACAGCACGTGGTGGCCGGGGATGTGAGCCAGCCGGACCGGGGCACCGGCGCGGCGCGCGGCGGCCACGAACTCCCCTTCGCCGCTGCGGAAGAGCCAGTCCTTGCGGCCGTTGACGAAGACGACCGGAGTGGTGAGCATTCCTGCCATGGCCAGGAAGTCCCTGCTGGTCAGGTCGGCGACTGCCTCGCCGAAGCCGCGCATGGCAAGTCCGCCGCGCAGCACCGCGGTGTGCATTTCCCGCGGCAGGAGCAGCCGGAACAGCCCCCGGTTGAGACGGTCCGCGCCGCTCTCGCCGAGAGCGTTCAGGACCTGGTCCGCCGCGCGGTAGACGCGGGCGACATGTCCGGTCGTCCGTGCGGTGGCTCCGTTGACCAGCAAACCGGCCGCCCGGCCCGGACGCATCGCGCCGTGTGCAAGGGCCGCGTAGCCGCCGAGAGAGGACCCGGCGACCCACGGCTGGCGGCAGGTCGCGTCCTGAGCCTCGGTCACCGCTGCGTCGATCTGCTCGATGGCCCTTTCCAGGCTGAAGGGTTCCTCGCGCAGTGCCCCGTGGCCGGGCAGGTCGCAGGCGGTGATCCTGAAGCCGGGCGCGAGCCGGGTGGCGTGCGGGGCCCACATCCAGGCCGACAGCCGGATGCCGTGGACGAGTACCAGGGGCGTGCCGCTCCGCGGGCCCGCTGTGTAGAGACCGAGTGGGCCGGCCGGACGCAGACGCGGCACGGCCGATGGGTGGGTTCGTCCACGGGTATTACGGAGCATGCACTTCCCCCTGAGCGTGCTGCAGTGGATACCGCCACGTTCATTCTGGCGGATTTCTGTCGGGCGGCGATCGCTTGGTCCTGCTGTATGTGTGGCCGCGTTCCAGGCGCGATGCGCGTGGCCGTGCGGAGAGTTCGCCGAACGATGGCGTGGATCAGTCGGGCGAGGTCGCAAAATTACCGGCCGAGGAATTCCGCCGGGATAGTACCCATCAGTAACAGGTGGCGCAAACCGCGAGGGGAAGGGAGGGTCAACAGGGGTGCGTGCCCGTGCAGTTCGCTTGATCGACGCTTGACGGCCGGTACATGGAGACCTAGATTGGAACGAGTCGGATCGTTCTGAGTGCGACGCCCGGCGCCTCGCGGGGCTCGGGCGCGGCGCACTCGGGATTGGCCGTCCGGCTCCCATGAACCCACCTTGACCAGGTAGTTCTCAAGTTCATGGGCGAGTCCGAAGATGCGGCCCCAGGCCGCACTCGGCATCGTTCGTCATCTCATGCCTACGGGGGACATATGAAGCTGGCATCCTGCGCGCCACCCACTCGCACCGTGGTCACGTCGGCGGTGCTCCGCGTGACCCGGGTTTCCTGCGCTCCGTGACCACTCCGCACGGCGGTCACACGAACACCCAAGACGGTGATTCCACCGACATTCCTCGCATGAGTCCAGGTCACGAAATCCTGACCTCTTGGGAAATCATGCTGAAGGTCTTTGGGGAGTTCCCCGGAAGAAGCGCGACTCCGGGCTTTGCCGCATCGAATGCCACACGCTCACGAGACGTCTGATAGACGCAGCGTCCGGACTCCTACTGACGTGAAGTTGGTATACATCCATGGAAACAGAGACTTCCGCTGCGGCAGCAACGCCCGCAGAGATCAAGCTGTACACACACGCCCAGCTCTATCCGAGGGACCCTGCCTTCAACCTCGCAGCGGGGTTCAGAATCACCGGTGACGTGGACCTGCCGCGGCTGCGCCGGGTGCTCGCCCGGCTCAGCGCCGGCGTCCGCGCCCTCAACACCACGTTCGAACGGCATGACGGACGCGTCATGGCCGTGCACCGTCCCCACCAGGGGAATCCTGAGGATCTCGTGCCCGTCACGGTGCTCGCCGGGGACGGCCGACGCACGGTGACCGACCTGCTCAGCCGGCGGGCCGACACGCCCCTCCCGCCGGACGCGCCGCGGCAGTTCGCGTTCCACCTCTACCAGGCCGACGACGCGGCGTACCTGACGATGTTCTTCTCTCATCTCGTCGCCGACGGCTACAGCCACTTCAACCTCGTGGGCGAGATCGCCCGGCTGTACGCCGACCCCGACGCGGAGCTCCCCGAATCCGCCCAGGACACGCCCTCCTTACTGGTACCGCCGCGCCCGCAGTCCGAGCAGGCCATCGCCTTCTTCCGCAAGCAGCTCTCAGGGCTGACCACGCTGAGCGACGACGGCCTGCAGGGCCACCGCGGGACCGACGGGGCCATCTTCGGCGAAGAGCGCCACCTGCGGCTGGACCCCGAGCACAGCGCGATGGTCAGGCAACGGGCCGAGGAACTGAACTGCACTCCCTTCACCTTCTTCCTCGCCGCCTATCTGGTCACCTACGCCAGGTGCACCGGCGGCCGGACCCCCATCGTCGGCATCCCTCTCTCCAACCGCCGTGGTGTGCGCCAGCGTGCCGCCTTCGGCTACTTCGTCAACACACTTCCGCTCGTGAGCGACCTGACCGCCCACGACACCTTTGCCGACCTGTGCCGGTCGCTGGAAACCACGAAGTCCATGATGCTGCGTCACCAGGACTTCGATCTGGCCGCCGCGGCACGCGAGGTCTGCCCGGGAGCCGTCGGCGGACCGCTGAGCACCGACCACACCTTCACGTACTACAAGCAGCCGCTGAAGGTCCGGCTGGGCGACTGCACGGTGGAGCAGCTCCCGCTCACCCGTCGCGTGGTGAAGTACCCGATGTCGATGAACGTCGAGGACCACGGCACGGACTTCGAGATCCACGCCGAATGCTCGCACGAGCAGTGGGCCAGTGACCCGTTGGCCGTGATGCACCACATCGTCCGCCTGGCCGTCGAATCCCCCGACCGCCGCATCACCGAAATGCCCGCCCTGGACGGCCCGGCCCGGCAGCGGCTCGAGGAACTGGTCAACCCCGATTCCGCAGACGGCCAGGTGCCCGCGCACCCGTCCTCCCTCGCCGACTGGTTCGAAACCGTCGCACTCGACCGTCCCGATCACCTCGCCGTGGTCCACGACGGTGCCGCGCTCACCTACGGCGAGCTGAACGAACGTGCCGACCGCGTCGCGGCACACCTCGCGGCGCATGTCCCCGGGGAGTACGTCGGCATCGCGATGCGCCGCGGCCCCGGACTCATCGCCGCCATACTCGGAGTACTGAAGGCGGGCAAGGCATACGTACCGCTGGACCCCAACTCCCCGGCAGCGCGCATCCACCAGATCCTCGACAGCTTCCCCGACGGGCTCACGGTGCTCGAGGACGAGCATCGCTGGCCGGACGTACCACTGCTGTCCCCTGTGCTCGCGGAGCACCTGCCGAAGGCCGAACGGCCCCTCACGGCCGTCAGGCACCCCGACGACTGCGCGTACGTCATCTTCACCTCCGGATCGACCGGCCGCCCCAAGGGGGTGCGCGTCACCCACCGGAACGTGATGCGGCTGATGACCGCCACCCGGAAAGACTTCGGCTTCGGGGCGAAGGACACCTGGAGCCTGTTCCACTCCTACGCCTTCGACTTCTCCGTCTGGGAGATCTTCGGCGCGCTGCTGTACGGCGGACGCCTGGCCATTGTCCCGGAGGTCACCGCCAAGTCGCCCGAGGACTTCCGCGCGTTCCTGATCCGCGAACAGGTCACCGTGCTGAACCAGACCCCGTCCGCCTTCAACCAGCTGCTCAAGGTGATGCGGCCGACGGACGCCGACGATCTCGCGGTACGTCACGTCGTCTTCGGCGGCGAAGCCCTGCGCTACGCGGCGCTCTGCCCCTGGTACGACCTGATGGGAGAACGGGCCCAGCTGGTCAACATGTACGGGATCACCGAGACCACCGTGCACGTCACCTACCAGGCCGTCACTCCCGAGCAGGCCTACACGGAGACAGCCTCCCTGATCGGCCGGCCGCTGTCCCACCTCGGCGTGACGGTGGTCGACCAGGACGGACACGTCTGTCCACCGGGGGTGCCCGGGGAGATCTGGGTCAGTGGAGCCGGTGTCACCCTCGGCTACCTCGGCCGGCCCGAACTGACCGAGCAGCGGTTCCCGTCCGTGGACGGCCGTCGTGTGTACCGCAGCGGCGACCTCGGCCTGGTGCGCCCCGACGGCACCCTCGTCCACCTCGGGCGGATGGACAAGCAGGTGCAGCTGCGGGGCTTCAGGATCGAACTGGGCGAGGTCGAGTCCGCCTTCCTCGCGGTGACGGGCGTACGGGAGTGCGCGGTCAGGCTCGACGGACGTGACCCCGAGCACCCCGCGCTGGTGGCCTTCGTCGCCGGACCGGAACTGCCCGCCGAGGGCAAGATCCGCCAGGAAGTCCGCAACAGGCTGCCCGGGTACATGGTGCCCTCCCGCGTGGTGCCGGCCGCCGCCCTCCCCCTGACCGTCAACGGCAAGGTCGACGAAAAGGCCCTGCCCTGGCCGGAGCTCCGGGACGAGCCGACGGGTCCGCCGATGTCCGAGGCCGCGGACGCGACCGCGACCGCCACGGCCGTGCAAGCGGTGTGGAGCCGCGTTCTGCGTACCACCGGCTTCGGTCCTGACGACAACTTCTTCGACATCGGAGGCTCCTCCATGCACGTCGTCGAGGTCCACCGACAGCTCCAGGAGGAACTTTCCGTCCCTGGACTGGAAATGATCCAGCTCTTCACGCACACCACCGTGCGTCGGCTCGCGGCGCACATCGAGTCGATACGGGGGAACCGCGCATGACTGACAGCCAGACGTCGGGCAGTGCCATAGCGATCGTGGGCATGGCCGGACGCTTTCCCGGCGCCCGCGACACCACGGAGCTGTGGCAGCGCCTGCTGGAAGGAAAGGAATCGGTCCGGGACCTGGAGGACCACGAGCTGAGCGCAGCGGGGGTGCCGGCCGACCGGGCGCACGCCGACGGATACGTACGCCGCGGTGCCGATCTGGCGGACCCCGACCTGTTCGACGCCCGTTTCTTCGGGGTCACTCAGCGGGACGCCAAACTGATGGACCCGCAGCACCGGATCTTTCTGACCTGCGCCTGGCAGGCGATGGAGGACGCGGCGACCGCACCGGGCCCCGAATACGGTCCGGTGGGTGTTTTCGCGGGCACCAGCATGAGCACGTATCTGCTCTCCAACGTGCTGCGATCCGAGGAGTTCGCCGACGCGGCCCTCACCTATCCGGTACTGCTGGGCAACGACAAGGACTTCCTCGCGACCCGGGTGTCGTACAAGCTCAATCTGAGCGGCCCCGGCCTCAGCGTCCAGACCGCGTGCTCCAGTTCCCTCACCGCGGTCCACCTGGCCTGCGTCGCCCTCGCACGCGGCGAGATCAAGGCCGCCCTGGCGGGCGGAGTGAGCATCACCGTGCCGCAGACCAGCGGCTACCGCTACCAGCTGGGCGGCATCCTGTCCCCGGACGGCCACTGCCGTCCGTTCGACGCCGATGCGGCCGGCACGGTGAAGGGCAACGGCTGCGGAGTCGTCGTCCTCAAGCGGCTGGCCGACGCCGTCGCGGAAGGCGACCGTATCTACGCCGTCATCCGCGGCAGCGCCGTCAACAACGACGGTTCCGAGAAGATCGGATTCACCGCACCGGGCCCGGCCGGACAGCAGGCCGTCATCCGGGCCGCGCTGGACTCCTCCGGCCTGGATCCGGCCGGCATCGGCTTCGTCGAGGCCCACGGCACGGGCACCGCGGTGGGAGACCCGCTGGAAATGGTGTCGCTCGCAGCCGCGTACCGCGCCTCCGGCGGCCCCGCGCCCGACTGCCGCATCGGGAGCGTCAAGGCCAACCTCGGTCACCTGGACGCCGCAGCCGGAGTCACCGGTCTCATCAAAACGGCACTCGTCCTGCACCACCAGACCGTGCCGCCGCAGATCAACTTCGACCGGCTGAGCCCCCACGCCGACGGATCACTGCCGTTCACCGTGCCCACCGAGCCCGTCCGCTACCGGGACGCACCGCTGGCCGCCGCCGCGGTCAGCTCCTTCGGCCTCGGCGGCACCAATGTGCACTGCGTACTCGAGACGGCGCCGCCACCGGCCGTTTCCGCCGCGGCGGAGACCGGGTCGTATCCCGTGGTGCTCAGTGCCCGTGACGACGACGCACTGCGCGAGACCGCCGCACGGCTCCTGGACCGTCTCGCCGACGACGCCACCGCACCCGCGGTCCGGGACCTCGCCTACACCCTCTTCACGGGCCGCGCCCGGATGGCCGTCACCCATGTTCTCCACGCCGTCACCCTCGACGAGGTCCGGGCCGGGCTGCGGGCGGTGGCCTCGGGGACGACCGCCGTACAGGGCCGTCCGCCCGCCGCGTGGGACGGTCCCCCGGGACGCAAGGTGCCTCTCCCAGGCCATCCCCTGAACGAGGAGAGCCATTGGATCCAGCCGGACCTCCGGCTGCCCGAGCCCGGCCGGGATTCCTCCCCCAGCATCCCGGCCGACGGTCGCCCGGCCACGGCTCCCACACCCGTGGGAGCCGGCCGGGTCGACACGGACCGGACCCTGCGCCGGGTCCAGTCCGTCCTGGAGCGGCACCTGGACATGACCGGCATCGCGCCCGACGACGACTTCTACGACCTGGGAGGCGACTCGATGCTCGCGGTCGAGGTCGCCACCTGCCTGCGCGAGGAGTTCGACGCCGACCTGGGCTACGACGAGTTCACCGAACTGCGCACGGCGCGGATGATGACCGATCGGCTGTGCGCCCTGCTCGCCGGCGAGCAGGGCGAGTCCGACGGCCTCGTCACCGTCCGGGAAGGCACAGGCCGGCCCCTTCACCTGGTCCATCCCGCCGGGGGCACCAACCTCATCTACACGGCGCTTGTCCGCCACTCCCGGTCGGCGCTGCCCCTGACAGCACTGTCGTTCCCCCGCGATGTGACCGAAGCCCCCACCTCCCTGCGCGGACTGGCCGCGCTCTACCTGGAGCGGATCCGCCGCCGGCAGCCCCACGGGCCCTACCGGCTGGGCGGCTACTCCTTCGGAGGCAACGTGGCCTTCGAAATGGCGCTCCAACTCCAGGCGGCGGGGGAGCAGGTCGAATCCCTGGTGATGTTCGACAGCTATCCGCCTGAGACCTATGTCGGCCGCCACCTGAGCGACGGGGAATTCGCCGACGCGTTCCCCCTGCTGCTGGACGCCGTCGGAGAGGACGGCCTGGACATCGGCGAGCTGCGCGAGAAGGGCTTCTACCAGATCTGGAAGCACAACTACGACCTGCTCAAGGGGCACTACCCCGACCAGCGGTACCGGGGAGACGTGGTCCTGCTGCGCGCCGAAGAGGCCGACAGCACCGTACGGCTGGACACCGCCCTGCGCATGAACCTGGTCGACAAGTCCCTGTGGGAGTCGCATCTGACGGGACGGCTGACCGTCATGAAGGTGCTGGGCGACCACTTCTCCATGTTCGCCGACGGGGAGCCGCTCAGGACCCTGGCCGCCGCCTTCGACGAGGCCGTGGCGGACCTCGACCGCGACGATGCCGGCCAGGCCGGACGGGAGGCGATCCGACCGTGCTGACCTACGGCTCCTACATCGGGGGCAGGGAGACCTTCTCCGACGAGTGGACGTACACCGTGCGGGCGTCCGCGATGCTGGAGGACGTCATCGGCTCCATCCGCGTCAAGCGGGATCTGGAACAGGGAAGGCTGCCCCTCGAGCAGGCCCCGGCCTCGGTGGTCGGACGCTGCTCGGTGGGTGACCGGCACGATGTCGAAACCGCGCTGAGCAAGGCCGCTGGAGCGGTCCGCTCCTGGGCCTCCAGGCCCCTGGAGGCCCGGATGCGGGTCGTGGCGGAGCTGCACCGGCTCACCTGGGAGAAGCACGACGAGATCGTCGACATGCTGGTGGCCGAGGGCCACCCCCGGGCCCTGGCGCGGTGGGAGGTGTCCGGCATTCTCGTGAACACCGCCCCCATCACCAGGGAGTTCCTGGCGGGCCAGTTGGAACAGCACGTCACGGTGGGGGAGCGGCGGCTGACGGTGCGGCGTGTGGCCGACGGGGTTGTCTGCCTCAACCCTCCGCAGAACGCCACCCTGGCCAATGTGATGCTGGGCGCCTGGACACTGGCCGCCGGCAACGCCCTCGTCGTCCGAGCACCGCGCAGCGCCCCGCTGGGCGTGCTCCACGCGGTGCACGAACTGTTCGTCCCTGCACTCGAGCACGCGGGGGCGCCGGCCGAAGTGCTGTCCGTGGTCTGCTCGGACGCACCACAGACGCTTCGGCAGTGGCTGGAGAGCCCGCTGGTCGACGACATCATGTACTTCGGCGGCAGCGAACAGGGCGTGGCGTTCGGCGCCGAGTGCGTGGCACACGGCAAGAAGCCCGTGCTGGAACTCGCCGGCAACGACATCTGCGTGGTGTGGCGCGACGCCGACCTCGACCTCGCCGCCACCGCCCTGGCGGAGGCGTTCTACGGATCCGGGCAGATCTGCATGGTGCCCAATTGCGCGGTGGTGCACCCGGACATCGCCGACGAGCTGCTGGACAAGCTGTGCGAACGGGTGGCCAGGATCAGACCGGGCATGCCCGAGGAGCCCGACGCCCTGCTGTCGCCGGTCCGCCGCACCGATGCCTTTCAGGAGGTGCTGGACGAGGCTGTGGACCTGGGGGCCCGGCTGGTCGTGGGCGGGCGACGGCTCGATGCGGACGGTACGCCCAACGAGGTGAGCGGTCTGTTCCTGGAGCCCACGGTGGTCCGGGTCGACGGGCTGAAGGAGTCGCGTTCCCTCCGTGCCGTGCGGGACGAGACGTTCTTCCCGCTGCTACCGGTGGTGGTGCCCGAGAGCGCGCCCGACGCGGTGCTGCTCGAACAGCTCGTGGAGTTCACCGACAGCAACCGGTACGGCCTGCGGAACTCACTGTGGGCGAGGGACCCCGAGGTGATTCAGGCATTCGTCGACGGCGTGCGGAGCGGGGGTCTGCTGAAGGTCAACGACTCCCACATCGGATTCCTGCCCGTGCTCCCCACCCACGGCGGAACCGGGCTCACCGGAGGACCCGGCGGCGAGGCGAACTATCCGGCGCTGCGCACCACCCACCTTCAGGGTGTGAGCGTGGCCGCAGGCATCGATCCGTCCGGCGCCGTGTTCGCCGGCCCGGGCACACGGGAGACGCTGTGATACGAGCGATGGATACCGGACGGGAGGCGTGCGACAAGGCGTTGCCGGGCCTTTCCGGGCAGCTGGAGCACCGGTCGCTGGCCGATCTGGAGTCACCCGGCAACGACGGCCTGCAGGTGTTCCGGGCCACCGGCGGCCCAGGTCTGCTGGTGCCCGGCGCCTACGGAGGCGGGGGCGCGACCGCACTGGAAGCGGTCCGGGTGACCCGGGCGCTGGGCGCGCTGTCACCGTCGCTGGCCGTGGCCACCGCGATGCACAACTTCTCGGTCGCCTCCCTGGTGGCCCTGGTGGCCTCGGCCGATGCCGGCGGCCTGGAGTGGATGCTGATCGAGGGCATCGCCAGGGACGGGCTGCTGGTCGCATCGGGCTTCGCCGAAGGGCGGGCGGGGGCCGGAATCCTGGAGTCAGGGGTCACCGCGGTTCCCGTTGACGGTGGGTTCCTGGTGACCGGCTCCAAGAAACCGTGCAGCCTGTCCCGTTCGATGAACCTGCTCACCGCCGGTGTGGCGCTTGACGACGGGGACGGCGGCAGCGAGCTGGGAGTGGCGCTCGTGCCCGCCGAATCCCCGGGCATCAGCCGTCGGCCGTTCTGGAGCTCGCCGTTCCTGGCCGGTGCCGAGAGCGACGAGGTCGTACTGGAGAACGTGCATGTGCCGCCGGAGCTGATGCTGCGCCCCCAGGTCGAGCTCGGAACGGGGCTGGACACCCTCCAGACCGTGGGCTTCGTGTGGTTCGAACTGCTGGTGACCTCCGCGTACACCGGCGCGGTGGGCCGTCTGGCACAGGCCGCGCTCAAGTCCGGCCGGGGCAGTGTGACCGACCGGGCGTCCCTGGTCATGGGTGTGGAGGCGGCCGCGGGTCTCGCGGAGAACGTGGCCCGGACGGTGGACGACGGAGTGGTGGGCAACCCGGAGCTCGGAGCGGCTCTCACCGCCCGCTACGCGGTGCAGGAGCTGCTGGTCGACACCGCCGACCTGGCGGCCGAACTGCTGGGCGGCCTGGCCTTCGCCGCCGCCCCCGACACCGGCCATCTCCTCGCCGTCAGCAGGGCGCTGGCCTTCCACCCCCCGTCCAGGACCGCCAGTGCCCAGGCACTGGTCGACCACCACGCCGGCGCTCCGCTGAGAGTGCAGTGAACCGAAGAGGAGGGGTTGTGCGGCAGCAGCCGGTGACCAGCGGGGGCAACGCCACCGCGTACCTGTACAAGACCCATCTCAGCAGCGGCCGGGGGCGGCTGGGGGAGATGTTCGGCGGTCATGTGGAATCCTCGTCCTCCGGGGCCCGCGTGCGTACCGAGGACGGCAGGTCCTTCCTCAACTGCGGTGGCTACGGGGTGTTTCTCGCCGGAGCCTGCCATCCGCGGGTGGTGGCCGCCGTGGAACGGCAGATCCGCACCCACCCGCTGTCCACCCGGCTCCTGCTGGATCCGGCGGCGGGAAGGGCCGCCGCCGCACTGACCCGGGTCACTCCCGAGGGTCTGGACCGGGTGCACTTCTGCGGCTCCGGTGCCGAGGCGGTGGAGGCTGCCCTGAAACTGGCCCGCAGCCATGGACACCGCCGGATCATCGCCACCGAAGGCGGTTATCACGGCAAGACCCTCGGTGCCCTGTCCGCCACCGGCAAGGAGCTGTACCGGGCCCCGTTCCAGCCGCTGCTGCCGGACACCGCACACGTGCCGTTCGGCGACACCGAGGCGCTCGCCCGGGCGCTCGGTCCGGACGGCTCGGACGCTGTGGTCATCGTCGAGCCCGTCCAGGGCGAGGCGGGCGTGGTGGTGCCGTCGGCGGGCTACCTGAGCGCGGTCGCGGCCGTGTGCCGCGAGAGGGGGGCCTTCTTCGTCCTGGACGAGGTGATGACCGGCCTCGGCCGGCTCGGACACTGGTGGGGGGCGGACCGTGAGGGCGTCGTGCCGGACGTGCTCCTGGTGGGCAAGGCTCTCAGCGGCGGGGTGATTCCCGTCGCGGCGGCGGTGGCCACGGAACGCGCCTTCGCACCCTTCGACCGCGATCCGTTCATCCACACCTCCACCTTCGCCGCCGCTCCGGTGGCCATGGCCGCCGCGGAGAGCGCCATCGCGGTCATCGAGGACGAGGGCCTGGTGGAGCGTGCACGGCAGCTCGGGCAACTGCTGCTGCCCCAGATCACCACGGAGATGTCGCAGCACTGCCCGCACCTGGTCCGGGAGGTCCGTGGACGAGGTCTGCTCATCGGCATCGAGTTCCACGACGCGGGCCTGGCGGGCGAGTTCCTGCTCGAACTGCTGCACCGCGACGTCATCGTCAACCACTCGCTCAACGCCCACGCAGTGGTACGGCTGACCCCGCCCGCCGTGCTCACCGACACGGAGGCGCAGGAACTGACGGACGCCGTACGGCACTCCGCACGGGCGCTCGGCGAACGGTTTCCCGACCCGCCCCACGACTCCACCACGCCGACAGGAAGGTGCTGAGATGCGCTCGGTACGACTCGACTTCCACGCCCCCGGCGTCGCCGCTGACGAGGCATACGCCCGGATCCGTGACTTCGCCCGCTATCCGGAACTCGTGGACACCGTGCGGAAGGTGACCGTCCACCCGCCCCTCGGCGACGGATCGGTCCGCAGCGACTGGGAGGTGGACTTCCGCAACGGCGTACTGGCCTGGACCGAGGAGGACGTCTTCGACGACGCGGCGCTGCGGATCTCCTTCCGTCAGCTCCACGGTGATTTCGAGACCTTCGACGGCGAGTGGACTGTCGACAGCCACCAGGGCGGCGCCCACGTCGCCTTCACCGCCGGATTCGACTTCGGCCTCCCCACGCTCGCCAACATCGTGGACCCGGTGGCGGAGCGTGTGCTGCGCGAGACCATCGCGCACATACTCGGGGCCCTGCTCAGCGACAGGGAGGCCGCCTGATGGACCCGCTGAACCGCTTCGAGACAAGGGTGACCTTCCGCCTGCTGCGGGCCGAGTACGCCGTCGGACTGCTTCTCAGCGCCGGCCTGATGGCCGCCCACTGGGACGAAGTCCGGTGGCTGGTGGCGGTAGGCATGTTCGCGTACATCGACATCCTCGGCTACCTGCCCGGCGCGTGGGCCCACCGCCGGGCCGAAGGCCGGCCGATACACCGCGGCTACTACGTCCTGTACAACACCATGCACAGCTGGCTGACTGCCGGCGCCGTGGTGGCGCTCTGGGGTTGGCTGGTGGACTGGGAGTGGGCACTGCTGGCCGTGCCGGTCCACCTGTGCGGTGACAGAGGACTGCTGGGCAACTTCTTCAAGCCCTTTGGCGTGGCTTTCGAACCCAAGGCGCATCCCGCGTTCCTCGCGTTCGAACAGGCCCTGGCCGCAGCACCCGAGGGCCCCGGCGCCGCACGACCGGACAGGGGCCCGGCCGCCGCTACCGCCTCCTCCCGCCGGGTGCCGGCAGGAGACTCCCGATGATCCGGGCCGCCGAGGAGGCTTCCCTCGTCGGCGCCCACGCCGACCATCCCAGTGGCGCACTCGCACTGAACGAGGCCACCACGCGCTGGACCGGCACCCGGGTGCCCGGGCTCGTCGCCTACCGGCGGTGTCGTCGGCACGTCGTCCAGTTCGGCGGGCCGTTCACTGCGGACGGCAACAAAGGGGCGCTGCTCGACGAGTTCCTCGAACGCGTCGTCGCAGGCGGGCCGCGGCCGGCCCGGCTGACCGCCGCACAGATCCGGCCCGAGGACGTGCCGCTGTACGAATGCCGCGGGTTCACGGTCAACCAGATCGGCACGTCGTACAGCATCGATCTGGCCGCGCTGACCGTCCGGGGCAAGCACCTGGCGAAGGTGCGGCAGAACGTCTCGCGCGCCCGGCGTGAGGGCGTCACCGTCGTCGAGGCCGACTCCCGCGCGTCGGACCAGTCGGAACTGGACGCCGTGGACGCGGCGTGGCTGCGCGCCAAGGGGCGGCACGTGAAGGAACTGTCCTTCCTGATCGGCGAGCGGGGCGGCCCCGGTGCCCCGCTGCGGCGCACCTTCGTGGCCCGTCAGAACGGGAGCACCGTCGGCTACGTCACCTACTCGCCGGCATGGGGCACCCGCCCCGGATGGCTCTACGACCTGACGAGGCGGACTCCTCACGCCCCGGTGGGCACGATCGAGCTGGTGAATCTCACGGCGGCGGAACTGTTCCGTTCCGAAGGAGCGGCCTGGCTCCACCTCGGGCTCACGCCGTTCGCCGGCCTGAGCGACCGTCACGAGCCGGCTTCGGCCTCCCGGTGGCTGACCCGGGCACTGCGCCTGGTCGCCGAGCACGGCAAGGCGGTCTATCCGGCGCGCTCCCAGGAGGCGTTCAAGCGGAAATGGGCGCCCCATGTGGTGGAGCCCGAGTACGTGGCTTTCCAGGGCGGCGTGCGTCCCGCCGCGGTCTGGAACCTGCTGCGCCTGACCAACTCCGTCTGAAGGACTGCCTCCGCGGCCGCCGACCCCAGATGCCCACCGCGGAGCCGGGGGGGGGGGGGGGGGGGGGGGGGGGGGGGGGGGGGGGGGGGGGGGGGGGGGGGGGGGGGGGGGGGGGGGGGGGGGGGGGGGGGGGGGGGGGGG
>NZ_JBWKDT010000026.1:0-122414 GCF_056435785.1 Streptomyces sp. NPDC043870
CCGCATTCACCCTCCCCCCCCACCCCCCCCCCCACCCCCCCCCCCCCCCCCCCCCCCCCCCCCCCCCCCCCCCCCCCCCCCCCCCCCCCCCCCCCCCCCCCCCCCCCCCCCCGGGGCCGGGTCATTCACGGGCGGCGCTCCAGAGGTACGTGCCCGCCCGCGGCGGTCCTGACGGTGCAACGGGCCCGCGGATGCTGCTGTTTCGCACCGGCCCGCGGCCACGACCCGGTCGCTCCCGCGGAACGCGGTCAGCGGTCGCCGGGGGTGGGGGAGCCGGTGGCGTCACCCGGCGGCGGGGCGCTGGGAGTGACGGACCAACCGCCGTTCCACGGTGGTGTCGTGGGAGGCACGGACGGCGTCCCCGTGGGCGGGACCGTCGCCGTGGGCGGGACCGACAACGACGGCGGCGTCGTCGGGGACACCCACGTGGGCGGCACGGTCGGGGTGGGGGGTGCGGTCGGGGAGCCACTCGGGCTGCCCGGGGACGGCGCCGGGGACCTCCCGTTGCCCGAGTCGACGGGTACGGGCGGCGCGGCCGGAGCCGTGGGGCCGTCCGAGGTCAGCTGCACCGCGGCGACCGTGGCACCGCCCGCCAGTACGCACACCGCGGACGCGGCCGCCACGGCGGCCCTGCGGGCTCTGCGGCGCGCGCCCAGGGCGGATACGTGGGCGGCCGAGGCGGGCACGGCCCGGGCCCCGCCCGCCGTGGCCGCCCGCTTGAGTGCCGCCGACAGCGGGGCTTCCTGCTCGTCGAAGTCAGACACCGTGCTCCTCCGGCATGATCGACTCGATCGGGTCGATCGGGTCGATCGAATCGTCGAGATGGGGCGCGAGTGCGGCTCTCGCGCGGGACAGATGCGATTTCACGGTTCCGGCGGCTATGCCCGTCTCGGCCGCCACCTGCTCCACGGGCAGATCACAGACGTAGTGCAGGACGGCCACCCGCCGCTGCCGCTCGGACAGCCGCCGCAGCGCCGCGACCAGCGCCACCGTGCCGGGACCCGGCTCCGGCGCGGCCGGAACCCGGCCCTCTTGATGCCGCCGCCAGGCCTCCGCCGACCGCCCGCGGCGACGCCACCGGCTGACCGCGAGCCGCCAGGCGACCGTCCTGATCCAGGCCTCGGGCCCGGCGTCGCGGCGCAGCTTCGAGCGCCGCCCCCAGGCCCGTACGAACGCCTCCTGGACGACGTCCTGCGCCTCATGGAGGTCCCCGGTCATCAGGTACACCTGCCCGATCAGCCGTTTCACGGAAAGCGCGTAGAACTCCTCGAACTCCTCGGTGGTCACTTCGCGGCTCCGTAGTACTGGTCGGCGGTGAGATCTCACGCGGTATACGCCCCGGGACAGCGCCCCGGTTTACCCGCGCACCGAAAATCCCGGCGGTTTACCCTGGAGACCCCCGGCCCGTTCGACGTGTCGGGCGGTTCGCGTTGCCCACCCCCCTGCTCGCCCCCTTGGACTCCGGACGGAACCCCCTTCATGAGCCTGCACGGTCTGCTCGACGCCGTAGTCAAGGACCCCGCCCTCGCCGAAGCGGTCCAAGCGGCCACGGACGGTAACCGGACCTATGTCGATCTGGTCGGCCCGCCGGCCGCACGGCCCTTCGCGGTGGCCGCGCTGGCCCGGGAGGCCGGGCGGCCGGTGCTCGCCGTGACCGCGACCGGACGCGAGGCCGAGGACCTCGCGGCGGCGCTGCGCTCGCTGCTCGACCCGGACAAGGTCGTCGAGTACCCGTCGTGGGAGACCCTGCCGCACGAGCGGCTCTCCCCCCGCTCCGACACCGTGGGCCGGCGGCTCGCCGTGCTGCGCCGCCTCGCCCACCCGAGCCAGGACGACCCCACCGCCGGTCCGGTCAGCGTCGTCGTCGCGCCCGTACGGTCCGTGCTGCAGCCGCAGGTGAAGGGCCTCGGGGACCTGGAGCCGGTGGCGCTGCGCACCGGACAGACGGCCGATCTGGAAGAGGTCGTGGACGGGCTCGCGGCCGCCGCGTACTCACGGGTGGAGCTGGTCGAGAAGCGCGGTGAGTTCGCTGTGCGCGGCGGCATCCTCGACGTGTTCCCGCCCACCGAGGAGCATCCGCTCCGGATCGAGTTCTGGGGCGACGACGTCGAGGAGATCCGTTACTTCAAGGTCGCCGACCAGCGTTCCCTGGAGGTCGCCGAACACGGTCTGTGGGCGCCGCCGTGCCGTGAGCTGCTGCTCACGGACGAAGTACGGGAGCGGGCGGCGGCCCTCGCCGAGGCCCACCCCGAGCTCGGCGAACTGCTCGGCAGGATCGCCGAGGGCATCGCGGTCGAAGGCATGGAGTCCCTCGCCCCGGTCCTCGTGGACGACATGGAGCTGCTGCTCGACGTCCTCCCGGCGGGCTCGATGGCCGTGGTGTGCGACCCGGAGCGGGTGCGTACGCGGGCGGCGGATCTCGTCGCGACGAGTCAGGAGTTCCTGCAGGCGTCCTGGGCGGCGAGCGCGGGCGGGGGCAAGGCCCCGATCGACGTCGGCGCGGCCTCGCTGTGGGGCATCGCTGATATCCGGGACCGGGCGCGCGAGCTCGGGATGATGTGGTGGTCGGTGTCGCCGTTCGCGGCCGACGAAGCCCTGACGTCCGACGCCGGCGCGGCGGGCGACTCCGACACGCTGAAGCTGGGCATGCACGCGCCGGAGATGTACCGCGGCGACACCGCCCGTGCCCTCGCCGACACCAAGGGCTGGCTCGCGGACGGCTGGCGCACGGTCTTCGTGACCGAGGGACACGGCCCCGCGGCCCGTACCGTCGAGGTCCTCGGCGGCGAGGGCATCGCGGCGCGTCTCGATGCCGATCTGGACGCGGTCTCCCCGTCCGTCGTCCATGTCGCCACCGGCTCCATTGACTACGGCTTCATCGACCCCGGCCTCAGGATCGCCGTCCTGACCGAGACCGACCTGACCGGCCAGAAGGCCGCGGGCAAGGACGGCGCCCGGATGCCGACCCGGCGCCGCAAGCAGATCGACCCGCTCACCCTGGAGGTCGGCGACTACATCGTGCACGAGCAGCACGGCGTGGGCCGCTACCTGGAGATGGTGCAGCGCACCGTCCAGGGCGCGACCCGCGAGTATCTGCTCGTCGAGTACGCCCCGGCCAAGCGCGGCCAGCCCGGCGACCGCCTGTACATCCCCACCGACCAGCTGGAGCAGGTCACCAAGTACGTGGGCGGTGAGGCGCCGACGCTACACCGGCTCGGCGGCGCGGACTGGACGAAGACGAAGGCACGCGCGAAGAAGGCGGTCAAGGAGATCGCCGCGGACCTGATCAAGCTGTACAGCGCCCGGATGGCGGCGCCCGGCCACGCCTTCGGCACGGACACCCCCTGGCAGCGCGAGCTGGAGGACGCCTTCCCGTACGTGGAGACGCCCGACCAGCTGTCGACCATCGCCGAGGTGAAGGAGGACATGGAGAAGTCGGTCCCCATGGACCGGCTGATCTGCGGCGACGTCGGCTACGGAAAGACGGAGATCGCGGTGCGGGCGGCCTTCAAGGCCGTTCAGGACGGGAAGCAGGTCGCGGTCCTCGTCCCCACGACGCTGCTGGTGCAGCAGCACTACGGCACCTTCTCCGAGCGGTACTCCCAATTCCCGGTCGTGACCCGGGCGTTGTCCCGTTTCCAGTCCGACGCGGAGGCGAAGGCGACGCTGGAGGGGCTGCGGGACGGTTCCGTCGACATCGTCATCGGCACGCACCGCCTCTTCTCCTCCGAGACCACGTTCAAGGACCTGGGCCTGGTCATCGTGGACGAGGAACAGCGGTTCGGTGTCGAGCACAAGGAGCAGCTGAAGAAGCTCCGCGCGAACGTCGACGTCCTCACCATGTCCGCCACTCCCATCCCGCGTACGCTCGAAATGGCGGTCACCGGCATCCGCGAGATGTCCACGATCACGACGCCCCCGGAGGAGCGGCACCCGGTCCTCACCTTCGTCGGTCCGTACGAGGAGAAGCAGCTCGGTGCGGCCATCCGCCGTGAACTGCTGCGCGAGGGCCAGGTCTTCTACATCCACAACCGGGTGGAGTCGATCGACCGGGCCGCGGCCCGGCTGCGCGACATCGTGCCCGAGGCCCGCATCGCGACCGCCCACGGCCAGATGCCCGAGTCGCAACTCGAGCAGGTCGTGGTCGACTTCTGGGAGAAGAAGTTCGACGTGCTCGTCTCGACCACGATCGTCGAGTCCGGCATCGACATCTCCAACGCGAACACCCTGATCGTGGAGCGCGGCGACAACTTCGGTCTCTCGCAGCTGCACCAGCTGCGCGGCCGCGTGGGCCGTGGCCGCGAGCGCGGCTACGCCTACTTCCTCTACCCGCCGGAGAAGCCGCTCACCGAGACCGCCCACGAGCGGCTCGCGACGATCGCCCAGCACACCGAGATGGGCGCGGGCATGTATGTCGCGATGAAGGACCTGGAGATCCGCGGCGCGGGCAATCTGCTCGGCGGCGAGCAGTCGGGCCATATCGCGGGCGTCGGATTCGACCTGTACATCCGCATGGTGGGCGAGGCGGTCGCCGACTACCGCGCCGCGGTCGAGGGCGGCGTGGAGGAGGAGCCCCCGCTCGAGGTCAAGATCGAGCTTCCCGTCGACGCGCACGTCCCGCACGACTACGCGCCGGGCGAGCGGCTGCGCCTTCAGGCCTACCGGGCGATCGCGTCCGCCAACTCGGAGGAGGACATCAGGGCCGTACGGGAGGAGCTCACCGACCGCTACGGCAAGCTGCCGGAGCCGGTCGAGAACCTGCTGCTGGTGGCCGGTCTGCGGATGCTCGCACGGGCGTGCGGGGTCGGCGAGATCGTCCTCCAGGGTCAGAACATCCGCTTCGCGCCGGTGGAGTTGAGGGAGTCGCAGGAGCTGCGGCTGAAGCGGCTCCATCCGCGCTCGGTGATCAAGCCGGCGGTGCACCAGGTGCTGGTGCCGCGCCCGACGACGGGCAAGATCGGCGGCAAGCCGGTGGTGGGCCGGGAACTGCTCGCGTGGACGGGTGAGTTCCTGACGACCATCCTGGGGTCATGACGACACGCTTCAGCACGATGAGGGTCGACGAGGCAGCAGAAGTCACGGCACCGGACGGTGCGGCGGTGCGGCCGCTGTGCGTTCTGCCGGGGGCCGCGAGTTTCGCGCAGTTCGAACTCGCGCCGGGGCAGGTGTCCAAGGCGGTGTCCCACGCCACCGTCCAGGAGGTCTGGTACGTCATATCCGGAGGCGGTGAGATGTGGCGGAGCCAGGACGGTCGCGAGGAGATCACCTCGCTCGGGTCCGGCATCTGTCTGACCATTCCGCTGGGCACGTCGTTCCAGTTCAGGGCCCGGCAGGACGGACTGCGAGTCGTTGCGGCAACGGTCCCGCCATGGCCGTCGGACAGCCCGGACGAGGCCCGGCCGGAACAGGGCCGCTGGTGACGTCGTCCTGCGGGCCGGTCGACGTCGGCTCCCGCGCCCACCACTGTGCGTGGCGGCGCCGCTGAGGCAATGCGGATGAGGGCTCCCGCTCCGTGAGACCGGCCGTCGGGCCCCGGGGATCGACCTTCGGGGCCCGGGGATCGACCGACCGGCCCCGGAGAACCGGCCGTCGGGCCCCGTCATCCGGTGTTCCCGGTCATCCGGATGTTCTCGCGCGCCGCTTTTCCGGACCGAACATGGTCCGGGTCAGCGACCGGAACGTCTCCTCTGCGTCCTGCCCGTCCAGCGGGCCGTCCAGGTTGTGGGAGAGCAGCAGCGTCGCGAAGCCGTGCGCCATCGACCAGGCCGCGATGAAGCCGGTGGCTGGGTCGTCGCCGTAGCCCTCCACCGCGGCACGGAGCCGGTTCCGCGTCCGCTCGCGCGCCGCGCGGAGCTCCTGGTCGTCCGGACGCAGGAGTTCCGGGCGGAACATGACCTGGAAGTGCGCCGGGTGCGCGGTGGCGAAGCGTACGTACCGGACGCCCAGGTCGCGCAGATCCTCCGCCTCGCCGAGGGCGGCGGACAGGAGGCCGTAGCCCTCGGCCGCGATGGCGGTCAGCAGGCCCGCGCGGTCCTTGAAGTGGTGCGCGGGCGCGGCATGGGAGACGCCCGCACGGCGGGCGAGGTCGCGCAGGGACAGTGCCGCCGGTCCTTCGGCGGCGATGACGTCGAGGGCCGCGGTGAGCACGGCCCGTCGCAGGTCCCCGTGGTGGTAGGTGCGCTCGGTGGTCATGGTCAGCAGGTTACGCGCAATCTAGGCATTGACAAGTTCGGTCGCGGAGCTCAATCTAGTCAGCGTCAAGATTCATGGTGGTCGCGGAGAGGGAATCCTCATGGGCATCGACAACGGACGCATTCGCCAGATGTGGCACCTCCTGGAGCCCCTGCACGCCGTCGTCTACTACGCGCCCGAGGTCTTCGAGGAGGCAAAGGCGCTCGGCTACGACACCGGTGAGCGCTGGCCCGGCTACTTCGCCCTGCGGGCCGCGCCCCTCGGCACACCCGGCGCCCGTCAGGTGGCTTCCGCGTTCTACAGCTTCAGCCCGCGCATGGTCGCCGAGCACATCCCCGCCGCCTGGGACGTCGCCGCACCGGACAGGGTGCTGGCGGCCCGGACGCGCGGCGTCGACCGGGCGTACCGCACGCTCATCGGTGAGCGGACGGACGGCCCCGATCTCGCCGAGGCCGCCGTGCTCGCCCGCCGGGCGGCCGAGGCCGTGCACACCGAGGGCCGCCCGCTCGCTGCCGCCAATGCCGCGCTGCCCTGGCCCGAGGAGCCGCACCTCGTGCTGTGGCAGGCCGCGACGATCCTGCGCGAGCACCGCGGCGACGGCCATCTCGCCGCCCTCATGACCGCGGGACTCGACCCTGTGGAGACGCTGGTGTCGTTCGCCGCGATCGGCGCGGCGCCGGCCGAGGTCTTCACCAGCCGCGGCTGGAGCGAGCACGAGTGGGCCGCCGCCCGCGAACGGCTCGTCGCACGGGGGCTGCTGGACGCCGACGGCGCGGCGACCGACGCGGGCCGCGCCCTGCGTGCCGAGGTCGAGCGCCGCACCGACGAACTGGCCGCCGCCCCCTGGCAGGCGCTCGGCGCTGAGGACACCACCCGGCTCGCCGACCTCCTCGGCCCGCTCTGGCTCGAGGTCCTCGGCTCAGGAATGCTGCCCCGCGAGACCACGCTCGGCATCGGCAAGGTGTGACGCCACCCAGGCCCTACGATCCTTGCGTGCCCGACTCGATACGTACGCCGCGCGCCCTCCTGACCGCCGTCGCCCTGGTCTCCGCCCTCCTCACAGGCTGCACACCGGACGACGGCGGCGGCGACTCTCCGCGCGACGGCAACGCCCGTGGGCCGTCGGCCGGTCGCGCGGTCAGCCCGCTCGACAACCCGGAGGGTACGAAGCCGGGTCTCTCGCCGCTCACGTCCGAGGCGGACAGGGCAGCGGCCAGGAAGCTGATCGAGGCGGTGGCGACGAAGGGCCGCGGCCCGAAGACGGGGTACTCGCGAAGGGAGTTCGGGTACGCGTGGATGGACACGGCCGACGGCGTACCCCTCGCCCGTAACGGCTGCGACACCCGGAACGACCTGCTCGCCCGCGACGGCCGCGGCCTGCGCTACCGCTCCGGATCCGACTGCGTCGTCGTCGAGCTGACCCTGGACGATCCGTACACGGGCCGGACCATCGAGTGGCGGAAGCAGAAGGCCGCCGCCGTACAGATCGACCATGTGGTGCCGCTGTCGTACGCCTGGCAGATGGGCGCCGCCCGCTGGGCCGACGCCACGAGGGAGCGGATCGCCAACGATCCGCTCAACCTGCTGCCGGTGGACGGACCGGCCAACAGCGCCAAGAGCGATTCGGGTCCCGCGTCCTGGCTGCCGCCGGACAAGGGGATCCGGTGCTCCTACGCGGTCCGCTTCGCGCAGGTGGCGGTGAAGTACGAGATGCCGGTGACCGCGGGGGACAAGCGAATGATGCTGCGGCAGTGCGGCGGTTGAGGCGGTGCGACGCCTGAGGCCGCCCTGTGCCGGGCGTCGCCCGGAAATGCGTTGTGCCGGTGGCGACGACCCCCGGCAGAATCGCCGTCATGTCACGCACCGTCGAACGTCTGCTCGCCGCCCTCGAGCCGCTTGCGCACGCCCGCCGTCTGGAGCACCTCGCCCGCAGCGCCCAGGCCCTCGCCCTCAGCGGCGAGTTGCCGTCCGTGCTGGTGGAGCTCGACGGCCTCGGGGCGTACGAGCGCCGGCTGGCGGCCCTGGCCGCACTGGTCGGGCGGCAGACGGAGTTCCTGGCCGCGCGCCTGGGCGACCGGGACCTCGTGGTGAGCGGGTACGCGCTGCGGGCCATCCACACTCTGCCGGTTCCGGACGCGGCGATCGAGGCGGCGTACACCGACGCCTCCTCGGTGACGCGGCGCAGGCTCACCCGCGCCGTGACGGCCGGCCGGCGCACCGCGCTGGCCGAGCGCCTCGTGGTGCGTCTGCGCGAGGAGTGGGGGGACGGGGAGGCGGCCCGGCTGCTGCCGGCGTGTTCGGCGGAGTTCGTGGCCAGGCTGCTGCCCGAACTCGCGCACGCCGTCGAGTGCTGGACGCGGCTCGCCCGCCGGCACCCCGGCCCGGTCCTCGACCATGCCGAACAGGACCTCGCCGCTACGCCACGCCATCTGCGCGCGGCCTGGTGGCAGCAGTACGCGCAGGCCGTCGCTGCCGTCGCTCCGGTCCGTCCGGAACGCGTGCTCGCGCTGCTGGAGCGGCACGGCCCCGGCACGCTGCCGTGGCCGCTGCGGGACCGGCTGGGCGTACTCGTCACCGCCGATGCCGAGCGCACCGTCCGCTGGCTGATCTCCCCGGACCGGGAGGAGCAGCGTCACGAGCCGGTGCTTTCACCGTCCGTGCTGCGGCGGCTCGTCCGGGCCGACCCGCCGTCCCTGCCCGCGCTCGGCCGTCAGTGGTTCCGGCGCACAGGCCACTTCGCCGCCTTGCTCAAGGCGATGCCGCCGAGCCGCCGGAGCGACTTCTACGACGCGGCGACGGCCGGCATCGAGCTCGAGAGCCATCTGCCCGACGTGGGTCTGCTGCCGCGCGAACGCCGGTGGGCCGAGGTCCGCCGCTGGGTGTCCCGGGGCCACGCGGTGGAATGGTTCTGGGCCGACGTCCTGGACGTGCTCGCGTACGGCCCCGTCGCCGAGGCGCGGCCCGAACTGCTCGCCGCGCTCCGGCGGCCCGACGCAGGCGACCGGGCAGTGGTCTGGCCGCTGCTGGTCGCCAATGCGGGACGCTCCGGCGACCGGGCCGCGGTGCAGGACCTGCTCGTCCTCATGCAGCGGCTGCGCAACGAGCAGGACCCGGTCCGTGTCGCGGCCCTCGAAGCCCTCGCCGACGTGCGCCCGGACCTTTTCACCGCCGAGAGTGCCGAGCAGCTCGACCGGATCGTGCAGGACGCACTGGAGGCCCGCGACAGCTCGTACCGCACCAGGGACGCCGTGCGCCGCCTGGCTGTCGCGATGCTGCGCGAGCACGCGGTGGACGGCGAACCCGCGCTCCTGGAGTGGGCGTTGCGCACGCTGGAGCGGATCGTGGCGCACACGGGCGTCGCCGATCTCGGGCCGCTCCACCGCACCCTGCGGCGCGGCCAGGAGCACCAGGTCTTCGAGGCCCTGCGCCCCTGGCTGGAGACGGCCGGGCACAAGGCCGACCACCGTCTGCTCTTCGCACTCACCGCAGCGCTGGGCACCCGGGCCCACCGCATGCCCGCACTCCAGGAGATGCTGGAGCAGGCCCTGAAGTCCGGGGACGACGCCGCGTTCGCGACAGCGGCCCGGCTGTGGCTGGACGCCCCGTCGACCCGCCGTGAGCGGGTGGCCCGGATCCTCGCGCTCGAACCGTCGGCGGCCGTTCTGCCGCCCGTCCAGCAGATCCTGACGGCGAGCCGTACCGACCTGCTGGACATCCTGATCGGCGAGACCCCGCCGTACGGGCGCTTCCTGAAGCACGGCACCCGCAGGCCGCTGCCCGTGTGCGCGTACGCCGACCGGTGGCTGCCCCGGCAGCAGGCGGCAGTGGGCGCCCTCGCCGCCGCCGCGGCCGCCGACGCGTCCCTGCCCGCCTATGAACGGGCCGCCGCCATCAGGGCGGCCGCTCCGCTGCGGGTGCACGGGCAGGCGCTGGCGCTGCAGTACGCCGGCTCGCCGGACGTGGTGCTCGCCGAAGCCGCGCTCGGCGCGCTGGCGTGGACGGAGAGCCCGGAGGACGCCCTGCCGACGCTGCTCGCCCACGCCGGGGGCGACCGCGCCCGGATCGCGGTGTACGCGGCAACCCGGGCCGCACGGTTCGCCACGCCGACCGAACTGGCCGGGCGGCTGCGCGAGTTGCTGAACGCGACGCAGGGTGTGAAGGTGACCAGCCGCAAGGAGGCTGTCCGGCTGGCGGCCCGGCATCTGCCACCGCGACGGGCCGCCGCGCTGCTGGCCGCTGCGTACCGCGCGCCGGACGCGCACCCGGACGTGCAGGCCGCCGTCGTCGCCTTCTCCACCGAGCTGCTCTCCGAGGAGGGGACGTGGGCGGTGCTCTCCGAGGCCACGCGCGGGGCCCCGCAGGTGCTTCAGTCGCTGGTACGGGCCGAACCCTGGGCCCTCACGGCAGCACACCGGCCCAGGTACGCGCGGCTGGTGGGCGAGGTGTGCCGTGCCACGGGCACGGAGGTGGCCGAGGCCGGGCTGCGGGCACTGCCCCGCTGGGCGGGGTACGCGCCCGAGTCGGCGGGCGCGCTGCCCCGTATCGTCACCGACCTCGACAGGCGGGCCGGCTGGCGGGGCGCCGCCCAGGCGGTCGGCGAACTGGCCGCCTCGGGGCTGCCGCACCCCCTCGGCGGTGCGGCTCCCGGAAGCCTGTTCCACGAAACGCTGGCCGGACTGCTCGCGGCCGTCGGAGCGGGGGAGTACGAGGCGCTCGCGGACCGCGATCTTCCGGCACGGCAGCGGGTGGCGGCTCTGCTGGGGGCGCTGCCCCCACGGCCCGGGGACGAGGCGCGGCCGGTTCTGGAGGCCGCCGCCGCGCAGCTGGCGGACGAGCCTTCCCTCGCCGCCGACCGTATCGATCTGCTCCGCCGGCTCGTGGACCTGGATGCCGGACTGCCCGACCTCACCGAGCGGTTGCGGGCACTGGCGGAGGCTTCACGCGACCGGCCCGTGCTGGCTGCCGCGACGGCGTCCCGGTTGCCGTGGAACGCGGGCGGGCGGGCACTCCGGGACCCGGAGACCCTGCTGGCCGCCGCCGAAGAGCTCGCGGCCGCGGGAGAGCCGGCCGCGGGGCTGCTCGCCGCCGGACTGGTGGAGACGCTCGGCTGCCGGCTCGGCTGGCCCGATCATTGGCGGGCCGCACTGCGCTCGCTGCGGCGGCACCCGGCCGCCGACGTACGGGACAAGGCGCTGGCGGTGACCGTCCAGCGCGAATGAGATGGCTGGCGGTGACCGTCCAGCGCGAATGAGACGGGACGTGAGACGGGAGTGGGCGCCGCTCGACCTGTTGCCGGTGGACGGACCGGCCAACAGTGCCAGGAGCGACTCGGGACCCGCTGCTCAGGGCGGGGACCCCAGGGCCCGCAGGACGGGCGTCAGGCCGCGGACCGCAGGTCCTGACGCACGGTCATCGCGTTGAGGCGGATCGTGTACGGCGCGGTGTCCTCGACGCTCAGGGAGCGGACCTTGCCCTTCTCCAGCGCGAAGGTCACATCGATGCAGAACGCCATGGCGTAGAGGAAACCCTCGGTCTCCTCGCCCTGCAGTGCGAACAGCAGGTTGTAGAAGTAGCTCGTGCTGCCGTCCCCGCTGTCCTGGCGGAAGGCGAAGTGCGGTGCGTCCTCCTGTTCGTCCAGGCCGGTGAAGGCGCGGGTGAGCGCGTGCTCGGCCTTCTCCCAGAAGGCCGGACTGGTGAACGGTTGTGAGAGTGCCTGGCGTACGGACTCCTTGAGCGACAGGACGATGACGGAGACCGGTGTCGTCTCCTGGAGGCCGAACGCGGGGACGATCTTGACGAGGGAAGTGGCGGGGAGGGTGTCCGCCGCCTTCCGTACGTTCCCGAAGTCGAAGGCCCCAGCGGCCGGATCGATCGCCCGATGGAACGTGTCCTCGATCGCCTGCAACTGGTCCGCGCAGGACGGTTCCACTTCGGCGACCCTCCTGAATCTGCTCTTCCCCATGGTGGGCTGGTCGGCCATGCGTGCTCCTCGATGTGTCGGCGGTGATCACTCAGGTCGGAGCCAGTATGGCCAGGGCCGAAAAGCGTTTGGGGGACCGGGAGCCCGTCGCTAACCTGCCCCGATGGACACGGACCGCACCCCGGAACTGACGATCACCACGCTCGCCGAGCGCCCCGGACTGCGGGACCCCATGTGGCGGATGCTCGACACCTGGCCGGAATTCATCCTGAAGGACCCCGTGGGCTGGGCGAACATGGGCCGTATCGTCGCCGAGCTGCCCGAGTTCGTCCTGGTTGCGACCGACCCCGAGGGCGTCGTCGTGGCCCGGGGGTTCAGTGTGCCGTTCGAGCTGGACGTGGACGGGCGGCGGGAGCTGCCGGACACCGGCTGGGACCAGGCGCTGCTGTGGGCCTTCCACGACCTGAGGCACGGCCGGACGCCGGACACCGTGAGCGCGATCGAGATCACCGTGACGAAGGACATGCTGGGCCGCGGGATCTCCGCCGTGATGGTCGCCGCGATGCGGGACAACGCCCGCGCGCACGGTTTCAAGGAGCTCGTCGCCCCGGTCCGGCCGAGCGCCAAGAACCTCGAGCCGGAGGCGCCGATGGCCGAGTACGCCTTCCGTACCCGTGAGGCGGACGGCCTTCCGCACGACCCGTGGCTGCGCGTCCACGTCCGCGCGGGCGCCACGATCGAGGCGGTCGCCCCGGCCTCCATGACGGTCTCCGGCTCCCTGGAGCAGTGGCGCACCTGGACCGGGCTGCCGTTCGACACGGACGGGCCGGTGACCGTGCCCGGAGCGCTGGTCCCGGTGCAGTGCTCCACCCGGCACGGATACGCCGTGTACGTCGAGCCCAATGTGTGGGTGCGGCACCGGCTCTGACGTACGACGGATCGGGGCGCCCCGGGGTCGATGGCGTCCGGGACGGGATGTACCGTACGGCGTCCCGTCTTCGTGTACGTGTGCGAGCTGCGCGTACGCACGCTCCCCGAGAGGTAGCCGATCGTGAAGCCCGACGTCGCCGCCGTGAGTGCGGTTCAACCGACGAGCGGAGCCGTGCCCGGATTGTTTCCCAGGGTCCTGCTGGCGGCGGTGCCGGTGGTGAGCCTCGGGATGCTGGGCGCGGTTCCTTCGTACGTCATCGCCGCCCGCCGGGGCACCCGCGCCGACTGGGCCGCCGTGGTCGTCTTCACCGCCGCCACCGTCGGCTGGCTGCTGCAGGCCGTGCTCACTCCGGTTCAGACCCACGGCTGGCAGTTCGCCGCGGACTTCCTGCTGCTGGGCCTCGCCACGGTCGGCGCCGCGCTCCACTGCCTGCTCGTCAGACCGCCGGCGGGTGAGACCCGATGAAGACCCGGCGTACCTGGCGTACCACTGCGAAGACCTCCGGTTCCGGCGTCGGTGCGCGCGTCGGCAAGTGGCTGGCCGCCGCGCCCGGCCTGCTGCGCGGCCGCGCGGCCTGGGCCGCGGGCAGCTCCGCCGTCATCGTGCTCGGGCTGGTCGGCGTCTGGCTGTTCGCCGGCGATGAGGAGTCCGGGCCGCCCGACCCCAGGGCCCGCCAGTACAAGGAATTCGACGCCTGTCTGCTGACGGGGGAGAAGGGCATCGCGGCCGGTACGCCGGCCGCACCGGTGTGGGAGGGCATGCAGCAGGCCTCCCTGGAGACCCGGGCCCGGGTCAACTATGTGCCGGTCATGGGGCCGCAGTCGGCGGAGAACGCCCGTCCGTTCTTCAACAGCCTCGTCCAGCGTCAGTGCGATGTCGTGCTGGCGGTCGGCGCGCCTCAGGTGGAGGTCACCAGGGCCGGGGCGAAGCAGCATCCCAAGGTGCGCTTCGTCGTGGTCGACGGAGCGTCGGGCGCGGCTGCGGGCTCCGGAGCAGCCGCCGGGAAGAGCGGGAATCTCACGGTGGCGAAGCAGGGGGACGGGCTCAAGTCATCGGTGGCGGACGTCATCAGGCAGGCCGTCAAAGCATCCGAATCATGACAAGCAAGCATCGGGTTCCATTCGGAAGGTAAAGATCCGCTAAAGAGGCCGATCTTGAGTGGAACTCTTGTGCGGTCATCGGGCAGGCTCACGAAGCTTTTGTAGGCTTCGTGTAAGTAAAGGCTTGCCCATGCGCGTTCGCTGGGTCCGCAGCCCTCGCTTGTTCCCGCCGGGTCGTACCGGCAGACGCAGAGCGAGGGCTACGGCTCTATCCGTCCTTGTTTCCTTCTCCTTCATGCTCACCACGGAGACAGCCGCGGCCACGGGGGCCACGCTGCCGGCGCTGAGCATGCCCGAGCTGTCCCTCTCCGGCCTGTGGGACTGGGCCAACAAGTCCCCGCTCGACACCCCCGACCAGCAGAACGGCACCGCGAGGGGCAAGAGCCACGTCGCCTCCTCCGACGCCACCAGCGCCGACGGCGGCTCCGGCCGTAAGCCCGGAAAGGGCAAGGGGGAGCTCGACGCGTACAAGCGCGCCGAGGACCGGACCAGTACGTCCACGACCGGCAAGGCCTCCGGCACGGCGAAGAGTTTCGACGCCAGGACCAGCAAGCGGGACGCCAAGAAGTCCACGGCGACGTCGGACTACTACGTCAACGCCGACGGGTCCACCACCATCCGGCACTATTCCGGCCGGACCAACTTCAAGGGTGACGACGGCACGTGGAAGCCGATCGACACCGAGCTGGTCAAGGACAAGGACGGCAGGCTTCAGGAGCGCGCCAACTCGCTCGACGTCGAGTTCGCCCCGAACGCCGCCGACCAGCAGCTCGTCTCCGTCGACTTCGGAGACGGCCGTAGCCTCGCGTACGCGCTCCGCGGCTCCGCGAAGGCGACGCCCACCGTGGCCGCCGACGGCACCGTCATCTATCCCGGTGTGCTGCCCGAGACCGATGTGCAGCTCGTGCCGCTCGCCGAGGGCCTCAAGGAGAACGTCGTCCTGCACAGCAAGGACGCCGCCAACTCCTGGGTCTTCCCGCTCGACGTCAAGGGCCTCACGCCCCGCGTCGCGGCCGACGGCGACGTGGAGTTCACCGACGCCGACGGCAAGGTGATCGCCAGCATCCCCCATGCCTACATGGAGGACTCGAAGATCGACCGGCGCTCCGGCGACGCCGCGCAGTCCAGGGCCGTCAGCTACGAGCTGATCACCGTGGACGGCGAGCCGGCGCTGCGGCTGACCGCCGACCGGGAGTGGCTGGACGCCCCCGAGCGGGTCTACCCGGTCACCGTCGACCCGACCATCGTGGCGAGCAACTCGACGTACACGCAGAACACGATCTCCGGTGACCACTCCACCGAGAACCAGATCAAGATCGGTTCGTACGACTCGGGCACCAACAAGGCGAACTCCTTCCTGCAGTTCTCCTCGCTCGGCACCACCCTCGCCGGGCAGAAGGTCTCCGCGGCGACCCTCAACGTCTGGGCGCTCTGGTCCGCGACCTGCACCGCACAGGACTTCTCGGTCCACCCGGTGACGCAGTCCTGGACCCCGACCGGCGTGACCAGCTACCCCGGCCCGACCTACGGAGCGGCCATCGGCTCGGCCACGCCCGCGCCCGGCGCCTCCTGCTCCAACACCGACGGCGGTACCGACGTCGGTGTGAAGATGCCGGTGACACTCGGCACGAGCTGGTTCACCCAGGTCGCCACCGGCGGTGCCAACTACGGTCTCGCGATCACCGCGCCGACCTCGGACGGGCTGCACTGGAAGAAGTTCCACTCGGACAACTCCGCGACCGCGGGCTGGCGCCCGTCGCTGGACCTGACCTACGCGCCGAACACCAAGCCGCAGGTCAACGCCCAGTACCCGCCGGAGAACTTCCAGGCCAACACCCTTCAGCCCGAGCTGCTCGTCTACGCGAGCGACGCCGACAAGTGGCCGCAGACGGCGCTGACGTACACCTACGAGGTGTACGACGCCGACAGCGAGAGCACCACTCCGGTCGCCACCTCCGGTGCTCTCACCAAGAGCAACTGGAAGATCCCGGCCGGCAAGCTGAAGTGGAGCAAGAACTACCTGTGGTACGTGGCCGTCAGCGACGGCTACGAGGAAGTGACGTACTCCAGCCGCTTCACCACCGCCGTGCCGCAGCCGCCGGTCACCTCGGGCCTGGCCATGAACACCGACGGCCACGAGTTCGACCCGAGCGACGGCAACTACACCACCGAGGACACCGACGCCGACGTGGAGGTGGTCGGCCCCTCGCTGGAGATCGACCGCTCCTACAACAGCCTCGACCCGCGCGTCGACAGTGCCTTCGGAGCCGGCTGGTCGACGGTCGTCGACATGAAGGCCGCCGAGGTCAAGGACGGCGCGGGCACGGTCACCAGTGTCGTGATCACCTACCCGGGCGGTGAGCAGGTCGCCTTCGGCCGCAACACCGACGGCACCTTCGTGCCCCCGCTCGGCCGGTACGCCCGGCTCCAGGCCGTGACCGGCGGATACGCGATGACGGACAAGGACTTCACGGAATACGCCTTCAAGCAGGCGACCGCGAAGGCCGGCACGTACGCGATATCCAGCATCAAGGACTACGCGGGCCGCACGGAGACGTTCGCCTACGACACGAACAAGCGGCTGTCGAAGATCACCAACGACACCTCCAAGCGGTCCCTGACCTTCGCCTGGGCGCTGCAGACCGGAGGCACCTACCACGTCTCGACGGTCAAGACCGACCCGGCCACCCCGGGTGACACGAGCACGGAGCAGCTCTGGACGTACGGCTACTCGGGCGATCAGCTCACCTCGGTCTGCCCGCCCGGCGATCCGACCAAGTGCACGACGTACACGTACGCCACCGGCAACCACTACCGCACCACGGTGCTGGACGCCGACCCGTTCGCGTACTGGCGGCTCGGTGAGACGTCCGGCACCGTCGCCAAGGACACGGTCGACACCAACCAGGGCAAGTACAACGGCACGTACCGCAATGTGACCCTGGGCAGCTCGTCCGTCCTCGCCGGCTCCACGCAGAAGACGGCCACCTTCAACGGCACCACCTCGTACGTCGAGATGCCGAGCGCCCCCGGCGCCACGCCGTCGTACATGACGGTGTCCCTGTGGTTCAAGACGACCACGGCCGGCGGTGTCCTCTTCTACTACGGTGACAAGCCGCTGAGCGACCCCAACCCGGTCGCCAACACGACGAAGAACACCCCCGCGGTGTACGTGGGCATGGACGGCAAGCTGCGCGGCTGCCTGGCCATGTCGCCCGGCTGCATGTCGACGATCACGTCCGGCGCCACCGTCACCGACGGCCAGTGGCACAACGCCGTCCTCACGGGTGTGGCCAACAGCCAGACGCTGTACCTCGACGGTGTCTCCCAGGGCAACCTCCCCGGCACGATCAACGACTGGGTGCAGCCCTACATCTCGCTCGGCGCCGGTGTGAACACCGACGGCTGGCCGTCCATGAACCCGAACGACCAGCTCGGGCACTACACGGGCCAGATGGCCGAGGTCGCCATCTACTCCGAGCCGCTCGACCCCTCGGTGATCACCACGCAGTACCAGACCGCCAAGCGGTCCGCGGGCCTGCTCAACAAGATCACCACGCCGGGCGGCAAGACCCAGTCGTCCGTCGTCTACGGCACCACCGACGACCTGGTCCTGCAGGCCACGGACGGCGACGGCGGCACCTGGAAGCTCAACCCGGCCACCGTCACCGGCTCCTCGCAGGTGTACCGGTCGGCCGTGATGGGCTCCGCCCCGGGCGGCTACTGGCGCCTGGACGACACCCTCGGCGCACCGCAGGCGGCTAACGAACTGAACACCGGCTTCGGTACGTACAACACCGTCACGCAAGGTGTGGCGGGTCCGTTCGGTGCGGGCGATGTGACGGCGGCGCAGTTCAACGGAACGTCGTCGTACGCGGAGATCCCGTTCAACCCGTGGCACGGCTCGGGAGAGCGCGCCGTCGAGCTGTGGTTCAAGACCAGTTCGCCCGGTGTGATCCTTTCCGACCAGTCGCAGCTGCCGACCGGCGCCACGCCGACCGGCTCGTGGAACCCGCTGCTGTATGTGGGCGCCGACGGAAAGCTGCACGGTCACTGGTGGAGCGTCTCGGGCTCCGGCAGCACCGCCTTCGGGTCAACGGCCGCCGTCAACGACAACACGTGGCACCACGCGGTCCTGTCGGCCTCCGGCAGCACCCAGACCCTGTACGTCGACGGCGTCAAGCAGGCCGACTACAGCGGTGCCGCCAAGGACCAGTCCAACACCCGCACCTTCGTCGGCGCGGGCTTCGGCAAGTACTGGTACAGCTCTCCCGGTGACGTGAGCTTCTTCAACGGCTCCATCGCCGAGGTCGCCGCGTACGGTCACCCGCTGAGCGCCGACGAGGTCGAGCAGCACTGGTCGGCGTACAAGGCGTCCTCCGGTGTCGCCCCGGTGCGCACGGTCACGCTCACCGACCCGACCAACAAGACGCTGAAGTACGTGTACGACGCGGAGATGGGCAACCGTCTGCTGGCCGCGATCGACACCAACGGCAAGCGGACGACGTACGGCTACGACACGGCGGGCTTCCAGCACACCGTGACCGACGCCAACGGCAACCGCAGCATCACCGGCCACGACATCCGCGGCAACACGGTCTCCCAGACCGACTGCCAGGACACTGCGGCCGGCAGGTGCGCCACGGAGTACTACACGTACTACCCGGACGCGACCACGGCGTTCCCGGCGATGGACCCGCGCAACGACCTGCTCCTCACCGAGCGGGACGCCCGATCGACGGGTCCGACGGACAACACCTATCTGACCAGCTACAGCTATGACGCGGGCGGAAACCTCCTCTCGGTGACCACCCCGCCGGTGGCCGGTCATCCGAACGGCCGGACTGCCTCCACCACCTACACCACCACCACCACCCCGGCGGCGGAGGGCGGCACGGCGAAGGCGCCGGCCGGTCTGGTAGACACGGTGACCACACCGGGCGGCAAGACGACCAAGAACGTCTACTTCGCCAACGGTGACCCCGCCGAGATCACCGACGCCAACGGCGCCAAGGTGAAGTACACGTACGACGCGCTCGGCCGGAAGATCACCGAGACCGAGATATCGGACGCCAAGCCCAGCGGGCTGACGACCACCTTCACCTACGACAAGAACGACCAGGTCGCCACCGAGACCAGCCCCGCGGTCACCAACCGCGTGACGGGTGCGGTGCACCAGGCCAAGTCGACCACGGTGTTCGACCCGGACGGCAACGTCCTCTCGCAGACCGTCGCCGACCTCACCGGTGGTGACGCCTCGCGTGTGACGTCGATGACGTACGACGCGTACAACCGCGTGGCGACGAGGACGGACCCGGGCGGCGACACCACGTCGTTCGAGTACGACGTCTACGGCAACAAGGTCAAGGAGACGGACCCCGCGGGGACCGTCAACACCTACACCTTCGACGCCGAAGGCCGTCCGCTCACCACCAACCTGCTGAACTACACCGGCGACCCGCACAACCCGTCGGCTCCGACCACGCTGGTCCAGGAGTCCCGGGCGTACGACCCGGCCGGCCGGCTCGCGTCGATCACCGACGCGATGGGCTGGGTGACGGCGTACACCTACACCGACGACGGTCTGTCGGCGAGTGTGGTGCGCAAGGACCCGGCGAACGGCAAGCAGTTCACCGAGCAGTCCAACGAGTACGACATGGCCGGGAACCTGATCAAGCAGGTGACCAACGACGGCCAGACCACCTCAACGTTCGCGGTGGACGCGGCGGACCGTGTCACGTCGTCCGTGCTGGACCCGACCGGTGTGAACCGCACCACGAAGGTCTCCTACGACCCGGACGACAACGCCATTTCGGAGTCGGAGACCGACCCGGCGACGGGTGACGTCAGCACGTCGGACACGACGTACGACAACCTCGGCAACGTCACGGGCCAGACGGTGCACGACGGCACCACCGCTCCGGTGGCGCGCTGGAAGCTCGACGAGACCAGCGGCCTGACGGCCAACGACTCCTCGGGCGGCAACCGCAAGGCCACTCTCGGCAGCGCGGTCACCCGCTCCACCGAGAAGGGCGGTTCGGCGGTCTTCAACGGGACGGCGAACGCCTACGGCACCACGGAGGGCCCCGCGGTCGACACCGGCGGCAGCTTCACCGTCTCGGCGTGGGTCAAGCTGAACTCGACCTCGTCGAACTACACGGCGGTCGGCCAGGACGGCACCTACCACTCGGGCTTCTACCTGGGCTATGTCCAGTCGGCGAACAAGTGGGCCATCCGCTTCCCGACCCGTGACGACGCCTCGGGTGTGCTCGGGGACCAGTTGGTGTACTCCACCGCTGCCCCGGTGACCGGCCAGTGGACCCATCTGACGTCCGTCTACGACCAGTCGACCGGCAAGATCTCGCTGTACGTCAACGGCGTCCTGCAGGGCACCGACGACCGTACGTCGGTCTGGGCAGCCAACGGCAAGCTGCAGATCGGCCGGGTCAAGTACGCGGGCGCGTACGACGGCTTCTGGCCGGGTGGCATCGCGGACGTGCAGGTCTACGGCGAGGCGCTGAGCGCGTCGCAGGTGTCCGCGGTGAACGGTGGGACGCTTCCGGCGGCGGGCAGTTCTGTCCGCTCCACCACGTGGAAGCTGGACCAGCGTGGTCTGCCGCTGTCGATGACCGACTCGAACGGCAACACGACGGACTACGGCTACGACGAGGCTGCCCAGCAGACCATCGTCACCGAGCCCGCCGTGAACGCGGAGCAGAACGGCGGGACCCCGGTCTCTGTCCGTCCTGTCTCGATGACCGGCTACAACACGTTCGGTGAGACCACCGAGGTGTCCGACCCGCTCGGCAATGTCTCGGTCACGGCCTACGACGCCGAGGGCCAGGAGTCCTCGACGACAATGCCGAACTACACCCCGCCGGGCGGCACCCCGATCACGGCCACGGCCTGGAACGAGTACAACAAGCTCGGCCAGGTCACGGCGGAGGTCGACCCGCTGGGCAACCGCACCACCTACTCGTACACGCAGCTCGGCGATCTGGCCTCGGTCACGGAGCCGGGTGGCGGTACGACGCAGTACACGTACGACACCAACGGCGACCAACTGTCGGCGACGCGGCCCAACGGGGCGCGTCAGGAGAGCACCTGGGACTACCTGGGCAATGAGCTCACCAGCACGGACATCGTGCGGCAGCCGACGCAGCGGGCGTTCACGGCGATCAACGAGTACAACGCTCCGGGCGGCGAGCTGTCCCGGACCGTGAGCCCGACGGGCGTCGCGGAGTCGTACAAGTACAACGCGATCGGCGAGACCACCGAGGTCACCGACAGCGCGGGCCAGAAGTCCACGTTCACCTACGACATGGACGGCCAGGTCCTCACCTCGAAGGACCCGGACAACACCAGCACCAAGAACACGTACGACGGTTTCGGCCAGCTGGTCTCCACCAGCGACCTGGACGCGACCGGAGCGACGCTGCGCACGATGAGCTCCACGTACGACCGTGCGGGCAACCCGGTGACGGTGACCGACTACCGCGGTCACACGACGACGCTGACGACGGACGCCTCGGGTCTGATCACCCAGGCCGTGCAGCCGGTCTCGGCGACCGAGTCGATCACCACGACCTTCGGCTACGACGCGGCGGGCAACCGGACGCGCTTCACCGACGGGCGCGGCAATCCGTTCATCACCACCTACAACAGCTGGGGGATGCCTGAATCCCTGATCGAGCCGTCCACGCCGGCACATCCGGCCGCTGCGGACCGCACCTTCACCACGGTGTACGACGCCAACGGGCGGCCCAAGGAGGCGCGCTCCCCGGGCGGCGTGGTCATCAGCAACGAGTACGACGTCAAGGGCCGTCTGATCCGTCAGGTCGGCTCGGGTGCGGAGGTCGCCACGACCGACCACACCTACGACTACGACGCCGATGACCGGATCACGGCCGTGGCCGGTGTGGGTGAGGACAAGAACACCTTCACCTACGACGACCGCGGACAGCTCCTGACCACGTCCGGCCCGTCGGGCAACTCCTCCTTCGCCTGGAACGGCGACGGTGCGATGACCTCGCGGACGGACGCCTCCGGCACGTCGACCTACGGGTACGACACCGCCGGCCGGCTCAGAACGGTCAACGACGGGGTCACCGGCTCCGCGATGACCTACAACTACGACGTCAACAGCAAGGTCTCGTCGATCGACTACGGCGCCGGGAAGTCCAAGCGGAACTTCCAGTACGACGCCCTGGAGCAGCTGACCGAGGACAAGCTCACCTCGCCCACCGGTGCGGTGCTTTCCAAGATCAACTACACCTGGGACGAGAACGGCAACGAGAAGTCGAAGACGACGAGCGGTGTCGTGGGCGCGTCCACGAACACGTACACGTACGACTGGGCGAACCGTCTGACGTCCTGGAACAACGGGACCGCGACGGAGGTCTACGGCTACGACGCGTCCGGCAACCGGACCCGCGTGGGCGGCGACACGTATACGTACGACGCCCGCAACCGGCTCACGTCGGACGGGCACAGCACGTACCTGTACACGGCTCGCGGCACGATGAGTCAGGTCACGGACGAGGGCGGTGTCTCGACCGCGGTCAGGGCCGATGCCTTCAACCGTGTGATCAGCGAGGGCGACCGGACGTACACGTACGACGGTATGGACCGTGTCCTGAACGCCAAGGACGAGACCGGCAGTGAGCTGTTCTCGTTCAAGTACAGCGGCGCCGGCAACGACGTGGCCTCGGACGGTGTCTCGTCCTACAGCCGCGACGCGGACGGTTCGCTGCTGGGTGTGAAGACGGGCACGACGGCGGTGCTGGCCCTGACGGACCTGCACATGGACGTGATCGGTCAGTTCACCGATTCCGGTGAGGCGCTGACAGGCTCGACCACGTACTCGCCGTTCGGCAAGGTCCTCCAGACGGCCGGCATGCTCGGCAGCCTGGGGTACCAGTCCGGCTGGACCGACCCTGAGACGGCCAAGGTCAACATGGCCGCGCGTTGGTACTCACCGCAGACCGGCCAGTTCAACAGCCGCGACACGGTGAGCAACAGCCCGCTGCCGGAGTCGGTGAACGCGAACCGGTACGCGTACGCCAACCAGAACCCGATGACGGGTGTGGACCCGACCGGTCACTGGTTCGACTTCATCAAGAAGGCCGTCAAGAAGGTCGCCAAGAAGGTCAAGAAGGTCGCGAAGTCGGCCTGGAAGAAGACCAAGAAGGCCGTCAAGCGGGTCGCGAAGGCCGTCCGCAAGGCCGTCAAGAAGGTCAAGCGTGCGGTCAGGAAGGTGGCCCGGAGGGCCTACCGGGCGGTCCGCAAGACCGTGCGGTACGTGCGCGACAGCGTCCGCAAGGTCAAGAGATACGTCAAACGCACGTACAAGCGGGTCAAGCGCTACGTCCACAAGGTCGTCAAGCACGTCAAGAAGGCCGTGCGGAAGGTCGCCAAGGCGGTCAAACACGTAGCCAAGAAGGTGGTCAAGGCAGCCAAAAAGGTCGGCAGAGCCGTCAAGAAGGCGGCCAAAGCCAGCGCCAATTGGGTCAAGCATCACGCCGCTGACATCGCCTCGATCGCTGCCGGTGTCGCTGTCTTTGCGGGCTGTACAGCCCTCACGGCCGGTGCGGGTGCGATCGCCTGCGGAGCTCTCGCAGGTGCCGTGGCCAACGGCGTCGGCTACATGATGAGTGACGGCCCGAAGACGCTCGGAGGCTTCCTCGGCTCCGTCGGCATGGGCCTGGCCACCGGTGCTGTCGGTGGCGCCGTGGGCGGCTTCGCCGCCGGAGCGGCCGGCCGACTCATGGCCGGCGTCGGTGGCAAGGTGGCCCAGGGCGCAGCCCAGGGCGCTGCGGGTGGCGCTGCGGAAAGCGCTGTCGGTTATGGCGTCTCCTGCGCCAACAGCGAGGAGGGCTGCAGCGTCAGCGGCGTGGCCAAGGCCACGGTGGTGGGCGCTGCGGTCGGCGGTATCTTCGGCGCGGCGGCCAGCAAGTTCGGCCGCAAGGGCTGCACCCCGCACAGCTTCACCGGTCCGACCGGTGTGCTGATGGCCAATGGCATGACCAAACCGATCGCCGAGATCAAGGTCGGGGACTACGTCCTGACGGCGGAGCCCGGCAAGAAGAAGAAGGAGAAGCACCGGGTCAAGGCGGTGATCGTCACCAAGACGGACCGTGACTACGTCGATGTCGTCGTGGCTACGAAGTCGGGTCCGAAGACGATCCAGACCACCAAGCACCACCAGTTCTACGAGGCCAGCCGCAATGCCTGGACCCAGGCCGGCGACCTCAAGGCGGGCCAGAAGCTGCAGAGCGACGCGGGTGCACCGACGACGATCCTCAAGGTCAAGTCGTACACGGCACTGCGCGTCACATACGACCTGAGCATCGAGGACCTGCACACGTACCACGTGGCGGCAGGCGACACGGCCATCCTTGTGCACAACAACAACGGTGGTTCCGGGGACGCCGCGTGCCCGATCGGGGCTGCGGCTGCGCCGGACGCGCGCGGTCAGTGGCGGAGTTCCGGCAACGGACGCTTCGCGGCCAACCCAGACCGGGTGCAGCCGGGTACGCCTGATGCCGACGGCATGGTCTCCGGTACCAACGCCGATGGGCACACCACCAGCCGCGCCGGCTTCCGCGTCGGTACGCTGAGGGACGCGTGGGACGACGCCCAGACGGTGACGACCCGCAACGGCCAGGCGGGTAAGCTCTGTGAGCGGCGTGGACCGAAATGCGTCGGTGTCGTCTTCGGAAACCCGCATAACGGCGACGGCCGGGCCGGTGAATGGGATGGTGGCCACTTCCCGGAGTCCTGGACCAACCGGAAATTCCCTTCGGGTACCACTAGGGAAGAGGTCATCGACGACTATCAGCGGGGAGTCCGCGTCGAATGCATTCCATGCAATCGCGGCGCGGGAAACAGAGAGGACGGTTAGCGGGTCGTGGCTGTACTGATCAACCACATGGAGTCGCGGCTCGGGAGGCTCCTCGGCGCCTGGTCGCCGGGCGAAGGTGCCCCGGAGGGGGCACCCAAGGTCGGGTATTTCGCCGGCGGAACCCTGGAGGGGGTTCAGTCGTACGCGACGATCGGCCTGCACCGGACGCCTCTGACGTCGCGTACGTCGGGTCGCCACCTGCATCTCGAACTGCTGGGATGCAACCGGCCCGTGTCCGACGACGAGCCGGGCCCGTTCCCGGACGTGCTGGAGTACGTCGCGGAGCGCCTGGTGGCCGGCGGTGAGGCGGTACTGCGCGGGGACGTCCTGCGCCTGCCGATGCCGCTGACGCCCGGCGGTACCATGACGGCCCTCTACGCGGCGATCCCGGTCTATTTCGACGACGACTTCGGTTCTGTCGTCATCGAGAACGGGTCGGATGTCGCTCTCGTGTGGTTGGTCCCCATCGGCGACCGTGAGGCGCATTACGTCGAGCGAGAAGGCTGGGAGGCGTTCGAGCGCAAGCTAGTGCAGGAGGACCCGGATCTTCTCGATCTGAACCGTCCGGAGATTCGTCTCTGAGATGACCGGAAGCGCCCCACTGCGGAATTCCGCGGCGGGGCGCTTTCCGTTTCGCGTCAGCCGGTCTTGGTCCAGTCGCCGCAGCCCGTGGTCTTGAAGCAGGCGTCCGAGGTCGAGATCTTCACGATCGCCGCGCCCGACCCGTTGTTGTTTCGCCGGCATTGCGTCCGTGCTGTGGCTCGCGTCCTGCACGCGTTCCCAGTAGCAGCCGTTGTCCTTGTTGCGCAGACGGTGTAGCGGCCCTTCGCCTTCACTCTTCGCCTGTCTCGGGTCCCATGGTTGCCAGTGCGCCGCTGCCTTCACGATGTGCGGGGCACGCCCCTGCTCCACAGCTCCTCCGCGTGCTCAGCGAACCTGTCGAACATGCCGCCGTCACCCTGTCGCCGCAGATGCAGCAACGGGAGTCGTGACCGACGAGCCTCGCCAGGTGCGGGGTGACGAGGGCGTCCTGGTCGAAGCGGAACACGGACAACGAGGCGTGATTCACGGCATCGTCCGCGCTGCTCAGGCGGGTCTCCAGGCCGTCCAGGAGGCCAAGGCGGTCGAGGTTCTCCAGCGTGATCCTGATTCGTGTGGAGACACTTAGCGCCACGTCCTCGATTGTCTCGCGCTGCCGGGTCACCTCCCCATCAGGGTCGCCCAGCAGGAACCGCACGCTGCACCCCGATTCGGCCTTCCGGCGCAGGGCGTCCACGAACGCCGGCTGACGGCTACGACGCGACGGGAAACCAGGGCGGGGAACCGCAACCGGGCCGGCCGGAGTGAGGCGCGGCCCGGAACGGGAACGGGAGAGCGTCAGCAGTACTTGGAGGAGCCGCTCGAACCCCACGAGCACGAGTCGGCCAGCGCCCCTGTGGACTTCCGCAGATACGCCGTGTCCCCGGTGTTGTTCCACACGTACCAGGACCGGCCCCAGTAGCGGTACCCGGCCGTGTTGGAGCCCTTGCCGGTGTGGACCTTGATGTAGGACTTCGCGCCGATCTTGCCGCTGAAGGTGTACGTGTAGCCGGTGACGTCGCGCAGCTTCCATCCCTGGATGGAGATCGCTGACGTGCTGGAGTTGTAGAGCTGCACCCACTCGCCGTTCAGCGACGTGTTCGATCCGGTGTCGGAGCCCGGCGAGTTGTAGTACACGCGGTAGATGCTCACTCCACCGGCGGCCTGGGCCGGAGTGGCGGTCAGCAGACCACCGGCGACAACAGCGGCCACAGCGGCGGCCGAGGCGGCGTAACGGAGCTTCAAGGACCCTCCCCAGAGTTGAACAGTGCTCGAACGACGGAGTCCGAACGACGGAGAGAGTACATCCGGGTGTGAAGGAAATGTGGGGAGAGTCTGAAGGGATGTCAAAGGGGGTCGTTTTTGATCGCCCTGGTGCGCGACTTGATCTGTTGCCTGCCCGGATGCGGGCAACGGACCGCACCGTCGGCGTCGTGCCGGCGGTGCGGCCCGCCCATGTCCCCGTGCGGCGTCAGCCGGTCTTCGTCCAGTCCTGGCAGCCCGTCGTCTTGAAGAACCCGTCGCTCGCGCCGATCTTCACGATCGCCGTCCCCTTCGCGTTCTCGTTCGCCAGGATCGAGTCCATGCTGTGGGCGGCGTCCTTCGAGCGCTCCCAGTAGCACATGTCGTCCGTGTTGCCCGTGGACTTGTACGTGCCGGGGGCGATGTCGACGCCCACCTTGAACATGCCGCCGTTGCCCTTCATCCCGGACTTCGGGCTGCCCTTGGCCTTCTCGTCGACGGCCTCCCAGTCCTTGCAGCCGGTGGACTTGAAGATCTTGTCGGTGGCCTTGAGGGTCACGTAACTCGTCCCGCTGACGTTGTCGTTGGCGAGGATCGAGTCCACCTCGCCCTTGGAGTCCTTGGCGCGCTCCCAGTAGCACATGCCGTCGTCGTTGCCACTGGTCCGGTACAGGCCGGGCTTGATGTCCTTGCCGACCTCGAAGTCGCCGTCGCCCTCGATCGCGGCGGCCTTCTTCTTCTCTTCCTTCGGCTGGGCGGCCTGCTGCTTGCCCTTGCTGTCCATGGCGGCCGAGGCCCCCGAGGTCGAGTCGCTGTCGCCGCCGCCCCCGCCCGCCGCCGAGGCGATCGCGATCACCGCGACCACCGCGCCGAGGCCGGTGAGCACCTTGTGGCGGGCGAACCAGTTGCGCTTCTGCTGCGGGGCGTGCATGGGCTGAGACATGGATGTGGCACCTTCCGGGCGCTGTGGTGACTGCGTGAACCGATGCGTCAATGACAGCAGAGGCTGTGAACCGAGTCAACACGCTTCACAAGTTTTGATTCGGCTTACGCTGTGAATAGATCTGCTGAATCTGCTCGGTATGCTCGTCTTTCACAGCGGACGAGGGGAGACGGTCAGGTGCCGGACGAGCACGAAGCAGAAGTCACCGCCGCCGGTATCGCCCGGCTCGCGGGAGTGGGCCGTGCCGCCGTCAGCAACTGGCGGCGCAGGCATGCCGACTTCCCCAAGCCCGTGGGCGGTACGGAGACCAGCCCGTCCTTCGCGCTCGCGGACGTCGAGCAGTGGCTGCGCGAGCAGGGCAAGCTCGCCGAAGTGCCGCGCCGGGAACGGGTCTGGCAGCAGCTCTCCGCGCACCCCGCGGGAGCCGTCACCGCGCTCGTCCACGCCGGGGATGTGCTGCTCCTCGTACGGGACAGGCCCACGGCCTGGCTGGAGCTGGCCGCCGCCCCGGACGAGCGGCTCGCCGAGATGCTGCCGCACGCCCTGGACCAGGTGCTCGCCGCCCGCTTCGGCGCGCAGCGCGCCGTGCCGACGCCGCCGGCGGTCGAGCTCGCCGCGTCCGTCCCGCTCATCCGCGGGGCTGCCGAACTCGCCGCGGAGCTCGGCGCGCGCCAGGCCTTCGAGTTCCTGCTCGGGCGGCATCTGGACGCCAATCCCCGCCAGTACACGCTCACTCCGCCCGGGCCCGCCGAGCTCATGGCCGCCCTGGCCGCGGCGGACTGCCCCGCCAGGATCGTGCTCGACCCGGCGTCCGGCACCGGGGGACTGCTGCGTGCCGTACAGCACCCCGCCGCCCTCTACGCCCAGGACGCCGACCCCGAGCTGGCCGCGCTCACCGCCCTGCGCCTCGCCCTGCACGGTGACGCCGACATCCGCGCGGCCGCCGCCGACACCCTGCGCGCCGACGCCTTCCCCGAACTCACCGCCGACGCGGTGCTCTGCCACCCGCCGTTCAACGAGCGCAACTGGGGTCATGACGAACTCGGCTACGACCCTCGCTGGGAGTACGGCTTCCCGGCCCGTACCGAGTCCGAACTGGCCTGGGTGCAGCACGCCCTCGCCCGTCTGCGCCCCGGTGGCACGGCCGTCCTGTTGATGCCCCCTGCTGTCGTCTCCCGCCGATCCGGGCGCCGTATCCGCGCCGATCTGCTGCGCCGCGGGGCGCTGCGCGCGGTGATCGCCCTGCCCGCGGGCGCCGCACCCCCCTACGGCATTCCGCTGCACCTGTGGGTGCTCCGCAGGCCCGGCGCCGACCAGCGCCCCGACCCCGAGCTGCTGTTCGTCGACACCACCTCGCTCGTGCCGGACGGCGGCCGCGACAAGCTGCCCTGGCCCGCCGTGCAGAGCGCCGTGCTCGACGCGTGGCGGGACCGGGCCGAACAGCCCGGCGTCAGCAGGGCCGTACCCGTCATCGAACTCCTCGACGACGACGTCGACCTCGCCCCCGCCCGCCATCTGTCCGTCCCGGCCGCCGCCGGCTCGGCGGCCGAACTGGAAGCCGTGCGCCGGAGCCTGGACGGCTCGCTGCGCCGCACCATGGAGCTGACACCCCCGCCCGCCACCCCCGCCGCGCCCGCGCGACCCGGCGCCCGCACCCTGACCACGGTCGGCGAACTCGCCCGCGCCGGGGCGCTTCAGCTGCGCACCGGCGGCGCCGGCACCTCGCCCTCCGGCGGTCCCGTCCTCACCGAGCACGACGTGATCGCGGGCGCCGCACCGTCCGGAACGCTCCCGGACGGGCCCGCCGAGGAACCGGTGCTCACCGAGGAAGGCGATGTCGTCGTCCCGATCCTGGGCGGCGGTTCCGTCGCACGCGTCGTCGACGCGGGGACGGCCGGCGCGGCGCTCGGCCGCAACCTTCAGCTGCTGCGGCCCGACCAGGCGGCTCTCGACCCCTGGTTCCTGGCCGGCTTCCTGCGCGGCACGGCGAACAACCGGCAGGCCAGCAGCTACGCCTCCACCGCGACCCGGCTCGACGTACGGCGCATCCAGCTGCCCCGGCTGCCCCTCGCCGAGCAGCAGCGGTACGGCGAACGCTTCCGTGCCCTCGCGGAGTTCGAGGACGCACTCCGCCTCGCGGGCCGGCTCGGCGGACAGCTGGCGCAGAGCCTGTACGACGGGCTGGCGGACGGGACCGTCCTGCCGGAGTGACCTGAGTGATCAGCGCAACAGCAGTTGTGCACAACCCTGAGCCGGGTGTCCGAGTCGGTGTATACGCTCTGACCCATTGAGCCAACTGAGCCAACTGCTCGATTCCGTACGCCTCTCAGGAGTGACCCATGCACGGTCATGCGCCGATGACGCCACCGCGCCCCGCCGTGTCGGCGGGCGTGATCGCCGTGCGCGTGATCATCTGCATCCTGATCGTGCTGACGCTCGGATTTCTCGCCTGGGTGGCCATGCTGCGCATCGCGATCATGCGGCGCAGGGGCCGGGACTGGGCCTTGTTCTGGGGCCAGCTGGTGCTGAACATCGGCTGCCTGGCCACCCTGGAGCAGCACTTCGCGGACCACTGGATATCGAACGTCGGCATGGCGGGGCTGCTGGTGCAGATGGTCGTCGTGACCGTCTACTACCTGATCGTCGACATCCACTTCCACCAGCGTCCGTACGCGATGCCGGTCGCGCCGATGCCGCCCGTACCGCCGGTCGCGCACTACGGTCCGCCGCACGCGTCGCCCGCACCCATGCCCACGCCCCCGCCCGCACCCGCGCCGGGGTACGGCTACCCACCACAGCCGGTGCAGCCCCCGCAGCCGCAGCGGGCCCACTCGCCCCAGCCACACCAGGCCCAGCCGCCCGAGCAGCAGCCGCAGCAGGCCCACTCGCCCCGGCCCCAGCCGCACCAGCCCCGCATCGACCAGGTCCGCGCCGAGCTCGACGAGCTGAGTGAGTACCTGCGCAACGACCGCGGGGAGCACCTCCGGTGACCGGACGGATCATCGCCGGGCGGTACGAGCTGTCCACGGTCATCGGCCAGGGCGGCATGGGCCAGGTCTGGACGGCGTACGACGGACGCCTCGACCGCCGTGTCGCCGTCAAGCTGCTCCGGCCCGACCACATGGCACCGGCCACGGCCGCCGACGAGATGCGCCGGCGTTTCGTGCGCGAGTGCCGGGTCACCGCCCAGGTCGCCCACCCCGGCCTGGTCACGGTCCACGACGCGGGCAGCGACAACGACGACCTGTACCTCGTCATGCAGTACGTCGAGGGCGCGGACCTCGCGGACCATCTCGCCGAGCACGACCCGTACCCCTGGCCGTGGGCCGTCTCCGTCGCCGCCCAGCTGTGCGCGGTGCTCGCCGCCGTGCACGCCGTGCCGATCGTCCACCGCGACCTCAAGCCGCGCAACGTGATGGTGAAGCCCGACGGCACGGTCACCGTCCTCGACCTCGGCGTCGCGTCCGTGATCGACACCGACACCACCCGGCTCACCCACACCGGCTCCCCGATCGGCAGCCCGGCCTACATGGCCCCCGAGCAGGCGATGGGCGGCGCCGTCGGCCCGTACACGGACCTGTACGCCCTCGGTGTGCTGCTGCACGAACTGCTCAGTGGCAACGTGCCGTTCGCCGGTTCCACCGCGCTCGGCGTGCTCCACCGCCATCTGTACGAGCCGCCCGTCCCGGTCCGCCGGCTACGGCCCGAGGTTCCCGAGCAGCTGGAAGCGCTGGTGCTGCGGCTGCTCGCCAAGGATCCGCAGCACCGCCCGTCGGGCGCGCAGGAGGTGTACGAGGCCCTCGCCCCGCTGCTGCCCGCGCGCGGGATGCCGTCCGGACCGCTCGACCCCACCCGTCCCTTCCTGCGCCCGCACGCGCCCTGGCCCGACCGGGTCACCAGCCCGCCCCCGGACCCCCGAGTGGCGGCCCCGGTGGCCGGCCGCCCGGACGTCGCCGCCGCGGTCGACGAGGTCAAGCGTCTCCTCGGCGAGGGCAGCATCACCCGGGCCGTGGACATCCTGGGCGGCATTCTCCCGGCGGCCGCCGCCGAGCACGGCGAGCACTCACCGGTGGTCAGGATCCTGCGCAAGCAGTACGCGACGACGCTGATGGACGACGGCCAGTACCGGCGTGCCCTGCCCGAGCTGCGCAGGCTGGCCGACGACCGGGCGGCCGAGGCGGGCATGGGCGATCCGCAGACGCTCCAGTTCCGCTACGACGCGGCACAGTGCCTGGAGCAGCTCGGCGAGACGGCGGCCGCGCTCGCCGAGTACCGCGCGCTCCAGCCGTACTTCGAGAACCCGCAGTCGTCGGGCGCCGACCAGGGCCGCGCCTTCGAGATCCGGCATCGCATCGGTCATCTGCTGCTCGCGGCGGGCGATCACACGGCAGGACACCAGCAGCTGCAGAGCCTGCTCCACGACACGGAGCGCCTGTACGGCCCCGGCCATCCGCTGCCCGTCGAGCTGCGGCGCTCCCTGGACCGGCAGCGCCAGTTCCGCCCGGGCTGACTTCGGGGGCTCCGCCCCCGAACACCCGCGCCTCGAACGCCGCCGAGGCTCATGTTGGGCCTGTCCGGCGTTGAGGCGCGGCCGAAGGCCGTACGGGGTCCGGGGTACGGGGGCGAAAGTCCCCGGCTCAGCCCGCCCGCAGGAACGCCGTGCCCGCGACGAGCCCCATGAGCTTCAGCCGGGAGCCGTTCGCGAGGCGCTTCCCCAGGGCCTCACTTACACCCGGACGAGTGTCGTCGCCATGGCCGTCGAGGATGACGACCGCGCCCTCAGCGGCGAGTTCCTCGGCCCACTCCAGATCGCGGAGGACCCCCTGCACGGACGGGTCACCGGCCAGAACGATCACTCCGTAGCGGACGTCGGAGACCGCGGCCCGCACCTCCTGGTCGCCGGAAGCGCCCCGCTGGATCCGGGCCTCGGCACCGGAACGGCTGCCGCACAGCGCCAGGTTGGCGCGTACGACGTCCTCGCGCACCGGGACCGGAGCCCCTGCCGGCACGGCGACGCCCGCCAGCGGGTCGACGATCGTCAGCCGGGGCTCGACGCCCGCGCGGTGCAGCATGCGCAGCAGCGCCGTCGCGAACAGCCCGTGCTGGGTTCCGATCTCCAGCACGTTCTCGTTCGGCGGGGCCAGCAGCGGAACGGTCGCCAGCTTGCCGCACACATCGGAGGTGGAGCCCGCGATCCGGCCGACGCCGAGGGCCTCCAGCGCGACCACCGTCCGGTAGGCGACGGTGAGATCGCGCCGGGCGTGATCACCGGATGCTTCGGTCACCGTGGTCACCTCGCGCACCAGCGTGTCCAGCTGGGTCGCGGTGGGCATCCGGTGGCCGTCCCGCCCGGAGTGGTCGAGCAGCAGCCCGAGTCCGTAGCTCTGACGCCGCAGGTCGGCCACTTCGTGGTGGAGGGCGTCGAGGTCGGCCTGCAGGGCCGTGGTGGCGCGCTCCAGGCGCTGCTCCACCAGCGTGAACGCCGGACGCAGCACCCGCTTCGCCAGCCGGTTGCTCAGGAGGGAGGGCATGGCGGGAGATTACGCCGCGTCTCCTGCTCCGGGGGCCACCGGCGGATGCTGTGCGGGTGAAGTCTTGGTGGCCTTCCGTTGACGTGTGCGTGCGGCGGGCAGCAGAGCGACCGTCACCAGTACGAGAAGGGCGGCCCCGCCGGTCGCCGCACCGGCCCGCAGCCCTGGGGTACGGAACGAGCAGTCGACGGTGTCGGTCGTCCCGTCGAGGGGGACGGCGACCAGTCCGAGGTGCCGACCGGCCGGCTTCCCGTTGCAGCTCCAGCCGGCGATCCGGGGCGCGGCGAGGACGGCCGTGCCGGTGGAGCCGGGCGGCAGCTGCGCGCGTACGCCGCTGTCGGTGACCTCGACGGACACCGCCCCGGTGGACTTCAGCTGGGCCACGGCGGCCGCCAGCCTGCCGCGGTCCAGACAGCCCGCGCTCCAGTCGCGCGGCTCCTTCGCGCCGAAGGTGATCCGGGACTCCGGTCCGCCCGACGTGCCGAGCGAGGTCATCGGGGCACGCCGCTTGGGCAGTCCGCCGGTGAACCTGACCGGCTTTCCGTCGCCGAGCCGTGCCGTACCCCGGTAGTCGGGCGCCCACAGGAAGACCTCGGCGCCGGCCGGGCAGACACCGCCGACGGGGTCTCCGTACACCGCGGCGCCGAGCAGCAGCTCCTGGTTGCGGAACGGCGAGTCGCCGTAGCGCGGCTCGGGTCCCCGCGGACGCACCGTCACCAGCGGCGGCACCTCGGCCCGGGTGACCCCCGGCCGCGCGCCGGGCGCCGTGCGGACCCGCGCGCCCACCGAGAAGACCGCGTCGGTGACCGGGTTGTCCAGGCTCTGTACGTTGCGGCCGCGTGAGGTCCAGCCGGCTCCGAGCGCGGCCATCGTGCGGGTGAGCACGGCAGGGGTGTGGCTGCTGTAGTACGCGCCTCCCTCGCCGCCCATCAGCATCGGGTCGTTGCCGGTGATCTGCTCGCGCCCTGGGTCCGTCCGGTACGCGGGCCAGCCGTCGGCCCGGGCCACCGTGGCGGCGCGTGCGTCGTGGGCCGCGCTCCACGCCGGATAGTCGTCGAGCCGGCCGAGGCGCTGCCGGTCGGTGTACGCGATGGTTGCCGCCGCCTGTCCGACCAGGGCCGCGGCGAGCAGCAGCGCCGCGGGCACGACGTACCGGCGGCCCTTGGACCGTGCCAGCATCAGCCCGCCCGCCGCCCCGGCGAGGCCGAGTGCGAACAGCGGGTACGTCCATCCGGTGACCACATCACTGGGCGCCGCGCGGAGCGCGATCACCGCGAGGACCCCGGTGCCGCCGAGCAGTGCCCGCCGGCCCGGCCACGCGTGCGCCACGCACACCCATGCCGCGATCACGAGAACGCCGGCGAGGACGAAGGACTGCCGGTACGGACTGCCGTTGGGCGTGGCGAAGATGTGCCAGGCCAGATGGGTGGGCCCCCACTGCATCGACAGCGCGACGGCCACCGCCAGCCCGGTCCACCACCGGCGCTCGCGCCGCGGCGCGCCCCGGTGGAAGACCAGGGCGCAGGCGAGCAGCAACGTGCCCGTGCCGAGGAAGAGGGCCGGAGTGGAGAAGGTGTAGGTCGCCGGGAGCGTGCGGGCGAACACATCGGTCCACCCGGCGGGCGCGAAAGTGCGGATCACGCCGGGGTGGGCGTGCTTCGAGCCGAGGAAGACCGGGAGCAGCACGGGCGTCGCGAGCGCGACACCGAGCAGGGTGGTCCCGGCGGCTCGTGTCACCACCCGTATCCGGTCCCGTACCGTCGTCTCGTTCTCGTCCAGGACCAGCCGCAGCACCAGCACCAGCGCGGCGCCGAGGGTCGCCATGTATGCGGTGTAGAAGTTCGCGGTCCAGGCCACGGCGACGATCAGTGCGCCGAGGACGGGACGCTGCCGCGTACGAGCCCACTCGCCGACCAGGCAGAGCAGCGGGAAGGCGATCAGCCCGTCCAGCCACATCGGGTTGTACGAGGCCTCGATGACGGACCAGCCGCAGAGCGCGTACGAGGCGCCGAGCACCCCCGCCATCCACCAGCGGTCACCGCCGCGGCGAAGGGTGAGCAGCAGCCAGGTCATCGCGGCCGCCGCGGCGGCCATCTTCAGCACGGTGATCACGTACACCGCGAGATCGATGTCCTCGCGCGGAAAGAGCCCGACGAGCACGGCGAACGGGCTGGTCAGATACGTCCCGAGGTCGGGGAGGAAGCTCGTGCCGTACCCGGACAGCCAGTTGAGCAGCAGCCCGCCCCCGGCGCGGCCGTGCAGCAGGTCCCACAGATGGGCATGGAACGGGACGAACTGATTCCCCAGGTCGTTGACGCTGCGTGTCTTCGTTCCGAACGGGAAGCTCCGGGCGACGGCGTCACCGGCGCACACGGCCACGATGGTGAGCAGGGAGGCGAGCGCGGTGGCGCGGCCGCGGAGGGCGGGGGCGTCCCGGGTGGTGTCCGGGTCCGCGGTGCCCGGGCCCGTGGCGTCGCCGTCTGCGGTGGCCCGCGCGGTGCGCGCGTCCGATGCGGTGTTGTCCACGGCCGGTGCGGTGTTGTCCAAGGTCGGCATGGTTCCTCGAATATGCCAGGCCATGGATCGCGAATACGAGTCACCATGAGGCCAGTTCACGCAATGGTCGCCTGCCCGCCATGTGCGGAATCCGCCCCCGACATTCACGTCGGTTGTTGTTCTTCCGTGCTGATCTCGATTGTTGTCCCGTGCTTCAACGAAGAGGAGATCATCAACCGCTTCCATGAGCATGTGACCAAGGAACTCGTTCTGCTCGGCCAGGAATTCGAACTGGTCTATGTGGACGACGGAAGCCAGGACCGTACGCTCGCTCTCCTCGAGCAGATCGCCGCGGCCGACTCCCGTACCCGCTATGTCTCCTTCAGCCGTAACTTCGGCAAGGAGGCCGCGATGCTGGCCGGACTGCAGCACGCCGGCGGTGACGCCGTGGTCATCATGGACGCCGATCTCCAGCATCCGCCCGAGCTGGTGCACCGCATGCTGCGCCTGCACGAGGAGGGATTCGACCAGGTCATCGCCCGCCGCACCCGAAAGGGCGACCGGGTCACCCGTACCGTCACGGCGCGCGCCTACTACTGGCTCATCAACAAGCTGGTGGATGTGGAACTCGTCGACGGCGTCGGTGACTTCCGGCTGCTGTCCCGCCGCGCCGTGGACGCCATCCTCGGACTGACCGAGTACAACCGCTTCTCCAAAGGCCTCTTCGCCTGGGTCGGATTCCGTACGACGACCTTCGAGTACGAAAATGCGGTGCGTGAGCAGGGCCGCTCCAAATGGAGCTTCGGCAAGCTGCTCAACTACGGTCTCGACGGGCTGCTCTCCTTCAACAACAAACCGCTGCGGGCCGCCCTCTATCTGGGGCTGCTGCTGCTGTCCGTCGCCATGGCGTATGCGATCTGGATCGTCGGTGTCGCCCTGGTGAACGGGGTGGATACCCCCGGCTATGTCACACTTCTCGTGGCAGTGGTCGCTCTCGCCGGCGTCCAGATGGTGATGCTCGGCGTGGTCGGTGAGTACGTCGGCCGTATCTACTACGAGGTGAAGCGCCGCCCGCACTATCTGGTGGCGGCGACCAACGCCGGACTGCCGCGGCAGCAGCCGCGGCGCAGCGCGGGAGAAGAGCAGGGGGAGCTCGTACGCCGATGACGATCCAGGCGCAGATGTTCCGGTTCGCCCTGGTCGGCGTGGTCAACACCGCGACGTACTACGGCTGCTACCTGCTGCTTCTGCCCTGGATGCCGTACGTCGCGGCACACGTCCTGGCGTTCCTGTTCAGCATGGTCGGCTCGTTCTTCCTCAACTCGTACTTCACGTACCGGACCCGTCCGACCTGGCGGAAGTTCCTGCTCTTCCCGCTCACCAACGCCGCGAACTTCGTGATCACGACCTGCGGTGTGTATCTGCTGGTCGACGTTCTCCACTTCGGGAGCCGCTACGCCCCGCTGATCGCGGCCGCCGCGGCCATTCCGATCACCTTCGTGGTGTCCCGCACGATCATGCTCCGGCCCGAGCCCGGTCGCCGCCTGGCCGGCGCACCCGAACCGGCCGGCGGGTCGTTGACCGAATCAGTGGCTTCGAAGTAGTGGCCTGCGCCACGCCGACTGCCTACCATCGATCATCGCAAGGTCTTTGTGCGCCGCGTCACAATCACCACGCCGGGAGGCCCCTTTGCACCGCCGCCGTCGCACCGCGCTCGCCCTCTCCGCCGCGCTCGTCGCCGCGGGCCCCCTGCTCGCCGCCTGTGGCAACGAGGCACATCCAGGCGCCGCGGCCGTCGTCGGCGGTGACCGGATCGAGGTGTCGGCGCTCCAGTCCGAGGTCAAGGACGTACGGACGGCTCAGCAGGCGTCGCCCGAGTCCGGGCAGCTGATCAAGAACACGGGGCAGCTGAGCCGCGCCAAGCTGCACGGCATGATCCTCGACCGGATCCTGGAGCACGCCGCGGACGAGGCGGGCGTCACCGTCTCCCGCAAGGAGATCCAGGAGGCGCGGGCGGCCGCGGTGCAGCAGTCCGGCGGTGAGGAGCAGCTCGCCGCGATGCTGCTCCAGCAGCGCGGTGTCGCCCCCGGCCAGATCGACCAGGCCGTCCGCGAGGAGGTCCTGCTGACCAAGCTCGCCCAGGCCCTCGGGGCCGACCTCGGCAGCCCGCAGGGACAGCAGAAGGTCGGCGCCGCGCTCACCGAGGCGTCGAAGGGCCTCGACATCGATGTGAACCCCCGCTACGGCACCTGGGACGACACGAAGATCCAGCTCGGCGACTACAAGGCCCCGTGGATCACCCAGGTCACCAAGGAGCCGCAGGCGGTCCAGGCCGGGGCCTGACCGGCTCCCCCGGGGACGTAGGGTCGAGGGGTGAACGCTGAAGCCCCCGTCGAGCCCGGCCGTATCGTCCTGCTCACCGCCAGCCACCGCGTCGCGCCCGGACTGCTGTCCTGGCCGGCCTGGCAGACGCTGCGCGCCGCGGACCGGGTGCTGTGCGCGGACCCCGGCAATCCGCAGCTGCCGTATCTGCGTGAGGCGGGCGTCGACGTCGAGATCGCCGCGCCGGCCGCCCAGGAACTGGTGGACGCGGCCGCCGGCGGCCGGACCGTCGTGGTCCTGCCGTCCGGCGAGGGCGACCAGCCCCTCACCGACGGCCTGGCCCGGATGGCCGGATCCGGCCGCGTCCGGATGCCCGATCTGGAGCTGCTCCCCGGCTCCTACGACCTGCCGGGCGCCCGTCTCCTCGACCTCGTCCAGGTCATGGACCGGATCCGCCGCGAGTGCCCGTGGTCCTCGCAGCAGACCCACAAGGGCCTCGCCAAGTACGGCATCGAGGAGGCCTACGAACTCGTCGAGGCCATCGAGGACGGAGACCGCGACGAGCTGCGCGAGGAGCTCGGCGACGTACTGCTCCAGGTCGTCTTCCACGCTCGCATCGCACAGGAGGGCCGCGCCGAGGACGGGGACGAGCCGTTCTCGATCGACGACGTGGCCGGCACGATCGTCGACAAGCTCATCCACCGCCACCCGCACGTCTTCGGCGACGCCCACGCCGAGACCCCGGAGGACGTCAAGGAGCACTGGCTCCGCACGAAGGCCATCGAGAAGCAGCGCGACTCGGTGACGGACGGCATCCCGCTGGGCCAGCCCGGGCTGGCGCTCGCGGCGAAGCTCGCCTCACGCGTGCGGACGGCCGGTCTGGACGTCGAGCTGCCGTCCGCCGCCGGTGACCACGGCATCGGCTACGAACTGCTGGCCATGGCCGTACGGGCCGAGGCCGAGGGCCACGACCCGGAGGCCGCGCTGCGGGCCGCGGCCCGCGCCTACCGGGACGCGATCCTGGCGGCGGAGGCCAAGCCGGCCGAGTGAACCCGCTTCTGTGGCGCCAGGAAGGCCCCCGGCCGGAACCCGGACGGTCCGGATAACGTCGAGGCGTGAGCAATACACCCGCCCCCGAACTCTTCACCTGGGAGTTCGCCACTGACCCCTACCCCGCCTACGCCTGGCTCCGCGAGCACGCCCCCGTACACAGGACCGCCCTCCCCAGCGGCGTCGAGGCGTGGCTCGTGACCCGGTACGCGGACGCGCGGCAGGCGCTCGCGGATCAGCGGCTCAGCAAGAATCCCGCGCATCATGACGAGCCGGCGCACGCGAAGGGAAAGACGGGGATCCCGGGTGAGCGCAAGGCGGAGCTGATGACGCATCTGCTGAACATCGATCCGCCCGACCACACCCGGCTGCGCCGCCTCGTGTCGAAGGCGTTCACCCCGCGCCGGGTCGCCGAATTCGCCCCGCGCGTACAGGAGCTGACGGACCGTCTCATCGACGGATTCGCCGCACGGGGGGAGGCGGACCTCATCCACGAGTTCGCGTTCCCGCTCCCCATCTACGCCATCTGCGACATGCTCGGCGTCCCGCGCGAGGACCAGGACGACTTCCGTGACTGGGCGGGGATGATGATCCGTCATGGCGGCGGGCCGCGGGGCGGGGTCGCCCGGTCGGTGAAGAAGATGCGCGGCTATCTGGCCGAGCTGATTCACCGCAAACGCGAAGGCCTGCGGCAAGAAGGGGCGGACGATCTGATCTCGGGGCTCATCAAGGCGTCCGACCACGGCGAGCACCTCACCGAGAACGAGGCCGCCGCCATGGCCTTCATCCTCCTCTTCGCCGGGTTCGAGACCACCGTCAATCTGATCGGCAACGGCGTGTATGCCCTGCTTCGTAACCCGGAGCAGCGCCACCGCCTCCAGGCTTCCCTCGCGGCCGGCGAGAGCGGGCTGCTCGCCACCGGGGTCGAGGAGCTGCTCCGGTACGACGGGCCCGTCGAGCTCGCCACCTGGCGGTTCGCGACCGAACCGCTCACGCTCGGCGGGCAGCACATCGCCGCGGGCGACCCCGTCCTCGTCGTCCTCGCCTCCGCCGACCGTGACCCCGACCGGTTCCCCGATGCCGACACGCTCGATCTGGGGCGCCGGGACAATCAGCACCTCGGGTACGGACACGGCATCCACTACTGCCTCGGCGCGCCGCTGGCGCGCCTGGAGGGGCAGACCGCGCTCGCGACGCTGCTGACACGACTGCCCGACTTGCGGCTTGCGGTCGATCCTTCCGAATTGCGGTGGCGCGGAGGTCTCATTATGCGTGGATTGCGCACTCTGCCCGTTGAGTTCACGCCCCCGCGGAGCCTCCACTGAACTGACGCTCCGTCATGACTGTGACTTTTACGTGATCTCCGCTGCATCGACTTGTGACTGACGCGCGAGTGCGGCTACGTTCACCCCGACTCGGGGTCTTCGCTGATTCAACCGACTCGGCGGACTCAGGAGTTTTCTGTTGTCACACGGAAGGCACACCGCATGCGCTCCGGGAACGGTCGACACCGCCGACCCCGTCAGGCCCCCGCTCTCATCGTCGCGGCAGGGGTGACCGGATCGGCCATCGCCATCCCGCTGCTCGGCGCGGGCTCCGCCTCCGCCGCCGACTCCGCCACCTGGAACCGCGTCGCCGACTGCGAGAGCGGCGGCATGTGGAGCGCCGACCTCGGCAACGGCTACTACGGCGGCCTGCAGCTCACCCAGGAGACCTGGGAGGCCTACGGCGGCACGGCGTACGCGCCGCGCGCCGACCTCGCCAGCCGTGCCCAGCAGGTGTCGGTCGCCGAGATGGTGTTCGCCGCCCAGGGACCGGCGGCCTGGCCGAACTGCTCGGAGATCGCCGGTCTCGTGCAGGACGGTGCCGAGCCCGGGAGCGGCGCCGCTTCCACTCCCGCCGCACAGGGCGGCGGCGCCGAGAGCCCGTCGTTCGGTGACGGGGCGGACGTGGCGCCGGAGCCGGACGCCGACGCCGATGCCAAGCCTTCAGCCCCGGCTTCGTCCGCCCCGGGTGCCAAGCCGTCCACCCCGACTGCCGCGCCGTCCGCCCCGGCCGGCTCCGCGAGCGGTTCCGGCAAGGACTCCGACGCGGCGGGCGACGGTGACGCCGCCGCCGACGCGGGCAAGGACGAGGGGTCCGGCAAGCACCGTGGCGCCCCCGCCGACAACGAGGACGAGATGGACAATTCGGGCGATGAGCGCGAATCTGGTCGTCATGCCTCACGAGGTGACGGATCGGCACGAGAGGGTGCCGCTACGGGAGATGAGTACACCGTCCTCCCCGGCGACAGCCTGTCGTCGATCGCGGACGCGGAAAAGGTGCCCGGCGGCTGGCCCGCGCTCTACGAGGCGAACCGGGGGGTCGTCGGCTCCGACGCCGACCTCATCCTGCCTGGCCAGAGCCTCGATCTGGGTCTGGATCAGGGGCAGTTGAAGAAGTAGTTCGACATCTTATGTCCGGTTCTGTGTAAGTGAGACATGAGTCTCTTCCGGTCAACTGGTGTGTCTTGTCGGTCAACTCCGGTCATCACGCCTCTCACCTGCAAAAACGGACATCTCTGCGAGTCAAATAAGCGTGTTTTCTCCCCGATGTTCGTCTTTGAACATCGGGGAGAAGTGCGTTTACGGTCTGAACCGCTCGCCATCGCGGGCCCCGACGACCGCACGCCGAATCCTGCCGGCGGCCGACGGGAACAGTCGACGCGCAAGCGCCGAAGGCAGGAGCGGGGGACCCAGGTAAGTGCCGGACCGGCCCGATGAGGGAGGGAACGGCTTGGGGTGAAGCCGCGCGCAAGTCGCGTGGCCGGGCAACTCACTTGGCCCGAACCCGACAGCTCACCTCGTAGGCGTCGGTGAGGGGAAACTCCATGCTGCTTTCCGGCAAGGGCAAGCACCGTCGCCCGACCGTCTTCCGTCGGTCCGCCCGCATCGCCTCGCTCGCCGGTGTCACCGGTGCCGCGATCGCCGCTCCGCTGATCGCCACCGGCACCGCGTCCGCCGCCACCGCCTCCGAGTGGGACACCGTCGCCCAGTGCGAGTCCGGCGGCAACTGGTCCATCAACACCGGCAACGGCTTCTACGGCGGCCTGCAGTTCTCGGCCTCCACCTGGGCCGCGTACGGCGGCACCGCCTACGCCGCCACCGCCGACCAGGCGTCGAAGGCCCAGCAGATCGAGATCGCCGAGAAGGTCCTGGCGGGCCAGGGCAAGGGTGCCTGGCCGAACTGCGGCGTGGGCCTGTCCAATGCCGCCTACACCGGTGCCGCCCCGGCCGCCCCGAAGGCCGAGACTCCCGCCCCGAAGCGCGCCGAGGCCCCGACCACCCGCTCCGAGCGCTCCGCCGCCCCGGCCCCCGCGAAGGTCTTCAAGAAGGGCGACGGCGAGTACACGGTCAAGGCCGGCGACACCCTCAGCGCGATCGCCGAGGCCAAGAAGGTCGAGGGCGGCTGGAAGAAGCTGTTCGACCTGAACAAGGACGTCATCACCGACGCGGACGTCATTCACCCGGGCCAGAAGCTCCACCTGAGCTGACGACCCGGTTCCGCGGACCAGCCCCGGTCCGGGACTCCCCCGGCCCGGACCGGGCGCTTCCCTGGTCCCCGACGGACTCCGTAGTCCCCCACGGGCACCCGTAGCCCGGTGGACCCGGCGGACCACCGGTCGTACACACCCCCGTCCCCCCGCTCCCCGCCCGCGTCCCCCCGCTCCCCGGCCCGGCGCGCCTTCCCCCGTACGCTCCCCCGTAGCCCTGCGGGCACGGGAGGTGCCCCCAGCCGGGGTTTCTGTCTGTTTCGTGCCCTTTTTCGTCCCATGGGGCGGGCACCGGCTGGCCGATGCCCGCGAGCCGGATAGGCTCGTGTCGCAAGGCCAAAGCGACCCTGCACTGACCTGCGCTGCACCTGCTTCGCATACGTCACATTCAGCGTCACATCCCAGAAGGAGATGCTCGTGCCGTCCATCGACGTCGTCGTAGCCCGGGAAATCCTGGACTCCCGAGGCAACCCCACGGTCGAGGTCGAGGTCGGCCTCGACGACGGCAGCACCGGCCGTGCTGCCGTCCCGTCCGGTGCGTCCACCGGTGCGTTCGAGGCCCTCGAGCTCCGCGACGGTGACCAGAACCGTTACCAGGGCAAGGGTGTCGAGAAGGCCGTCCTCGCCGTCATCGAGCAGATCGGCCCGGAGCTCGTCGGGTACGACGCCACCGAGCAGCGTCTGATCGACCAGGCGATGTTCGACCTGGACGCCACCCCGGACAAGTCCTCCCTCGGCGCCAACGCCATCCTCGGTGTCTCCCTCGCCGTCGCGCACGCCGCTTCCGAGGCCTCCGACCTTCCGCTCTTCCGCTACCTGGGCGGCCCCAACGCGCACCTGCTCCCGGTGCCGATGATGAACATCCTGAACGGCGGCTCGCACGCCGACTCCAACGTGGACATCCAGGAGTTCATGATCGCCCCGATCGGCGCGGAGTCCTTCTCCGAGGCACTGCGCTGGGGCACCGAGGTCTACCACACCCTCAAGAAGGTCCTGAAGGAAAAGGGCCTGTCCACCGGCCTCGGCGACGAGGGCGGCTTCGCCCCCAACCTGGGCTCCAACCGTGAGGCCCTCGACCTCATCCTCGAGGCCGTCAAGCAGGCCGGCTACGCGCCCGGCAAGGACATCGCGCTCGCGCTCGACGTCGCCGCCTCCGAGTTCTACAAGGACGGCAAGTACGAGTTCGAGGGCAAGTCCCGCTCGGCCGCCGAGATGACCGAGTACTACGAGGAGCTCGTCGCCGCGTACCCGCTGGTCTCCATCGAGGACCCGCTCTTCGAGGACGACTGGGCCGGCTGGAAGGTCATCACCGACAAGCTCGGCTCCAAGGTGCAGCTGGTCGGCGACGACCTGTTCGTCACCAACCCCGAGCGCCTCGCCCGCGGCATCGAGGAGGGCACCGCCAACGCCCTGCTCGTCAAGGTCAACCAGATCGGTTCGCTGACCGAGACCCTGGACGCCGTCGAGCTGGCCCAGCGCAACGGCTTCAAGTGCATGATGTCCCACCGCTCCGGTGAGACCGAGGACGTCACGATCGCCGACCTGGCCGTCGCCACCAACTGCGGCCAGATCAAGACCGGCGCCCCGGCCCGCTCCGAGCGCGTCGCCAAGTACAACCAGCTGCTGCGCATCGAGGAGATCCTCGACGACGCGGCGGTGTACGCGGGCCGCAGCGCCTTCCCCCGCTTCAAGGGCTGACCGGCGTAAAGCACCAGCCTCCGTACGTCCCCGGCCGCGGTCCCGTACCGTGTCCGGGGACGTACGTACGTCAGGGGACGTAACCGCGAGGCCGTAAGCCATAGCCGTAAGTAACAGCCGTGAGCAACAGCCGTAAGTAATAGGGGAGGCGAGCGATGGCCGGGAAGGACCGGGACCGGTTCTCCACCGCGACCCGGCTGCGGCTGCTCGGCGAGCAGACCGCCGCCCGTGTCTACCGCTCGCAGAACCGCCGGCAGGCCCGCCGCTCCCGGCTGACCGGCCGGGCGGCCTTCCTCGCGCTGGTGGTCTGCACGATGATCGTCGCGCTCGCGTATCCGATGCGGCAGTACGTGTCGCAGCAGAACGAGATCGCCGAGCAGGAGAGGCTCGCGGCCGAGGCCCGCGAACGGGTCGAGGAGCTGCGCGACGAGAAGGCGCGGCTCCAGGACGACGCGCACATCATGAAGCTGGCCCGCGAGCATCTGCACATGGTCATGCCGGGCGAGACCGGCTTCATCGTGATCGACCCCCGGGCCGGCCAGGAGCGGCGCCCCGAGGAGGGCGAAGCGGACCACCCCTGGTACTCGAACGTCTGGGACGGCGTCGACCGCGCCGACGCGCCCCGCTGACCGTACGGCCGAGGCCACGAACTCAACGACGCAACAGCCGCAACAGACGAGACAGACGAAGAGACGTACGTATACATGGAAACGCCCCCGCCGACCACTGAGCACACCCCGCCCACCGAGGCGGACATCGCCGCGTTCAAGGACCAGCTCGGCCGCCCGCCGCGCGGTCTGCGGGCGATCGCCCACCGCTGCCCGTGCGGCCAGCCGGACGTGGTCGAGACGGCCCCGCGGCTGGAGGACGGTACGCCCTTCCCGACGCTGTACTACCTGACCTGCCCGCGTGCGGCCTCGGCCATCGGCACGCTGGAGGCGAACGGCGTCATGAAGGAGATGACCGAGCGGCTGCAGACCGACCCCGAACTGGCGGCGGCCTACCGCGCGGCGCACGAGGACTACATCGTCCGCCGGGACGCGATCGAGGAGCTGAAGGGCTTCCCGAGCGCGGGCGGTATGCCGGACCGGGTGAAGTGCCTGCACGTCCTCGTCGGCCACTCGCTCGCGGCGGGGCCCGGGGTGAACCCGCTCGGCGACGAGGCGATCGCGATGCTGCCGGAGTGGTGGGCGAAGGGCCCGTGCGTCAGCCCCGTCACGGAGGCCATGACCGGGCCCGGTTCCGGTGACGCCGGTGCCACCGGAACCGGCACCGGAACCGGCACCGGGGAGGACGCCCAGTGACCCGCGTCGCCGCCGTCGACTGCGGCACGAACTCGATCCGTCTCCTCATCGCCGACGTCGACCGGGCAACCGGTGAACTGACCGAGCTCGACCGGCGGATGACCATCGTCCGGCTCGGCCAGGGCGTCGACCGCACCGGCCGCCTCGCGCCCGAGGCGCTGGAGCGCACCTTTGCCGCCTGCCGTGACTACGCGGAGATCATCAAGGCGCACGGCGCGGAGAAGGTCCGCTTCGTCGCCACCTCCGCCTCCCGCGACGCCGAGAACCGCGAGGACTTCGTCCGTGGCGTCGTCGGCATCCTGGGCGTCGAGCCCGAGGTGATCAGCGGGGACGAGGAGGCCGAGTTCTCCTTCGTCGGCGCCACCATGGAGCTGCCGGGCCACGAGGAGCGCCTGGTCGTGGACATCGGCGGCGGTTCGACCGAGTTCGTCATCGGTCACGAGCACGTCGAGGCCGCGCGATCGGTGGACATCGGCTGCGTGCGGCTCACCGAGCGGCACATCCGGCACGATCCGCCGACGCCGGAGGAGATCGCCGCCGTACGCGCGGACATCGCGGCCGCGCTCGACCTCGCCGAGGAGACCGTCCCGATCCGCGAGGCGAGCACCCTGGTCGGCCTGGCCGGCACGGTGACCACCGTCGCCGGGATCGTGCACGAGCACACCGCGTACGACTCCCAGGCCATCCACCACTCCCGGATGTCCCGCGCCCAGGTCGCCGAGGTCACCGAGCGGCTGCTCCGCTCCACGCACGACGAGCGTGCCGCGATCCCCGTGATGCACCCCGGCAGGGTGGACGTCATCACCGCCGGAACGCTGGTGCTGCTGGAGATCATGGAGCGCACCGGCGTCCCGGAGGTCGTGGTCTCGGAGCACGACATCCTTGACGGGATCGCCTTCTCGATCGCCTGAGAGGGGGCCCCGGGGGGCCTGTTCCGGCCCCCTGGGGCGTGGTCCGCGAGAAACTTCGTGAAGTTCTTCACAAGGAAAAGGGCCCGGTCGACCGTCGAAAGTGCCTTCAGACGGCCCTCCGGGCCTCTTTTTGTGCCCAACTCGGCTCGTCCGCCCGCAGTCCGGCACGTTCCCGCCGCGTTGCGTCCACATGAAGCAGGGGACCGGTTCACCTTCCGGATCCGGCCGTGGGGCCAGCTCAGAAGGCCTCGGCAACGTTCCCCGATACATCGTGGTTCCCTGACCTCGCCATGACCTCGGTCACGTGGGCGGCGGAGTGTAGCAGAGGGTCGGCAAGTGCTTGTGAAGGGGCTCACGAGCGACCCCTCCGAGGGGGGTGGATACTCGATGGCATGAGCACCACGGAGCGTCCCAGGATCCTCGTAGTAGGCGGTGGGTACGTAGGCCTGTACGCAGCTCGTCGCATTCTGAAGAAGATGCGGTACGGGGAGGCGACCGTCACGGTCGTCGACCCGCGGTCGTACATGACTTACCAGCCCTTCCTTCCCGAAGCAGCCGCCGGCAGCATCTCGCCGCGGCACGTCGTCGTCCCGCTGCGACGCGTGCTGCCCAAGGCCGAGGTACTCACCGGCCGGGTCACCACCATCGATCAGGACCGCAAGGTCGCCACGGTCTCGCCGCTCGTCGGCGAGGCCTACGAGCTGCCCTTCGACTACCTGGTCATCGCGCTCGGCGCGGTCTCCCGCACCTTCCCGATACCCGGCCTCGCCGAGCAGGGCATCGGTATGAAGGGCATCGAGGAGGCCATCGGCCTGCGCAACCACGTCCTCGAGCAGCTCGACAAGGCCGACTCGACGACCGACGAGGAGGTCCGCCGCAAGGCGCTGACCTTCGTCTTCGTGGGCGGCGGCTTCGCCGGCGCGGAGACCATCGGTGAGGTCGAGGACCTGGCCCGCGACGCGGTCAAGTACTACAAGAGCATCAAGCGCGAGGACATGCGCTTCGTCCTCGTCGACGCCGCCGACAAGATCCTTCCCGAAGTCGGCCCGAAGCTCGGCAAGTACGGCAAGGAGCACCTCGAGGGCCGGGGTATCGAGATCTACCTCAACACCTCCATGGACTCCTGCGTCGACGGCCACGTGGTGCTGAAGAACGGCCTGGAGGTCGACTCCAACACCATCGTGTGGACCGCCGGTGTGAAGCCGAACCCGGCGCTGTCCCGCTACGGTCTGCCGCTCGGCCCCCGCGGCCACGTGGACACCCAGGCGACCCTCCAGGTCCAGGGCACCGACTACATCTGGGCCGCCGGCGACAACGCCCAGGTCCCGGACATGGCCTCGCGCCGCGCCGGTGTCGAGAACGCCTGGTGCCCGCCGAACGCCCAGCACGCGCTGCGCCAGTCGAAGGTCCTCGGCGACAACGTCATCTCCGGTATGCGGGGCTTCCCGCAGAAGGAGTACAGCCACGCCAACAAGGGTGCGGTCGCCGGTCTCGGCCTGCACAAGGGCGTCGCGATGATCGTCATGGGCAAGATGAAGATCAAGCTCAAGGGCCGGCTCGCCTGGTACATGCACCGCAGCTACCACGGTATGGCCATGCCGACCTGGAACCGCAAGATCCGTGTCTTCGCCGACTGGACGCTCGCGATGTTCCTCAAGCGCGAGGTCGTCTCGCTCGGCGCGATCGAGTCGCCGCGCGAGGAGTTCTACGAGGCCGCGAAGCCGGCCCCGGCGGCGGCCAAGGCCACCCCGGAGAAGGCCAAGGCTTCCTGACTCCGCTGTAGTACCCCGAAGGGGCCGTCCGCCATCCGTGGTGCGGACGGCCCCTTCGGGGTACCCGGACGCCCTTCGGAGTGCCCGGACGGCGAGAAAGATGGCGAAAGAATCTGTTTTGCCGTCCATTTGCGCGCTCAGGGGACTGCATCTTCGCGCCGACGGTGTTTACGTGGTGTTGGGCATTTCCGGTAACAGACATCACGGAGGTGTGCGCCATGGCCGATGCCGCTTCGCGGCTCACCACTCTCGCCGAGGAACTCACGGGAGCACCGCTCCCGGTCCGTATCCGCGCCTGGGACGGAAGTGAATCGGGGCCTCCCGACGCTCCCGTCCTCGTCATCCGGCACCGCCGCGCCCTGCGCAGGCTGCTGTGGAAACCGGGTGAACTCGGCCTGGCCCGCAGCTGGGTCGCCGGGGAGATCGACGTCGAAGGGGATCTGTACGAAGCCCTCGGCCGGCTCGCGGGCCTGATCTGGGAACGTACGGAACACGCCACGGGAGGCTCGCGGCCGGAGGCCGCCCGGCTGGCACAGTCGCTGCGCGACCCACAGCTGCGTGAGGCCGCCCGGGAGCTGCTGCGGCTGGCGGGCCCCCGCGTCTGGCTCCCGCCGCCCCCGCCCGCCGAGGAGGTACGCAAGCGCCGCGGCCCGCTGCACACCAAGGTGCGCGACCGGCAGGCGATCAGTCACCACTACGACGTGGGCAACGACTTCTACGAGCAGGTGCTCGGCCCCTCGATGGTCTACTCGTGCGCGTACTGGGAGGACGGCGGCAGTCTCGCGGACGCCCAGCGCGACAAGCTCGACCTGGTCTGCCGCAAGCTGGCGCTCAAGGAGGGGGACCGGCTGCTGGACGTGGGCTGCGGCTGGGGCTCGATGGCCATCCACGCGGCAAGGGAGTACGGCGCCCAGGTCACCGGTATCACGCTCTCGCGCGAACAGGCGGCGTACGCCCGTAAGCGGATCGCGGAGGAGGGCCTGACCGACCGGATCGAGATCCGCGTCCAGGACTACCGGGACGTCAGGGACGCCCCGTTCGACGCGATCTCGTCCATCGGCATGGCCGAACACGTCGGCTCCGTCCGCTACCGGGAGTACGCCGACGTCCTGTACGCGCTCCTGGTGCCGGGCGGCCGGCTGCTGAACCACCAGATCGCGCGCCGCCCCGAGGCGGACGAAGCGGCGTACCAGGTGGACGACTTCATCGACGCGTACGTCTTCCCGGACGGGGAGCTGGCGCCGCTGGGCAGGACCGTCTCGATCCTGGAGGAGGCCGGCTTCGAGGCCCGGGACGTCGAGTCGATCCGCGAGCACTACGCCCGCACGCTGCGCACCTGGGTGGCGAATCTGGAGGCGGACTGGAAGGGGGCGGTACGCCGCACCTCACCGGGCCGTGCGCGTATCTGGCGGCTCTACATGGCGGCGTCGGCGCTCGCCTTCGAGCGCAACCGGATCGGGGTCAACCAGATCCTGGCGGTGCGGACGCCGGAGTCGGGCGACTCGGGGATGCAGCTGCGGTCCCGTAAGTGGAGTGAGTCCGGCCGGCGTTGATACGTTCGGGCCGGACCGGCCGGGCGGGGTGCGCACACCAGGTGCGCACCCCGCCTTCCGCCGTCCGGATTGTCATGAATGCGCCATCCCTAGGGGGAACCCACAAGTGCACCGCCGCACCTCCTGGCTGCTCGGCACCGCCGCCGCAGCCGCGCTCCTCACGAGCGCAGTCCTGCCGGGCAGCGCCACGGCCCGTACCGCCGCCGGCGCGCAGGCCGCCGACGTCGCCGCCGTCACCACGACGGCCACCTTCAACGACCCCGCCGGCGACACGGCCGCCCAGAGCCGCATCCGCGACCACATCATCGGCCTCATCGACACCGCTGCCGCGGGCAGCACCATCACCGTGTCGATGTACACCTTCACCGAGAACCCGGTCACCGACGCCCTCGTCGCCGCCAAGGGACGCGGCGTCAACGTCAAGGTGATCCTCGACCACACCTCGTCGACGATGGTGGGCGGCGAGTACGCGCGCCTCGCCACCGGCCTCGGCACCGACCGCACCCAGCCGTCCTGGGTCTACGCCTGTCCCGCGAACCGCGGCTGCATCGGCACGCGCGTGCTGCCGGGCGACGACGGCGCGATCAACCACAACAAGTTCTTCCTGTTCTCCTCGGTGGGCGGGACGGACAAGGTCGTCGTCCAGGCCTCGGCCAACATGACGAACACCCAGCGCACCGATCTCTTCAACAACGCGGTGACGATCCCGGACGCCGGGCTGTACGACATCTACCAGGCGTACTTCGCCGACCTGCTGGCGTACGGCACGTCCGGGAGCGGCCTGGACCACTACTACGAGACCCCGATCAGCGCGACGAACCCCGCCTACAAGGCGTACTTCTTCCCCCGCAAGGAGACGTCCGGCACGACGTACAAGACCGACCCGGCCACCGACACGGTCAAGCTCATCCTCGACAAGGTCGACTGCTCGGCCGGCTCCGAGGTGCGGATGGCGGCCAACCTCTTCTACCGCGACCACGTCGCGAGCAAGCTCGTCTCCATGGTGAACGCGGGCTGCTCGGTCATCCTGGCGGCCGATGGCAACCCGAACGGCGGGGGCACCGGCACCCCGTCGATGGGTGCGACCGTCGAGGGCATCATCTCCGGCAAGCTCACCCAGCGCGTGGAGTGCTGGGAGACCCCGCCGACCGGGCGCACCGAGAAGATCGGGCTCCACTCCAAGTACCTGCTCGTCAACGGCAAGTACGACGGTGTCGCGGGCAAGAAGATCGTCTGGACCGGCAGCCACAACTACTCGTGGCAGGCCCTGCGCGCCAATGACGAGACGCTGCTGAAGATCGACAACGCGGCGCTGTACGACCAGTTCAAGGCGAACCACACGCAGTTGATGAGCTACTGCGCGGGCTCCTGACGCAAGCGGAAGGGCCGGGCCTCCCCGATTCGGGAAGCCCGGCCCCTTGTCGTACGGTTCCGGCTACTCGGCCTTGATGGCGTTCAGCATGTTCAGCCTCGCGGCGCTGCGGGCCGGCCACATGGCGGCCAGCACACCGACCAGTCCGGCGAGGACCAGGAAGATCCCGATCCGGTCCCAGGGCAGGACCAGCGCGTAGCCCGGGATCTTGTCCCGGAAGGTCTCGCCGATCGCCCAGCCGAGGAACGAACCGAGGCCGATGCCGACCACCGCGCCGAAGAGCGAGATGACCACGGCCTCCAGGCGGACCATGCGCTTGACGCGGGGGCGGTCCAGGCCGATCGCGCGCAGCATGCCGATCTCCTGCTGGCGTTCGAAGACGGACATCGCGAGCGTGTTGACCACACCCAGCACCGCGATGATCAGCGCCATCGCCAGCAGCCCGTAGAGGATGTTCAGCAGGGTGTTGATCTGGCCGCCGAACTCGGCGCGGATGTCCTGCTGATCCATCACCTTGATCGCCGGATTGCCGCCCAGTGCGTCGACCAGGGCCTTCTCGTTCGCCGCGGACTCACCGCCGTCCATCTTCACGAAGATCTGCGGAAGGTACGGCCTGACCTCGTGCGGGTCGGCGATCTTCGTGTCAAGGAGGACCTCGGAGAGGAACTCACTGCCCTTGTAGACCGCGCCGACCTTCAGCGTGCTCTTCTTCTCGTCGTTGAAGGTGAACGGGATGCTGTCGCCGACCTTCCAGCCCTTGCTCCTGGCCGTCTCCTCGGGGACCGCGATCTCGCCCTTGGCGAGTGCGTCCAGGCTGCCGTTCACGACCTCGACGTTGAGGACCTTCTCGATGGCGCCGGGCGTGACCGCCGAGGCCGATACGTAGTCGCCCTTGACCTGGAAGTAGACGGACTGCTGCGGCGAGACCGCCGAGACGCCCGGGGCCTTCTCCAGCGCGCTCAGCGCGGACTTGTCCAGGCCCCCGCCGCTCGCCATCGTGACCATGTAGTCGGCCTTGATGTTGTCCGTGGTCGTCTTCTCGATGGCCTTGCCGACCGTGACACCGAGCACCGTCAGACCGGTCACCAGGGTGAGCCCGATCGCCAGCGCCGAGGCGGTGGCGCCGGTGCGGCGCGGGTTGCGGACCGCGTTCTGGCCGGCGAGCTTGCCGGACACCCCGAAGGCACCGACGAGCAACGGCCGTACGAGCGCGATGACGGGCCGGGACAGCAGCGGGATCAGGATGATCACACCGATCAGGGCGAGGAACGCGCCCGCGCCGAGGTACATCCGGCCGTCGTCGCCGCCGACCGAGGCTCCCCAGAGGATTCCCGCCGCGCCGATACCGGCGATGACGGCACCGATGGAGTTGCGCAGCACCAGCGACTTGATGGTGGCCACGGCGTGGACGCTGTTCATCGCCGCCACCGGCGGGATCTTGGCGGCCCGGCGGCCGGGCAGCCAGGCGGCGAGCATCGTGATCAGTACACCGACCAAGAGCGCGGCGATCACCGGGCTCGCCCCGATGACCAGCGGTCCGGCCGGGATCTTCATGTCGAAGGCGGCCATCCCGGAGCGCAGTCCGACGGCCAGGCCGATGCCGATCAGAAAACCGACCGCGGAGGCGACGAGACCGACCACGGCGGCCTCCAGCAGCACCGAGCGGGTGATCTGCTTGCGGGAGGCGCCGACGGCGCGCATCAGCGCGATCTCCCTGGTGCGCTGGGCGACCAGCATCGTGAAGGTGTTGGAGATCAGGAAGACGCCGACGAACAGGGCGATGGCGGCGAAGCCGAGCAGGATCTGCGTGAGGGCGCTCATGCCCTGCTCGATCTGCTCCGCCTGTTCCTCGGCGAGCGCCTGGCCGGTCTTGGCCTCGGCCGTGTCCGCCAGCAGCGGCGTGACGGCCTTCAGGACCGCGTCGTCGTCGGCGCCCGCGGCGGCGGCGACGGTGGCCTCACTGAAGAAGCCCGGCTTGAGGTACTGCTTCTGGGCGACCTGGGTGTCGAAGAGGACGAGGCTGCCGCCGGCGTTCACGGCGCCGTCCTGGGTGGTGAAGACGCCGCTGAGGGTGTACTCCTTCACCGGCCCGTTGGTCGCGACCCGCACCCGGTCGCCGACCTGGTACTCCCCCTTCTCCGCGGAGTCCTTGTCCAGGGCGATCTGACCGTCCTTCACCGGGCCCGTGCCGTCGGTGAATTCGTACGCGGGGTCCTTGCCGTCCTTGCCGGGGGCGAAGTTGGAGCCCTTGTTGGACCAGCCGACGCCGATCAGCTTCCCGTCGGGGTCGGCGACGCCGGCGAAGCCACTGACGCGGCCCTGGACGGCGCCGACCCCGTCCAGCTTGCCGATCTTGTCGAGGGTCTTCTGGGGGATGCCGGGTTCCTTGGCGTCCTCCTCGGCGTACGACGTGACGGCCACGGCGACGTTGTCGTAGCTCTTGGCGGACTGGTTGCGGAAGGCGTTGGAGAGGGTGTCGGAGAAGACGAGGGTGCCGGAGACGAACGCCACGCCGAGCATCACGGCGAGCACGGTCATCAGCAGCCTGGCCTTGTGCGCGAGCACATTGCGCAAGGCGGTACGGAACATGGTGGTCTCAGTCCTGGGGTGAGGGCCGGAAGTCTTGGGTGCGGTCGCGGGTCCGCTGCGTCGCGGATCAGCCGGTGCGGCCGTGGGTCAGCCGGTGCGGTCGCGGGTCAGCTGGTCCGGCCCTTGGCGTCGAACTCCTTCATGCGGTCCAGCACGCCGTCCGCGGTCGGGTGGAGCATCTCGTCCACGATCCGTCCGTCCGCGAGGAAGATGACGCGGTCCGCGTACGAGGCCGCCACCGGGTCGTGCGTCACGATGACGACGGTCTGTCCCAGCTCCCGTACCGAGTTGCGCAGGAAGCCCAGGATCTCGGCGCCGGAGCGGGAGTCCAGGTTTCCGGTCGGCTCGTCACCGAAGATGATCTCGGGCTGCGAGGCGAGCGCGCGGGCGACGGCGACGCGCTGCTGCTGACCGCCGGACAGCTGGGCCGGCCGGTGGCTGAGCCGCCCGGACAGCCCGATCAGGTCGATGACCTGCTCCACCCACCGCTTGTCGGGCTTGCGGCCGGCGATGTCCATCGGGAGGGTGATGTTCTCCAGCGCCGTCAGGGTCGGCAGCAGGTTGAACGCCTGGAAGATGAAGCCGATTTTGTCGCGGCGCAGCTGCGTCAGGTGCTTGTCCTTGAGCGAACCCAGCTCGGTCTCGCCGAGCCGTACGGACCCGCTGCTGAAGCTGTCCAGACCGGCCACGCAGTGCATCAGCGTGGACTTGCCGGAGCCCGACGGGCCCATGATCGCGGTGAACTCGCCCTGGTGGAAGTCGACGGTGACCCGGTCCAGGGCGACCACCTGGGTCTCACCCTGTCCGTAGACCTTCGACAGATCCATTGCGCGGGCGGCCACCGCGGTGGCGCGGGCGGCGGTGGGTGTGGTGGTCACGAGACGGCTCTCCTGTCACAGCGCTTTTCGGGGACCACCCCATCGTGCTGCCCGCCCAGGTGCCGGATCGTCCGTCCCGGTGCCCGTTCCTGAGGCCCTCTTGGGTCTGACCGCGAGGCTCGATGGTCCTCCTTTGGTATGACGGCGCCCCTGGGACCCCCTCCGCGTGAGTCGCGGTAGAGGGGAGGCGACTTTCCGTCATTCCGGGGTGCGGGGTCGCGCGCCCGTGCGCCGGGTAACGGCATGTGCAAACTGCCGATTATTTGTGCTGACGCACCCTCAGACGTCAATAAAATAAGACAACATCGCGTCCGAGTACCGCCGTTCGGGGGATCCGCCCGGATAGGGTCGTGTGCGAACGCGGAGCCGCGTGCCCAGCCCGGATGGTGGAATGCAGACACGGCGAGCTTAAACCTCGCTGGCCTTCGGGCCGTGCCGGTTCGAGTCCGGCTCCGGGCACGTCTGTTGCTGGTGGCGCGAGCCGGAATCGTTGAATTCTTGAACGCCCGCTTGCGCTTCTGGTCGCAGTTGTGGTCGCGATTGTTTATCTCCTGAGGACTCCGTCCTCCCTGAGACGGAGGGAAGGCGATCCGCCGGCATGCTCGATGTCATCGGCGTCATCGGCGTCATCGACGAGCTCACCCGCTCCGGCGCCCGGTTCGCCGCCACCCTCGCCGCCCAGGGCGACTCCGGTCTGCGGGCCCCCTCGGCGCTGCCCGGCTGGACCCGTGGCCATGTCGCCGCCCATGTGGCCCGCAGTGCCGATGCCTATACGTGGCTGCTGGCCGTGGCCCGTACCGGTGCCGAGCCCGCACCGCGAGCCGGGGCCGGCGCGCTCGCCCTAGCCGTCGAAGCGGCTGCCGTCCTGCCCGCCGCCGAACTCCTCGCCGATGTGCGCACCTCTCTCGCCCGGCTCCTGGAGGACGCCTCGTCGATGCCCGCCGAGGCGTGGGACACGCTCGTCACGGCGCTCGCGGGCTGGCGTCATCCCGCCTGGTACACCCTCTACCGCTGCTGGCGCGAGCTGGAGACCCACCACGTCGACCTGGACGCCGGGTACCACACCGCCGACTGGCCCGCCACCTACGTGGCCTGGGCCCTCGACGACACCCTCGCCGCCCTGACCGCCCGCGGCTTCCCCGTCGCGCGTGTCGACGCCGTCGACCTCGGCCGGTCCTGGACCCCGGCACCCGCCGGTCCCACGATCGGCGGCAGCGGGCACACCCTCCTGGGCTGGCTCAGCGGCCGGGAGGCCGGCGCCACGCTCACCGGCGGACATTCCCTGCCGGAACCGCCCAATTGGCCCATGCCGCCATCCCCGGGCTGGGGCTGAGCACTTCGCGAGCCCGGTCACAGGGGCCGCGGGCCCCTTTCTCCTGTCACGATCCAGGAAAGATCCTCCCTCAGCACTAGGCCGTTGTCTTTGCCCCCGCATTACTCTTGTGTCAAGGCCGCGCTCGGTGGCCATGGAGGAGTGAGATGAGGAGCAGCAACCCGGTCTTCTCGCGACGGGGGTTCAGCCGCGACAACGGCTACGCGGGCTTCAACGCGGCGCAGCAGGCCGGGGGCCCCGCCGCAGGAACCAACCCGTACGCCCAGGGTGCCGGTAACCCGTACGCGACCAACCCCTACGCCCCGGCGGACGCCCAGCTGGGTGCCCCGCCCCAGGCGCCCGCCCGCACCAATGTGATGACGATCGACGACGTCGTGGCGCGCACCGCCATGACGCTCGGTACGGTCGTGCTCACCGCCGTCCTGTCCTGGGTGCTGCTGCCCGTCGACGAGGCCAACATCGGCAAGTCGTACGGCATCGCCATCGGCGCCGCGCTGGTGGCGCTGGTGCTGGGGCTCGTCCAGTCCTTCAAGCGCAAGGCCTCGCCCGCGCTGATCCTGGCGTACGCCGCGTTCGAGGGTGTCTTCCTCGGCGTGATCTCCAGCGCCGTCTCGACGTACATCGCGGACGGTGTGGTCGCCCAGGCCGTGCTCGGCACGATGGCCGTCTTCGGCGGTGTGCTGATCGCGTACAAGATGCGCTGGATCCGTGTCACGCGCCGGTTCTACGGCTTCGTGATGGCCGCGGCCATGGGCTTCCTGCTGCTGATGGCGGTCAACATGCTGTTCGCCGTCTTCGGCGGCGGTGACGGTCTCGGCTTCCGCAGCGGTGGCCTCGGCATCCTGTTCGGTGTCATCGGCATCATCCTGGGTGCCTGCTTCCTCGCCCTGGACTTCAAGCAGGTCGAGGACGGCATCACCTACGGCGCTCCGCGCGAGGAGTCCTGGCTGGCCGCCTTCGGCCTCACCATGACCCTGGTGTGGATCTACCTGGAGATGCTGCGTCTGCTGTCGATCCTGCAGGGCGACGACTGACGCACGTAGCGGACGTCGCGAGTAGGCGACGTGACGAAGGGCCCGTTCCGGCACTGCCGGGGCGGGCCCTTCCCGGTGTCGGGTGCACGTCCGTCTTACTCTTGTGCCAAGGCCTAGCAGGGGGGCCATGGAGGAGCGCGATGAGGAGCACCAATCCGGTCCTCTTGCGACGGGGGTTCAGCTACGGCAACGGCTACGCGGGCTTCAACACCGCGCCGCAGGCCGGGACCCCGGCCGTGAACCCCTACGCTCCGGCGGACGCACAGCGGGGCGTACCGCCGCAGGCGCCCGCCCGCACCGCTGTGATGACGATCGACGACGTCGTGGCGCGCACCGCCATGACGCTCGGTACGGTCGTGCTCACCGCCGTTCTGTCCTGGGCGCTGCTGCCCGTCGACGAGGCCGATATCGGCAGGTCTTACGAGATCGCCGCCGGCGCGGCGGTGGCGGCTTTCGCACTGGTCATCGTGCAGTCCTTCATGCGCAAGGCCTGGCCCGCGCTGATCCTGGCGTACGCGGCGTTCGAGGGTGTCTTCCTCGGCGTGATCTCCAGCGCCCTCTCGACGTACATCGCGGACGGTGTGGTCGCCCAGGCCGTGCTCGGCACGATGGCGGTCTTCGGCGGTGTGCTGGTCGCGTACAAGATGCGCTGGATCCGTGTCACGCGCCGGTTCCACGGCTTCGTGATCGCGGCGGCGCTCGGGTTCGTGCTGCTGATGGTGACCGACTTGCTGTTCGCCGTCTTCGCAGGTGGTGGCGGTCTCGGCTTCCGCAGCGGTGGCCTGGGCATCCTGTTCGGTGTCATCGGCATCATCCTGGGTGCCTGCTTCCTCGCCCTGGACTTCAAGGAGGTCGAGGACGACATCACCTTCGGTGCTCCGCGCGAGGAGTCGTGGCTGGCGGCCTTCGGCCTCACCCTGACCCTGGTGTGGCTCTACGTGGAGCTGCTGCGTCTGCTTGCGCTGGTGCTGGTCAGCGATGGCGACAGCGATGGCGATGGTGACGGCGGTGACGGCGGTGACGGTGGCGGTGGTGGCGGCGACTGACGGCAACGACTGACGGCAACGACGGATGACGAAGGGCCCGTTCCGGCACTGCCGGGGCGGGCCCTTCCCGGTGTCGGATGCACGTCCGTCCTAGAGCAGCTTGCGCGCCGCCCGCCTCAGGTCGTACTCATGGATGATCGCTTTCGCGTGTCCGTACGCGAGGTTGTGCTCGCTCCGGAGCCAGCTGACCTTCTCCTCGAAGCGGAAGAGGGAGGGGCCTTCATCGACGGTGCGGAGCCAGTCGGCGACTTCACGACCGGTGCAGTGAGGGATACGGGAGAGCAGATTGCGGTGGGTCTCTTCGGAGAAGACTTGGGACATCGGCGCCTCCGGACGCATTGCGCGTGTGGTCCTTCACGTCACCGTGCCTGAGTGTTCGCGTATTGGCAACAGTCCCGCACCGGCGCATAGGGTCGCGGCGTGCTTGATACGACACCTCTGACAGCAGCCGTGGAACGATTCGCCGACCGGTTGCGGGCGGCCCCGCAGAGCCGGTTGCAGCGGGGCGCCGCGGCCGAAGGTCTGGCACTGGCCAGGGAGTTGGCGGTACGTGCCCATCGGATCGAAGCGCCGGGAGAGGCGCCGCGGATCATGCCGGACGCGGGTGTCTTCGCGGTCGCGGACCAATTGGTGGTGGCCGGGACGGATTTGGCTGAAGCCCTGCGCACGGCAGCGGCCTCGCCGAAGGAGCTGGGCGAGGCCGTGGATCTCGTGGAGGGGGCGGCGAGGCGGGCGCAGCTGTGAGCCTGTGAGCCCCGTGCGAACGTGCGGGGCTCCGGGGCTCAGAGGGACGCGATGACGCGGTCCGCGAGGATGTAGACGTTCTCACCGGCGCCGCAGGAGAACGTCAGCGCGTAGGCGCCGGAGACACCCGAGCCGCCCAGCAGCACCGGCGTCTCGCCGGCGCGCAGCGCCTCGGCGAGCCGCTCGGCGGTCTCCCGGTGGCCGGGGGTCATGCAGAGCGTCGTGCCGTCGGCGAAGACGTACACATCGAGCGTGCCCAGCGGGCCCGGGCGTACGTCGGTGAGCGCGGTGCCGGTGTCGGCGAGCTCCTCCAGGCGGGACACGGTGCGCTCATGGTCGGTGACGACCGGTGTCTGCACCGGGACGAAGTCGGGGTGCGAGGGGTGCCGGCGGCGGGCCGCGGCCAGCTCCGGGGAGTCGTCGGCGAACTCGGCCGGCGGCTCGGCGAACTCGGCCAGGTCCGCGAGGTCGTCGAGCATCTCGGCGGCCTCCAGGTCCATCGACTCCAGACCGGCGAAGTCGGCCTGGCGCGGGATGAAGGGGCTGTCCTCGCCCAGGCCCGCCAGGCCGCCCAGCATCGTCGGGGCGTCGGCGGCGTCGCGGGCCTCCTGCGCGGCCCAGAAGGCGCGCGCCTCGGCCAGCTCGCGCTCGCGCTCCTCGGCGAGGGCCTCGGCAACGGCGGCCCGTATCTCGGCGGCGGGTGCGGTGCGGGCCTGCGGGACGGAGGCGAGGGAGCCGCTGCCGTGACGGCTCGCGGCGGCCAGCTCCGAACGCAGGGCGGTGACCTGCTTGCGCAGCCCAAGAGTGGTGTGCAGGGCAGCGGCGCCCACAGCCGCGGCAGCGGCCGTGGTCAGCAGCAGGGCGAGGGACATGGCGCTCACTGACATACTCCCGGTTTCAAAGGATTCCCCGACTTACTACATCAGCTTGTCGTGAGCCGATGCCTGGTGTCAGTGCATTACGTCACGAAATGGACAGGACTTTGGGCTGGATGTTTAACCCCAAAGCCCCTCTGACCTCGGTAAACGCACCTCCCCCAGGAGATAGGTCACATCCTGGGGGAGATTAGGTCACGGCTCGGACGCGGCGGGGTTGAGAAAGCCCTTTCGGAGGGACCGGGAGAAGCCCTCCGGGCCCCTCCCGCACCCCGGTCCGCCAGGGTCAGCTCAGGCGCTCGCTCAGCTCAGCCGCTCCACCACCATGGCCATGCCCTGGCCGCCGCCGACGCACATCGTCTCCAGGCCGAACTGCTTGTCGTGGAACTGAAGAGAGTTGATCAGCGTGCCGGTGATGCGGGCGCCGGTCATGCCGAAGGGGTGGCCCACGGCGATCGCACCGCCGTTGACGTTCAGCTTGTCCAGCGGGATGTCCAGGTCGCGGTAGGACGGGATGACCTGGGCCGCGAACGCCTCGTTGATCTCGACCAGGTCGATGTCACCGATGGTCAGGCCGGCGCGGGACAGCGCCTGCTTGCTCGCCTCGACCGGGCCGTAGCCCATGATCTCGGGGGAGAGGCCGGAGACACCGGTGGAGACGATCCGGGCCAGCGGGGTCAGGCCCAGCTCCCGCGCCTTGGTGTCGGACATGATCACCAGCGCGGCGGCGCCGTCGTTGAGCGGGCAGCAGTTCGCGGCGGTGACCAGACCGTCGGGGCGGAATACCGGCTTCAGGCCCTGGACGCCCTCCAGCGTGACGCCGGCGCGCGGGCCGTCGTCCTTGCTGACGACCGTGCCGTCCGGCAGCGTCACGGGGGTGATCTCGCGCTCCCAGAAGCCGTTCTTGATGGCTTCCTCGGCGAGGTTCTGCGACCGCACGCCGAACTCGTCCATGTCCTGGCGGGTCACGCCCTTCAGGCGCGCCAGGTTCTCCGCGGTCTGGCCCATCGCGATGTACGCGTCCGGGATCAGGCCGTCCTCGCGCGGGTCGTGCCAGCTCGAGCCCTCGCTCTCGGCGACGGCGGCGGTACGGGCCTCGGCCTCGGCGAAGAGCGGGTTGTGGGTGTCGGGCAGGCCGTCGGAGGTGCCCTTCACGGAGCGGGAGACCATCTCGACACCGGCCGAGATGAAGACGTCGCCCTCACCGGCCTTGATGGCGTGCAGCGCCATCCGGGAGGTCTGCAGCGACGAGGAGCAGTAGCGGGTGACCGTACAGCCGGGGAGGTGGTCCATCCCCATCTGCACGGCGACGATCCGGCCCAGGTTGTGGCCCTGCTCGCCGCCGGGGAGGCCGCAGCCGAGCATCAGGTCGTCGATGTCCTTCGGGTCCAGCTCGGGGACCTTGGCGAGCGCGGCCTCGATGATGGTCGCGGTCAGGTCGTCCGGCCGCAGGTCCTTCAGCGAGCCCTTGAAGGCCCGGCCGATGGGGGAGCGGGCGGCAGAAACGATCACGGCTTCGGGCATCTCGGCTCCAGTGAGGGAAGGTGCGTAGGGGCGACTGTCTGGAAGTTACCCCTACGTATCGCGTGGGTCACCGTACGGACCGTGTGATGAGGGCCTCTTTTCTAAGCGCTCGCTTACGCAGGCCCGGAGTCGGCAACGGTGGGCGGCCCGCGCCCGTCCGGGGGCCCCCACGCCGCAGGGCGTAGGGGGAGTCCGAGGGCGGACACACCCTCCCGCCCAGGCCCGGGTCAGTCGGCCTCGTGGACCTCGGCACGACTGGTCGCCGGGGCCGCGGGCTCCGGCTCCCCCGGCACCGGCAGCCGCCGCCGTCTGCGGTGCTTGAGCAACGCCCACGGGGCACGGGCGCCCGTGACCTCCGTACCTGCCTCGCTCGCCGCCTCCGCCGCCGCCTTGGCGACCGGCAGCATGCCCTCGTGACGGTCGGCGTCCAGCCGGTCCGTCTCCGGCCACAACCCGAGCGCCGCGCACAGCGTCGGCAGCACCGCCATCGCCGCCGTCGCGTACCCCTCGGCCGAGGGGTGGTAGTTGTCCGCGCCGAACATCTCGCGCGGGTTCGCCGCGAACTCGGGACCCAGCAGATCGCCCAGCGAGACCGTACGGCCGCCCTGCTCCACCACGCCGATCGTCTGCGCCGCCGCGAGCTGCCGGGAGACGCGGCGGGCCAGCCAGCGCAGCGGCTGGTACACCGGCTCGATGGTGCCGAGATCCGGGCAGGTGCCCACCACCACCTCCGCGCCGGCCGTACGCAGCCGGCGCACCGCTGCCGACAGGTACCGCACGGACTGGGTCGGCGGCATCCGGTGCGTCACATCGTTCGCCCCGATCATGATCACGCAGACGTCGGGGGCCCGGGCCGGGTCCTGGACCGCCTGTGAGACCTGCCGCTCCAGGTCGTCGGACATCGCCCCCGGCTGTGCCACGTTCCGCAGGTCCACCGGGCGCTCGGCCACCGCGGCCAGTCCGGAGGCCAGCAGCGCCCCCGGTGTCTGGCCCGCCCGGCGGACCCCCTGACCGGCTGCTGTCGAGTCGCCCAGGAGGACCAGCCGCAGCGGATCGGACAGCCCGAAAGCCGTGCCGTACAGCCCGTCCGAGCCGGGCGGATAGGGCGCGGTGCCGCCCCCCACGGATCTTTTTGCCAGCTGCACCTCGGCCAGCACAAGAGTCACCGCCGCGGCGCCGAGCAGGCCGATCCCCCCGCCGCCATATGCCGCGCCTGCCGCGATGCGCCGCGCCACCCTCGCCCTCGACACAGTCCCAGCCACCTCCTCGTAGCCGTGCAGTCGTACAAGAGCTAAGTGCCCCGCAAGGACCGTCGCCCAATCTCGCTCCCGTACGCATACGCTGGCGGAACCACTACGGAGATCCCGGAGACTTACGGTGCAATTCCACGACTCGATGATCAGTCTGGTTGGCAATACCCCGCTGGTGAAGCTCAACAGCGTGACCGCGGGCATTCAGGCGACGGTGCTCGCCAAGGTCGAGTACTTCAACCCCGGCGGATCGGTGAAGGACCGCATCGCCCTGCGCATGATCGAGGCCGCCGAGGAGAGCGGCGCGCTCAAGCCGGGCGGCACGATCGTCGAACCGACGAGCGGCAACACGGGCGTCGGCCTTGCCATCGTGGCCCAGCAGAAGGGCTACAAGTGCATCTTCGTCTGCCCGGACAAGGTGTCCACTGACAAGATCAATGTGCTGCGCGCCTACGGTGCCGAGGTCGTCGTCTGCCCGACGGCGGTCGACCCCGAGCACCCGGACTCGTACTACAACGTCTCGGACCGTCTGGTCCGGGAGACGCCGGGTGCCTGGAAGCCCGACCAGTACTCCAACCCCAACAACCCGCGCTCGCATTACGAGACCACCGGTCCCGAACTGTGGGAACAGACTGAGGGGAAAATCACCCATTTCGTCGCGGGCGTCGGCACCGGCGGCACCATCTCCGGCACCGGCAACTATCTGAAGGACGTCAGCGACGGGAAGGTGCGGATCATCGGCGCCGACCCCGAGGGGTCCGTCTACTCCGGCGGTTCCGGCCGGCCGTACCTGGTCGAGGGCGTCGGTGAGGACTTCTGGCCCACCGCCTACGACCAGAACGTCGCGGACGAGATCGTCGCCGTGTCCGACAAGGACTCCTTCCAGATGACGCGCCGCCTCGCCAAGGAGGAGGGCCTGCTGGTCGGCGGCTCCTGCGGCATGGCCGTCGTCGCGGCACTGCGCGTCGCCGAGGGGCTCGGTCCGGACGACGTCGTGGTCGTGCTGCTCCCGGACAGCGGGCGCGGCTACCTCTCGAAGATCTTCAACGACGAGTGGATGAACGACTACGGCTTCCTGGACCAGGCCGGCGACGAGCCGCGGGTCGCCGACGTCCTGGAGCACAAGGAGGGCGCGCTGCCCTCGCTGGTGCACATGCACCCCGAGGAGACCGTCGGCCAGGCCATCGACGTCCTGCGCGAGTACGGCGTCTCGCAGATGCCGATCGTCAAGCCGGGCGCCGGGCACCCGGACGTCATGGCCGCCGAGGTCATCGGCTCGGTCGTGGAGCGGGAGCTGCTGGACGCGCTGTTCACGCAGCGGGCATCGCTGAACGACCCGCTGGAGAAGCACATGAGCGCGCCGCTGCCGCAGGTCGGCTCCGGTGAGCCGGTGGGCGACCTGATGTCCGTGCTCGGTGCGGCGGACGCGGCGATCGTGCTGGTCGAGGGCAAGCCCACCGGCGTGGTGAGCCGTCAGGACCTGCTGTCGTTCCTGGCCAGGACCGGGGCCAAGTAGCCGCACGGCGGAAGAAGTGGTGCGCGGGGACCGCCGCACCCCCGGGAGACCCGGGGGGCGGGACGACGGCGGTCCCCGCGAGGGACGCGGTCCGGGTCAGGGCCGACTCCGCGTCCGGGCGCCCATGGAGGTCCGGGAGCCGCTCCGGAGGTCCTTGACGCCGACACCCCTCACTGTGCCGGACGCGTGTTAAGCGGGTGCTGCGCCAACGTGTCGCGCTGGTACCGCTTTTGCGAAGCCGAAGCCGAAGCCGAAGCCGAAACCGAAACCGAGCCGAGGAGCGCGATCCGCTCCGCCGTGGGCGAGCCGGGCTCCGGGGTGTAGACGACGAGCATCTGGTCCGGGTCGCCGGGCAGCGTGAGCGTCTCGTACGGGAGTGTCAGCTCGCCCACCTCCGGGTGGGTCATCCGCTTGATCCCGTGCGTCTTCTCCTTGACCTGGTGGTCCGCCCACAGCCGCCGGAAGTCCTCGCTCTTCAGGGACAGTTCGCCGACCAGCTCGCTCAGCCGCCGGTCCTCGGGATGGCGGCCCGCGACCAGGCGCAGCCACGCGACGGTCTCCGCGGCGACGGCGTCCCACTCCGGGTAGAGATCACCGGTCAGCTCGTCGAGGAAGACCTGCCGGGCGATGTTGCGGGCGGCGGGCTCCATGCGGGAGTACCCGCCGAGCGCGTCCCCCAGCGCGTTCCAGGCGAGGACGTCCAGGCGCCGGCCGAAGACGAAGGCCGGCGCGGAGCCGATGCTGTCGAGCAGCAGCCGCACCCCTGGGCGCACCGTCTGCGACGCCCGCGACGTACTGCTGCTCCTCCTCGGCTTCGGGTGGGCCATGTCCCGCAGGTGCGCCTGCTCGGTCTCGTCGAGGCGCAGTACGCGCCCGATCGAGTCCAGCACGGCGTCGGAGACTCCGCCGGACTTCGTCCGGGAGGTGCCTCCCGGCCCGCGGCCCTGCTCCAGGCGGATGTAGTAGTCGACGCTGACGCCCGCGAGCTGCGCGACCTCCTCGCGTCGCAGTCCTGGCACGCGGCGCCGCCCGTGCGAGGTCAGCCCCACCTCCTCGGGCTGGATCCGGGCGCGCCGTGAGCGCAGGAAATCTCCCAGGTCACCGTCCATGGGACGAGCCTAGGCCGGGAGAGGGGTGCGGAGCCTGGTACTGGCAGACCCAGGAAAAGCTCAGCCCTGGGTAGGCACGGGTGCGGCGCGGACAGTGGTGCGTGTCCACCACCGACCCCGTACGGGAGAAGCCATGAGCTACGAGAACCTCGCAGGACGCACCGCCGTCGTCACCGGCGCCGCCAGCGGTATGGGCGCCGCCACCGCCCGGCTGCTCGCCGCGCACGGTGCCCGGGTGGCGCTGCTGGCCCGCCGGAGCGAGCGGCTGCGGGAGCTGGCCGACAAGATCACCGCCGACGGGGGACAGGCCCTCGCCGTCACCGCCGATGTCACGGACGACGCGTCCGTCGCCGCCGCGGTCGAGCGGGTCCACGAGGAGTACGGGCCGGTCGACCTGGTCGTCAACGCCGCCGGGGTGATGCTGCCCCACGCGATCGACGAAGGCCGCATCGACGAGTGGCAGCGGACGCTCGAGACCAATGTGACGGGCGTCCTGCGGATGATCCGGGCGTTCAGCGGCGATCTGGTCGCCGCGGCCGCCGACGGCAAGCCGGCCGACCTGGTCAACATCTCCTCGATCGCCGCACACATCACCTTCCCGAACTACGCCGTGTACGGGACGTCGAAGGCGGCGCTCACCTATCTCTCGGAGTCGCTGCGCACCGAGCTGGGCCCGCGCGACGTACGCGTCACGAACATCGAGCCGGGTTTCGTCGAGTCGGAGCTGCGCGACCACATCACCGACCCCGAGCTGAACGGCCAGCTGGACGCGCTGCTCGCATCGGTCGAGATCGTCACGTCGGAAGAGGTCGCCGACCTCATCGCGTACACCGTCAGCCGCGCGCGCCACATCAACCTGCGGCAGGTGATCGTGCTTCCGACGCGGCAGGCCTGAGGCCCTGTGGCGGCACCCTCGACGCGGCGCGGGACGCCTCAGTCCTCCCAGTCGGATTTCGTCCGGCGGCCGAACCAGGGCCCGCCGCGGAAGGCGTACACCGCGTTGACGCCGACGATGCCGGCCCAGGTGACGACCAGGCCTTCGATACCGGCGTTCACCGCGCCGATCGCCGACAGCGGCACCGCGAGGACCATCGTGACGATCCCGAGGCCGAAGCGCTCGCCGAAGCCGGATCCGGTGCCGGGCTGCCCGGGGCGCGAGCCCCGGGCCTCGGTCGTCCGCCGCTCGGCCAGTCGGCGCCGGACGCCGCGGTCGATGGTGGCGTCCATGCGCTGCTCGACCTTCTCGAGGAACGACTCGATGAGCGCCGACTCGTACTCGCTGCCCAGCTCGCGGCGGGCGTGGAGAGTGGCGTCGAGCTCCTTCGTGAGCTCGTGGTCACGTGCGTCCATGCTCCCCACAGTAGGGAGCGCGGACCGGCCCGTCAGTGGGGCTGGCCCCCCTGTTGTCAGGCCAGTTCTCAGGCCTTCTCGGCGGGGCCGTTCGCCGCGGCCCCAGGCGTTCGCGACGTCCTCCGGGTCCTCGGGGAAGCGCTTGTCCACGGCGTCGACTCCGATCGTCGGGCGTCCCTTGCCCGGCCTGCATATAGTCATGCAGAGTTCTTGGTGGCTGAATACGCAGCCGGACGTTCGGTGAGACGACCTGGGGGACGGCATGAACGACAACAGCAGCCCTGCCGCAAGACTGCAGCAGCTCTTCGAGGGGCACCGGCTCACGCCCACACAGCGCCGTATCGCCCACTGCATGGTGCGCCGGGCGGGCGATGTGCCCTTCCTGTCCAGCGTCGAGCTGGCTGAGCTCGCCGGGGTCAGCCAGCCCTCCGTCACCCGCTTCGCCGTCGCGCTCGGCTTCGACGGCTACCCGGCGCTGCGCCGCCATCTGCGTGAGGTGGCGCCCGCCGAACCGGCCGCGGACAAGGACGCGTTCAACGAGTACCAGCAGGCGGTGCACGCCGAGATCGAGAATCTGCGGCACCTCGCCGAGATGCTGGCCGACCCGGCCCCCGTCGAGCAGGCCGGGCGGCTGCTCGCCGCCTCCCGCCCCCTTCCGGTCCTCGGCCTGCGCGCCGCCTCCTCGCAGGCCCGCGGCTTCGCGTACTTCGCGGCCAAGGTCCACCCGGACGTACGCCTCCTCGACGAGGGCGGCACGATGCTCGCCGACCGCATCGACGCCGCCCGCCGCGCGGGCGCGAGCGCGCTGCTGTGCTTCGCCCTGCCGCGCCATCCGAAGGAGGTCGTAGAGGCGCTGGCGTACGCCCGCTCGGCCGGACTGTCCGTCGTCACGGTCGCCGACTCGGCCTTCGCGCCGGTCGCCGCCCACAGCGATCTGCTGATCCCGGCGGCGGTCGGCACGGGCCTGGCCTTCGACACGGCGTGCGCGCCGATGCTGCTGGGCCGGGTGCTGCTGGAGGCGATGTGCGACGACCTCCCGGACGCGCAGGCGCGGCTGGAGGAGTTCGACGTGCGGGCGGCGGACCGGGGCCTGTTCATGGACTGACCGTGGCGGTCCGGGGCCTGTTCATGGACTGAACGTGGCGGTCCGGGGCCTGTTCATGGACTGACCGTGCCGGTCCGGGGCCTGCTCACGGACTGAACGTGCCGGTCCCGGGTCCTTCTCACTCGTTCCTCAGAAACCCGGGCTACTCTCCGCGCCCGAAGGGCATACGTGCGAGGGGAGCAGGGGCGTGGGTCGCGGAGGCCACACACTGGCGCGAGTTGCGGTGATCGTACGGGCCGGAGCGGCCCCGATGATGTGGCTCGGCGCCCTCGCCGCGGGCATCGGGCTGGTGCCCGAAGGGCTGACCGGGCGCAGGATCGGACTGTACGGCGGCGCCGCGCTGTTCCTGATCGCGGCGACCGTCGTGGCATCGGTCCGCAGGAGCAACTACCGGGCCCTGGAGGGTGCGGCCACCCGGGCCGCCCGGGGCGACTTCCTCCAGGACCGGGCCGTGACGGCACGCAACTGGCGTCGCGCCCACCGCTGGTGGCTGCTGTCGGCGTTCGCCGTCGCCCTCGGCAGCGCGTTCGCCGTCCCGGCGGCGGGAGGGCTGCTGCTGGCGGGAGCCGGTGCTGGACTGTGGCTGAAGGCGCGTGCCCTGGGCCGGCGGGAGCGCGCCGCGGAGACTCTCCTGTGGGTGCGCACCGACTGGGTGACGAAGGGCGGGCCCGCCGGCGCCCAGGTGAAGGGCTACCGCACCACCGGCCCCGCCGCCGGAGACGCGGCCCCGGGCGGGGCACGGCGCCACTGAGCGGTCGGCGGGGCATCGGCCGGGTGTCGGACCTTTCGGTCCGTCGGACCGTCAGACCTCCAGTTCTGCCTCGATCTTCTTCAGCTGGTGACGGGCCATCGCCAGGTTCGCGCGCTTGGTGTCCAGGGCGAGGTAGAGGAACAGCCCGTTGCCGCCGCGCGCCTTGAGCAGGCGGATCAGGTGGTACTGCGTGCCCAGCGTGATGAGGATGTCCTCGATCTGGTCCTGGATGCCGAGCATTTCCATGGCGCGCAGCTTCGCCCGCACCACGTCCGTGTTGCCGGCGGCGGCCACGGTCAGATCGAGTTGCTTGCTGCCGCCCAGGGTGCCGAGCGCCATGCCGCTCGTGTAGTCGACGAGCGCGACGCCGATGACGCCCTCGATCGAGGTCATCGCTTCTTTGAGCGTGGTTTCAACGTTGGCCATGGTGGTGCCTTTCCTTCTCGATGGACTCATCTGGGATGTGTGGTGTCGGGGTCCTGACGGACAGGTCGGTCATGACGGTCGAGCGCGCTCTCGACGAGCTCGCCTATGCGTGCCCCCGCGCGGCGGGCTTCGAGGTGCAGCCGCCCGACGTTGACCCGCGGTTCCGCGGTGACGGTGAGCACGGCCGCGGATCCGGCCGCGTATGTCGCCACGTATCCGCTGTCGCCGCGCACGAGCAGTTCCCGGAACCCGCCCTGGCCGGTGGCCTCGGTGAGCCGCACGGCCACGCCGAGGGCCGCAGCGGTGAGCGCGGCAACGGTCTCCGCTTCCGCTTCCGGGGTGTCACGGGCCAGGACGAGACCGTCCACGCTGGCCGCGAGGGCGCCGGTGAGCTGCGGTAACCGGGTCCTCAACCGGTGCAGTTCGTCGAGGACTCCGGTACTCGCGGTCATCAGCTGTCTCCTCTCGGCGCGCTGTCTCATCGCGCGCATCACAGCGTTGCCTCCAGGGCGTCACGGAGCCGGCGGAGCAGGGCGACGTCCGGGTCGACGTAGTCCTCCATGACCCGGGCGACATCGGGGGGCGGTACGGGGGCGACGGCGGCGGTGCGCGGGGTCTCGACGAGACCGGCCGCGGCCAGTCGGCGCACATCGATCAGGGTGTGGAATGCGGGGCGGCCCAGGGCCCTCGCGATGTCGGCGGGCGTGCGTACGCCGTCCGCCAGGTCGAGCACGGCACGCTGCCGCGGTGCGGCCCGTACGCCCGGCGGCCGGGGCGTGGGGACGACGGGCGCGGTGTCGGTCTCCGGATGCGCCCAGAGCCGGTCGAGCAGGGCCCGGCGCCGTAAGGTCTCCCGCTCGACGGCCTCGGCCGGTACGGGCCGTACGGGGCCGATCCAGTGGGCCACCCCGTAACGGAACCGGGAGGGGCCGCTGCTGGGCGCGAGGGCGAAGAACGCCGCGTCGTACAGCGCGCCGAGGTGGCAGATCTCCAGCTCGCCGCCGGTGAGCCGGCCGCTGTCCACCAGATGGCGGCCGACCCGGCCGAGTGCCCCGGCCTCGCGGAGGGCCTCCTGCCAGCCGTCCGAGCGCAGCCGGCCGGACGCGGTCAGCAGGACGTCGATACCGGGTGCGGCCGGGCTTTCGGCGTGCACCACCTGGCCGTCGACGAGGTACAGCGTCCCTCGGTCCCGTAACAGCGCCCCGGTGGCCCGCTCCGCGGAGAGCCGCAGCAGCATCGGGGAGACCGTCACTCCAGCACCAGCCGTTCGGTCAGGTCCCGCATCCGCAGCCGCGCGAGGGCGAGGTTGCCCTCCGCGCGGTCGAGCCATAGATGGAGCAGGACGCTGCTGTCAAAACTCGTCTCGACGAAGCGCAGGACGTGATAGCACGTGCGGGTGGTGACGACGAGATCCTCGACAGGCGGGTTCTTGCCGGGGTCCCCGCCCTGGCCCTCGACGACGCCCACCGGGGCGAAGGTGGGGTGCTCGGCCGCCATGCGCGCCAGCTCGGCGGTCTCGGCCGCCGCCGTCTCGTGGTCGTGGCCCGCCGCGTCCCCGACCGTGCCGAGTGCGAGTCCACTGGTCCAGTCGACGAGGGCAGCGCCGCGCACCCCGGGCAGCCGCATGGCGTGGAGCAGACACTCGTCGATTCCGGGCACGCGGAAATCCCCTCCAGCACGTGTGCGAACGGCTCGGACGTACGTCCGTAGTCGAGAGGTTACGCACCGGAGTGGTGCCAGGTGGGAGTTCTGGCATTCTCCATCGGAACATGCCTGCGGTCCGATAAGGTCCGCGCCGCCCGGTTCGGCCCCCGCCCCGATCAGCCCCCGGCCGTCCTCAGCCCCGGGTCGCTTCTTCCTCGTGGCGGACCTTCATCCACACCTTGTTGAAGGCCCAGAGAACGATCCCGATCGCCAGCAGCACCCCGGCCCGGATGTACACGTCCGCCGCCCGCTCCGACAGCGGGCTGGCCAGGACGACCGACGTGATCGCCCCGAGCACCGGCAGGGCAGTCGGCGTACGGAAGTGCTCGTGCTCGACGGGGTCCTTGCGCAGCACCAGCACCGCCACATTGACCACGGCGAAGACACAGAGCAGCAGGAAGGCCGTGGTGTCGCCGAGGCCTTCGATCTCGCCCGTGGACACCAGGCCGATGGCGATCAGGGTGACGAAGACGATCCCGGTGACGGGCGTCCGGCGGTTGCGGAGCACCCGGCCCATGCCGCGCGGCAGGACCTTCTCGTTGGCAAGGCCGTAACAGAGCCGCGAGGCCATCATGATGTTGATCAGCGCGGAGTTGGTGACCGCGAACAGGGCGATCAGGGCGAAGAGCTTCGGCGGGAAGGCGACGCCACCCGCCTTGACCACCTCCAGAAGCGGTCCGCTGGACTTCTCCAGCGTCGTGTAGTGGACGAGCAGCGAGGACACGAGCGCGACCAGCACGTAGATCGTGCCCGTGACGGCGACGCCGGTGAAGATCGCACGCGGGAAGGTGCGGACCGGGTCCTTCGTCTCCTCCGCCATGTTGACCGAGTCCTCGAAGCCGACGAAGGCGAAGAAGCCGAGCGCGGTGGCGCCCAGCACGCTCGTCATCAGCGCGAATCCCGTGCCCTCCGCCTCGAAGTCGCCCAGCCGGGAAGGCTCCCCGCCGCCGGAGAGCACCGCCCAGGCCCCGATCGCGAGGACCACCAGCAGGCCGGTCAGCTCGACGAGGGTCAGCACCACATTGGTCTTCACGGACTCCGACACACCGCGCAGAGCGAGTGAGGCGAGGGCGAGGATGAACAGGATCGCGACGGCGGTCGGCGGGATGGCGTCCGTGAACTCCTGGAAGTAGTCCCCGCTGAACGCGCGGGCCGCGGCGCTCGCGGAGGACAGCCCGGAGCACATCACCATGAAGGCGATGATGAACGTGAGGAAGGGGAGCTTGAACGCCTTCTGGGTGTAGAGCGCGGCGCCGGCCGCCTTCGGGTACTTGCCGACGAGTTCGACGTACGACGCCGCCGTCATGACCGCCACCAGGAAGCCGATCGCGAACGGCAGCCACAGTGCGCCGCCGACCTTGCCCGCGACCTTGCCCGTCGTGGCGTAGATGCCGGTGCCGAGGATGTCGCCGATCACGAACAGGATCAGCAGCTTCGGGCCGATGGCCCGTTTGAGTGACGGCTGTTGGCCCGGCGCTTCGGTGGTCGCGGACGTGGCCATGTGACACCTCTCCCGTTTGCCGGTGAAAAGGTTTCTGCCCGTCAGGTCGCCCGTGATGCCTGCCGTCCGGGCAGTTGGGCCGTACGAGGGGCAGGGCCTGTCCGGTGGGTCTTGCCGGGCCCGGTCCCCGGGCACTGACAAGATCCGAACGACAGGCCCTAGCCGCGGCCCTCCACCGCCGTGGCGACGTCGGCGAGATCCCGCTCGATCGCCTTGGCCACGGCCCGCTCACCCAGGCGGCCGAACACCTTGGCGAGAAGTCCCATCACGCCTCCCGGCGGCTCGGCCGTGAACGTCATCCGGACGGTCGTCGTCTCCGGTCCGTCGGCCCGCAGCGCGAACACGGACACGTAGTGGGCGCCGTGGTTGTCGGCCTCCACGACAAAGCGCTCCGGGGGCTCGCTCACCGTCACGTACATCTCCTCGGTGGCCTCCTTGCCCAGCATCCGCCGGGTCTCACGCCACCGCGTGCCGACACCGAAGCCGCCCTCCGTGAGCACCTCGACCTTCTGCACACCACTGAGCACGCGCTCCGCGCCCTTGAGGTCCGTCAGGGCCTCCCAGACCCGCCCGGAGGACGCGGCGATCCGGCGCTCGACGACGACACTTCTGCTGGTCATGGATCCATGGAACCACCGGGGTACGGCAGCCGCCCGCTACAGCAGCGCGTCCGCCAGGGCGCCCCCGGACTCCGCGACGATCTCGTCCACGGTCTGCGCGGCCCGCACGGTCACGAAGCGCACTCCGTCCGGGCCGGCGTGGAATCCGTGGATGCCGGGCCGGGCAAGGCTGTTGTACGCGTAGTGGTTGCTGAAGTAGTACGCGCCGGTGTCCAGGACCGCCACCACATCGCCCTGCTCCAGCCGAGGCAGCGCCCGCCCGGCGGCGAGCAGATCGCCCGCGAAGCAGGCCGGTCCGGCGATGTCCTGGACGACGGCGGGACCGGTCCTGGGCAAGCCCTTCGCGTCGTACGCGGCGATCCGCAGCGGCCACGACCCGGGGTCGTAGACGGTACGGGTGGCGATCTGGACGCCCGCGTGGGTGACCGCGATGGGCCGGGCGCCCGCGGTCTTGGCGTACTCGACGCGCGTGAGGACCGTGCCGTGCTTGGCGAGCAGCGCGCGGCCGAACTCGGTGACCAGTCCGTACCGCCCGTCGAACAGCCCGGGCACTTCTTCCCGCAGCAGCCGGGCGTACGTGGCGAAGGTGGGGGTCTCCTCGTCGGACGCGAAGTTGACCGGCAGCCCGCCGCCGATGTCGAGGGTGTCGATCTGCCGGCGCCCGGCGGCCGCGTTGATCTCCTCGGCGAGGTCGTACGCGGCCCGTACGCCCCGCGCCATCAGCTGAAGGGTCAGCCCCTGCGAGCCGGAGTGGGTGTGCAGCCGGGTCAGCCAGGGGCGGTCGGCATACGCGCGTACGACCCAGGCGCGGGCGCCCTCGTCGCGCAGTGCCACCCCGAACTTCGATGTCGCCGTGGCGGTCGACAGCGCTCCGATGGCGCCGGCGCCGATCTGGGCGTTGACCCGCAGGCCGAGCGGTGACCGGGTGGGACCGGACCTGACGAGGGCGTCGATCCGGTCGAGTTCCTGCGGGTTGTCGGCGTTGACGGCGATCCCGAGGCCGAGGGCCTCGCGCAGCTCGGCGGGGGTCTTGGCGGGGGAGTCGAGGACGATCCGGTCGGGCCGCATCCCGGCGGCGCGGACCAGGGCCAGCTCGCCGGGGCTGGCGACCTCCGCGCCGATGCCCTCCGAGTCCAGCAGCCGCAGCACGGGCACCAGCGGGGCGGCCTTCACCGCGAAGGCGTGCAGGACAGGGGCGGTGGTGATCTCCTGGAAGGCGGCCTTGAGGGCGGCGGCGGAGGCGCGGATGCCGGCGATGTCGAGGAGGGCGGTGACGGGCTCGGCCTCCGTGAGGAGACCTTGCTCTACGGCCGCGCGTACGGCCTGATCGCGACGGTCTGAAGCCATGGACGCCAGTCAATCACCCGTCTTCGCCCCATTGCCCTGTTGACTGGAATTATTCAGGGCGCCAGGATGTGAATAGATGATTCAACTTCGCGAGGAGGCATCGGCATGTCTGGACCCCGCCCCGTACGGGCACCGCGTGGCACGGAACTGAGCGCCCTTGGATGGCAGCAGGAAGCCGCGCTGCGCATGCTCCAGAACAACCTCGACCCGGAGGTCGCCGAGCATCCCGACAAGCTCGTCGTCTACGGCGGCACCGGCAAGGCGGCCCGCGACTGGCGCTCCTTCGACGCGATGGTGCGCACGCTGCGGACGCTGAAGCAGGACGAGACGATGCTCGTCCAGTCCGGCCGCCCGGTCGGCGTCATGCAGACCCACGAGTGGGCGCCGCGCGTGCTCATCGCCAACTCGAACCTGGTCGGCGACTGGGCGAACTGGGAGGAGTTCCGCCGCCTGGAGGCCCTCGGTCTCACGATGTACGGCCAGATGACCGCCGGCTCCTGGATCTACATCGGTACGCAGGGAATCCTGCAGGGCACCTACGAGACCTTCGCGGCGGTCGCCGCCAAGAAGTTCAACGGGACACTGGCCGGGACGATCACGCTGACCGCCGGTCTGGGCGGAATGGGCGGCGCCCAGCCGCTCGCCGTCACCATGAACGACGGCGTCGCCATCTGTATCGACTGCGACCCGCGCGCGATCGAGCGCCGTATCGAGCACCGGTACCTGGACGTGAGGGCCGACAGCCTGGAGCACGCCCTCCAGCTCGCCACCGAGGCCCGCGACCAGCGCAAGCCGCTCTCCATCGGCCTGCTCGGCAACGCCGCCGAACTGCTCCCGCGGATGCTCGCCGAGGGCGCCCCGATCGACATCGTGACGGACCAGACCTCCGCCCACGACCCGCTGTCGTACCTCCCGCTCGGCGTCGACTTCGACGACATGGCGTCGTACGCGGCGAAGGACCCGGCCGGGTTCACCACCCGGGCCCGCGAGTCGATGGCGAAGCACGTCGAGGCCATGGTCGGTTTCATGGACGCCGGTGCCGAGGTCTTCGACTACGGGAACTCGATCCGCGGCGAGGCCCAGCTGGCCGGCTACGACCGGGCGTTCGCGTTCCCCGGCTTCGTCCCCGCGTACATCCGTCCGCTGTTCTGCGAGGGCAAGGGCCCGTTCCGCTGGGCGGCGCTCTCGGGTGACGCGTCGGACATCGCGAAGACCGACCGCGCGATCCTGGACCTCTTCCCGGAGAACGAGTCCCTGGCGCGCTGGATCAAGATGGCCGGCGAGCGCGTCCACTTCCAGGGCCTGCCCGCCCGTATCTGCTGGCTGGGCTACGGCGAGCGGGACCGCGCGGGTGAGCGCTTCAACGACATGGTCGCCAGTGGCGAGCTGCAGGCTCCGCTCGCCATCGGCCGCGACCACCTCGACTGCGGTTCGGTGGCCTCCCCGTACCGCGAGACCGAGGCGATGCTCGACGGCTCCGACGCGATCGCCGACTGGCCACTGCTGAACGCGATGGTCAACGTGGCGTCCGGAGCGTCATGGGTGTCGATCCACCACGGTGGCGGCGTGGGGATGGGCCGCTCGATCCACGCGGGCCAGGTGACGGTTGCGGACGGCACGAAGCTGGCGGGCGAGAAGATCCGGCGGGTGCTGACGAACGACCCCGGGATGGGTGTCATCCGGCATGTCGACGCCGGGTACGACATCGCGGAGTCGGTCTCCGAGGACCGCGGCGTCCGCATCCCCATGCGGGAGGGCGACGCGTAATGGGTGTGGGCAATCGTCCCGAAGGGCGAGCGGAGCGAGATGGGGGCACCCCCAGGCGAAGCTCTGGGGGAGGGTGGGCACACCCCGACCACCGGCCTGCGGCCGCCAACGAAGCGGCTCCCACGGCGGGAGCTGGGGCACTCCCGGCAGGGGGCGGGGATTCGTTCCACGCCATGTGGGCGGACCTCGCGCCCGTCGGGCGCGACCCCGACACCAAGGGCTACCGCCGCTTCGCCTGGACCGGCGCCGACGCCGACTGCCGGACCTGGTTCCAGGAGCAGGCCGAGGCGCGCGGACTCAGCTATGAGACCGACCGCAACGGCAACCAGTGGGCCTGGCTCGGCGCCGCGACGTACGAGGACGTCGCCGCCGGGGACGCCGTCGTCACCGGATCCCACCTCGACTCCGTCCCCGACGGCGGCGCCTTCGACGGCCCACTCGGTGTCGTGTCCTCCTTCGCCGCGCTCGACGAGCTCCGCCGCAGGGGAGTGACGTTCGCCAAGCCCCTGGCCATCACCAACTTCGGTGATGAGGAAGGGGCCCGCTTCGGCCTCGCCTGCGTCGGCTCCCGGCTCGCCGCAGGACAGCTGACCAAGGCGCAGGCGTACGAGCTCCGGGACGGGGACGGCATCTCGTTGCCGGAGGCGATGGAGGCCGCCGGGTACGACCCGGACGCCATCGGCCCGGACCCCGACCGGCTCGGCCGCATCGGCGCGTTCGTCGAGCTGCACGTCGAGCAGGGCCGGGCCCTGGATCTGACGGGGAACGCCGTCGGCATCGCGAGTGCCATCTGGCCGCACGGCCGCTGGCGGTTCGACTTCCGCGGCGAGGCCAACCACGCCGGCACCACCCGCCTCGTCGACCGCCGCGACCCGATGCTGACGTACGCGGAGACCGTCCTCGCCGCGCGCCGCGAGGCGGAACTCGCCGGTGCCGTCGCCACGTTCGGCAAGATCTCCGTCGAGCCGAACGGTGTCAACGCCATCCCGTCCCTCGTCCGCGGCTGGCTCGACTCGCGCGCCGCCGACCAGGCCGCCCTCGACACGGTCGTCGCCGCGATCGAGCAGGCCGCGAAGGACCGCGCCCAGCGCGACGGCGTCGACCTGACGGTCGTACGGGAGTCGTTCACGCCGGTCGTCGAGTTCGGCCACGCCCTGCGGGACGAGATCGGCGCCCTGCTCGGCGGGCGGGCCCCGCTGCTCGGCACGGGCGCGGGACACGACGCGGGAATCCTGTCCGGGTCCGTTCCGACCGCCATGCTGTTCGTACGGAACCCGACAGGCGTCTCGCACTCCCCGGCCGAGTACGCGGGCGAGGACGACTGCGTCGCCGGGGTTCTCGCACTCGCCGACGTACTGGAGGGTCTCGCGTGCAGGTAACGACGTACTGGCTGGAACACGCCTGGCTCGGCACGCATGTCGAGCCGGGCGTGGCCCTCGACGTGCGCGACGGCCGGATCGCGGCGGTCCGGACCGGGGTGGAGACCCCGGAGCCGGGTGCCGAAGTGCTGCGCGGCCTCACGCTCCCCGGCCTCGCGAACGCCCACTCGCACGCCTTCCACCGGGCCCTGCGCGGGCTCGTCCAGGTCGGCTCGGGGACCTTCTGGACCTGGCGCGAGTTCATGTACCAGGTCGCGTCGCGGCTGACGCCGGAGTCGTACCACGCGCTGGCGCGCGCCGTGTACGCGGAGATGGCGCTGGCCGGGATCACGGCGGTGGGCGAGTTCCACTACGTGCACCACGCGCCGGGGGGTGGCCGCTACACCGACCCGAACGCGATGGGTGAGGCGCTGATCGCGGCGGCGGGGGATGCGGGGATCCGGATCACGCTGCTCGACACGGCGTACCTGTCGTCAGCCATCAAGAACAAGCACAGCGGAGAGCCCCCGAACCAGCACCAGCTCCGCTTCTCGGACGGTACGGCGGAAGCGTGGGCCGAGCGCGTGTCGCTGCTCAAGGAGCGGGACGGGGTTCGCATCGGCGCGGCGATCCACTCCGTACGGGCCGTCCCGGCGGCGCAGCTGGCGGCGGTGGGCTCGTGGGCGTCCTCCCGGAACGCCCCCCTCCATGTCCATCTCTCCGAGCAGACGGCGGAGAACGATGCCTGCCTCGCGGCGCACGGCTGCACCCCCACGCGGCTGCTGGCGGACCACGGCGTGCTCGGCCCGCGTACGACGGGCGTCCACAACACCCACCTGACGGACGAGGACATCGCCCTGATCGGCGGGAGCGGGACCGGCACGTGCATGTGCCCGACGACCGAGCGGGACCTGGCCGACGGCATCGGCCCCGCGGTCGCGCTCCAGGCCGCGGGCTCCCCGCTCTCCCTGGGCAGCGACAGCCACGCGGTGATCGACCTCCTGGAGGAGGCGCGCGCGATGGAGCTCAACGAACGCCTGCGCTCGCGCACCCGCGGCCACTGGACGGCGGCGGCCCTGCTGCGCGCCGCGTCGGAGGACGGCCACGCGGCGCTGGGCTGGGACGACGCGGGCCGCCTGGAGGCGGGCGCGCTCGCCGACTTCACCACCGTCGCGCTGGACTCGGTCCGGACGGCGGGGCCGGTGCCGAGGCTGGGGGCGGAGACGGCGGTGTTCGCGGCGACGGCGGCGGACGTGCGGCACACGGTGGTGGGCGGGCGGCATGTGGTGCGGGACGGTGCCCACACCCTCGTGCCGGACGTGCCGACGGCGCTGGCGGAAGCGATCGGGGCGCTGCGAGGCTGAGCTGGTGTGCGACTTGGGGGGCGTTCAGCCGTTCCGCCAAGTCGGCACTCTCACGGGGCAATACCGCCGAGCTACCAAGATCGTTGGGAGTCCGCACAGGCAAATCTGCCCAGCTTGAAAGGACTTCCTATGTCGACCTTCCGGACTCGGCCTCTCACCCGGCGTGCGACAGGCGTGACCATGGCCGCGCTCGCCGCCGTCCTCACCCAGGGCACCCCGGCGTCCGCCGACGGGACTGCGCCGGCCGCGGGAACGTACTGCACGCCGTGGGAGGGGCATTACGGCGCCGAGAAGTGGACGTACGCCGACGTCCGCGTGTGTCTCGTCGTCGATGAGCAGCACAAGGCCCAGGTCCGGGCCGAGACCGACAGGAACACCTACTACTGGGGCGGTGCCTGGTACAACGCCAGCAGCAACTACCCGGCCAGGTGGCGCGCCGAGGGCACGGTGAGCAACGCCAATGGCTTTGCGCTCCCGTACGACACCTACGTGGTCAGCCAGCCGTCTCGTACGGGGTCCAAAACCACGTTGGCTTCCGCCGCCATGACCGAGTGCGGTACGTACTCCGTGAGCATGAAGTTCCTGCAGAACGGGGCGTACTGGACGGACAGCAAGTCCATCGACTCGGGGGAGCGCACTCACCAGGTCGAGGTCCCCTGCGCCTGAACCGGTGTTCCACCGACTGCTGCCGCCCGCGTCGAACGGGGGCGGCAGCGGCGTCTCGCCGGCGGGCTCAGGAATAGCCGCCGCCGCCACCGAGATTACGAAGGCCAGAAGAAGAAGGGTGAAGCGGCCGACGCCGCCTGACCGAGCCAGTTTTCTGCCCAGGAGCCCGACATGACCGCGCAGCCCACCGAGCCGACAGGTGCACCACTCATCCGCATGCCGGAGAAGACCCCGGCTGCCCTCCGCGTTGCCGTCGCGCGGCTCGATCCTGACGCCCTACCGCGCTTCGATGCAGACTGGGCCACCGCCATCGACCAGGCCCGCGACGAGTACAGCCTCCTCCCAGGTCGCCACTTCACCGAGCACTGGTGGGCATGGGTCGCCGTAACTCGCTGGCCCGCCCGCGCGGGTCGACTCCGCGAGTGTGAACGTATCGTCGCCACGTCTGACGACCGAACCGCACGCCGCGCTGCCGCCGCCGAGATCGGCCGCATCCTCGCGGACGCGGAGGCCGCTGCCGCGTGAGTGACTGGACCTGGGAGTATCTCCCCGACGCCGAGCACGTCGTCGGCGGTCTCACCGAAGAACAGCGCCGCGAGATCGAGCATGTCGCTCAGCGCATTGCGGACGCCGTCGGTGTGCGCCGCATCGGCCGCGCTTTCGCCCTCCAGCCCCTTCTGCCCCACCATCCACGTCCGCGACTCCAAGAACCCCCAAGGTCCTCAGGTCACCGTCGGCTCCGCCGACTGGTCCGGCTTCCTGTCGTACGCCTCCGAGGCCTCCGACGCCTCCGAGTCCCGCCGCCCTCGGTAGCGCCGCACCAGCGCCCTCGCCCACGGCGCGGCCCCGAGCGCAACCAGCATCAACAGCAGCGGCACGCGCCACCACCACGAGAGGCTCGCCGGGGGCGGTGAAGGAGTGTCCGTCACCCAGGGCCGCGCGGTCTTCGACCAGGCCAGAAACGCGTCGCCGATCGGCATCAGCCCGAACGCGTACCGCTTCGCCCACGGGGTGTCGACCGGCAGGCCCAGCAGTTCGCTGAGGTTCGTCAGCCCCTCGGCGAGCGCGGCGTCCCCGTGCACCTGGGCCGCGCCCGCGGTGACCACGGAAGCCGACAGGCTGACGCCCAGCGGGAGCGGGCCGGAGTCGACGTCGGCCGGACCGTCGGTGCCGTCGGGGTACTCCCGCACGGTGGGGCCGAGGCCGAGCGTCGAGACGACGTACCGGTCGCGGAAGCGCAGGTACTGCTCACTGGCGAAGACCGGGTCGATGTCGACGAGGAAGCGCTGGATCATACTCTGCGAGGTCCCCCTCGCCACCTCGGCCGGAGCGCCGCTCTCCAGGTCGACGCGGTGCGGGAACAGTCCCGTACGCGGGTCGAGCCGATCGCGTACGCCCCGGAGCCAGCGGTCGGCCGTACCCGCGAATCGGGGCGGCAATAGCTTGTCGTGCAGCCGCAGCGATGCCATGGCCACCGTCGAGTCGACCGGCCACGCCTGGCCCGGGTAGGCGGCCAGATACGGCGTCTTCGAGGCCGACGCGTCGAACGCCGCACCGAGCGCCGCCGAGTCATCCGCGAACCGGCGCAGCTCGGCCGGGTCGCGGTCCGCGGCCGGTTGCAGGCTCAGCACCCCACCGCGCAGCCAGTTGGACCAGCCTCGGTAGAAAACGCCGTACGACGGGACGAGGTCCGCGCTGAACGGTGCCCGGCCCGCCGGCGAGTCCAGCCGCTCCAGTGCCCACCGCGCCTCCCGCAGCGCCTCGGACCGTTCCCCGGCCGGTGCGCGCATGCCGACCTCGACCCAGGTCAGGCCGTACAGCGCATGCAGGAAGAAGTAGCCCTCCGGGAACATTCCCTGCGCCTCGTCGCCCGCGCCGTCGTCCAGGGCCGCGCGCAGGAACGTCAACTGCCGCTGCACCCCGGGCGGTTCACCCACCGGACCGGCGGCGGTTGCGGGGACGACCAGACGCATCGCACCCACCAGCGCGCAGAGGCTGACGACAGCGGCGATCAGGCGGCGCGACCAGCGCAGAACCTGGCGACGCGGACGTATTGCTGATCGAGGTCCTGGCATGCGCACGACCCTATCCGCGCGCTGCGGGGGCGGCCGGGCAGCCACGGGATCCCCCTGTGCAAGCATGGGAGCGTCAAGGTCTGCTCCCTGGCCGTAGGGGGTCGGAACCCCACGGAGAGGAACCCATGAGCACCACCCTCGTCACCAACATCGGCAGCCTCGTCACCAACGACCCCGCCGTCGGCAACGGCCCCCTCGGCCTGATCGAGAACGCCGCCCTCGTCATCGACGGCGACACCGTCGCCTGGACCGGCCGCGCCGCCGACGCGCCCGCCGCCGACGAGTCGTACGACGCGGGCGGCCGGGCCGTGATCCCCGGGTTCGTCGACTCCCACTCGCACCTCGTTTTCGCCGGTGACCGCACCGCCGAGTTCAACGCGCGCATGTCCGGCCGTGCCTACTCCGCGGGCGGCATCCGGACCACCGTCGCCGCGACCCGCGCCGCCACCGACGCCGAGCTCGAAGCCAACCTCACCCGCTACCTGGACGAGGCGCTCCGCCAGGGGACCACGACCTTCGAGACCAAGTCCGGATACGGGCTGACCACGCATGACGAGGAGCGGGCCCTCCGGATCGCCGCCCGGCACACCGAGGAGGTCACCTACCTCGGTGCGCACGTCGTGTCGCCGGACTACGCCGACGACCCGGCGGCCTACGTCGCGCTCGTCACCGGCGAGATGCTCGACGCCTGCGCGCCCCACGCCCGCTGGGTCGACGTCTTCTGTGAGAAGGGCGCCTTCGACGGGGACCAGGCGCGCGAGATCCTCACCGCCGGCATGGCGAAGGGGCTCACCCCGCGCGTCCACGCCAACCAGCTCACCTACGGCCCCGGCATCCAGCTCGCCGTCGAACTGGACGCGGCGTCCGCCGACCACTGCACCCACCTCACGCAGGAGGACGTCGACGCCCTCGCGAGCGGCAACACGGTCGCGACCCTGCTCCCCGGCGCCGAGTTCTCCACCCGCGCCCAGTGGCCCGACGCCCGCCGCCTCCTCGACGCGGGTGTGACCGTGGCGCTGTCCACGGACTGCAACCCGGGCTCCTCCTTCACCTCGTCCACGCCGTTCTGCATCGCGCTGGCCGTACGGGACATGGGGATGACGCCGGACGAGGCCGTCTGGTCCGCCACGGCGGGCGGCGCGGCGGCCCTGCGCCGTACCGACATCGGCCGCCTGGCTCCCGGCGCCCGTGCCGACCTCGCCCTCCTCGACGCCCCGAGCCATGTCCACCTGGCGTACCGCCCGGGCGTTCCGCTGGTCACGGACGTGTGGCGGCGCGGCGAGCAGGTGGTCCGGCGCGCGCTGGTGTGACGCGCCCGAAATCATGAGGGTTGATCGGTTTCGGTTTGGTCGGCCGACGCGACACGCTCCGCTCGGCTCTATTCCCGCGTGTCGGCTCGCAGTCCGCGGACGCCGTGGGGTGTGCCGATACCGGTGACCAGGTCGTATCCCGGCATCGCGCAGTAGGCGCCGGCGCAGCCGATGACGATGTCGTGGAAGTCCCGGGGTCTCGCGTAGGGGTAGGTGTTGGGGCGGTCGGTCGGGCCGGGCCGGCCGGCCCGGGCGTACATGCCGGCGATCAGCGGGGCGGCGAGGCTGGTGCCGCCGATGACGTACCAGCCGGGGGGAAAGTCGGGGGCTGAGCTCGTGACGTACACGGCCAGGCCGGTGGCGGGGTCGGCGACTGCGGAGACATCCGGTGTGGCGCGGGTGGTGGGGCACAACAGGTCGTGCTGGAAGGACGGCTTGGGCTCGTACAGCGAGCAGCCGCCTCCGGAGCCGGCCCAGCCGCTTTCGGCCCAGCCGTCGCGGTGATGCGCGGGGATCAGCGTGGTGCCACCCACCGAGGTGACGTTCGGGGAGACGGAAGGGTAGAACGTCTGGCCTCCGGTGTTGCCTGATGCGAATGTGTAGGCGATGCCGGGACGGAAGAGAAAGTCGAGCTCCAGCTCGGCCGGTTGCTCGGGGAGGCCCCAGCTGCCGTTCACGACCGTTACGCCTGGCAGGGAACTGGCTACATCGACGGCCGCAAGGAGAGACTCGACGAATTGGGCTGAGGGAGCCTCGACGAGAGTGATCTCGCAGTCCGGGCAGACGGCACTGACGGCCTGGATGTCGAGCGCGGCCTCAGAAGTCCAGGCGGGGTTGGCGGCGGGGGGCTTGACGCCGGTCGAGTACACCTTCTGGAAGCACCCGTTGGCTGTCGTGCAGGGCGGCAGGTGGAAGGTGCGGCGGTAGACCCCCAGGTCCTGCTCGGCAGTGGGGTATTCGAAGGCGACGACGACGGCGACCCTTCGCCCGCTCCCGCCGTGCCGGCGCAACTCGTAGGCGCTTCCGTCCATTGCAGCATGTGGGCGGCGCCCGCTCCCGCCGCGCCGGCTCAGCTCGTAGGCGCTTTGATTCCCGATGGACGACCGACACGCGATCGCCCATCGGACGGCGTAGCTCCTCAGCCCCGGTGGCTGCCCTTGGGGCAGCAGAAACCCGGACCGGGCGGGAGCACCCGATCGGTGGCGACGTTCACCGGCGAAACATCGCGAGGGACGTGATCGGGACCACCGGCTGGGCGCCCGGGACCGCGCCGTTCCCCTGTGAGGCGCCAACTCCCTCGTGAATTCGGGCCAGTTGTGGCACCTGGGCTTGCAGCACGGCTGCGGTCTAGACCACGCTCGATGCCGCGCCCGGAGGGGCGGAACGTCGAGTGAAGGAGAACGACTCGTGAGTGCACAGAGCCGATTACGCAGGGGGACCTGTGTCCTTGCCGCCGCCGCGGTCGGCATCGCCGTCGGCGCGGGAACGGCCCACGCCGGTGTCCCCGTCGGGCAGCCGATGACCGGCAAGATGACCTACTACACCGACAAGGGCTACGGCGCCTGCGGAACGCTCATCGACCCGACCGCGCAGGACCTGGTCGCGGTGTCCGCGGCGTGGTGGACGACCCCCAATCCCAACAACGACCCGCTCTGCAGCGGCATATCCGTGGAAGTCAGCTACAACGGCCGGACCATAACTGTCCCGGTCAGGGACAAGTGCCCGTCCTGCGCATCGACCCATGTCGACCTCAGTGCCACCGCCTTCGAGAAGCTGGCCCCGCTGGGCACGGGCGTGGTCGACGGCATCTCCTGGAAGTTCGTCGGATCCGGTCTGCGTGGTGGTGGGACCTCCTCGTCGTCGGTGTCCCTGACCGGGAACTGACGCCGGCGCGCCACGTCGGGGGTAGCGCCGAGGCCGCCGGCGCTGTCCCCTGCGCCCCTGCGCCCCTGCGCAACCTGGGCCGGCCGGCATCGCCCCGCGCGCAGCGCACGGCGCGCGTGTCACAGTGACCCCATGAAGACCATAGGCCTGATCGGCGGCATGAGCTGGGAGTCCAGTGCCGAGTACTACCGTCTCCTCAACGAACTCGTACGCGAGCAGGCGGGCGGACTGCACTCCGCCCGCTGCATCCTGCACTCCGTCGACTTCGCCGACATCGAGGAGCTGCAGGTAGCGGGGGAGTGGGAGAAGGCCGGGGAGATCCTCGCCGAGGCCGCCCGCGGACTCGAAGCGGCAGGCGCGGATCTTCTTCTCATCTGCACCAACACCATGCACAAGGTCGCCGACCAGGTCGCCGCCGCCGTGGACGTGCCGCTGCTGCACCTCGGGGACGCGACCGCCGAGGCGGTGAAGGAAGCGAAGGTCGAGCGCGTCGGGCTGCTCGGGACGGCGTTCACCATGGAGCAGGACTTCTACCGCGACCGGCTGGCCGGGCACGGTCTCGATGTGCTCGTCCCGGACGACGCGGGGCGGGCCGAGGTGCACCGCGTCATTTACGAGGAGCTGTGCCTCGGGGTCGTCCGGGAGGAGTCACGGCGGGCGTACCAGCAGGTCATCGACGAGTTGGTGGGCCGGGGCGCCGAAGGTGTCATCCTCGGCTGCACCGAGATCGAGCTGCTGATCCGCCCCGAGGACAGCCCCGTACCGGTCTTCGCGACGACCCGGCTGCACGCGGAAGCGGCGGTGCGCGAGGCCCTTCGCGCCTGACCGGTCGCGCCTGACCGATCGCCCCATTCGCCCCGCCTTTCACAGAGCTTCACGCCACTTCACCGTTTGGTCACAGCTTGACCTTCGCTCCCTATCCCGGGGGGATTTCGGCCGGTACCGTCCTGTCCGGGGAAGCTCAAGGGGGAAGACCGGGGGGTCGAGTTGAGCGGTGTGCACATTCGTGTCGTGAAGCCCGGGGAGCTGGACGAGGGGGAGACCGAGTCCTGGCGCGAACTGCGCGCCAAGTCCGGAGCCCCCGCCAATCCGTTCATGGAGCCCGAGTTCACCCTGGCCGTCGCGGGGGTGCGACCCGGGGCCAGGATCGCGGTCATCGAGGACGACGGGCTCCCGGCCGGGTTCTTCCCGTACGAGAAGGGGCCGTTCGGGCACGGCCGGGCCATCGGGCTCGGTGTGTCCGACTGCCAGGGCGCGGTGCTGCGGACCGGACTGCGGCTCGGGGCGCGCGAGCTGCTCCGCGCCTGCGCGCTGTCCGCCTGGGAGTTCGACAACCTGGAGGCGGGGCAGAGCCTCTTCGTGCCCGACAGCGTCGAGGAGTTCGGCTCGCCCGTCATCGACGTCGGCGAGGGGTACGCGGCCTACGAGGAGCGGCTGCGCGCCCAGTCGCCCAAGTTCTACAGGACCACGACCGCCAAGGAGCGCAAGCTCGGGCGGCAGACGGGGGAGACGCGGTTCGTCTTCGACGAGCGCGATCCCGCCGCGCTGCGGACCCTCATGGAGTGGAAGTCCGCGCAGTATCGCAGGACGGGCCGCCGCGACCGCTTCGCACAGGAGTGGATCAGCACGCTCGTGCGGCACCTGCACGAGACCCGTACGCCCGGCTGCTCCGGAGTCCTCTCCGTGCTGTACGCCGCGGACCGGCCCGTCGCCGCGCACTTCGGGCTGCGCTCGCGCACCGTGCTGTCGTGCTGGTTCCCGTCGTACGACACCGAGTTCGCGAAGTACTCGCCGGGGCTGATCCTGCATCTGCGGATGGCCGAGGCCGCCGCGGCCGAAGGCATCGGCATGCTCGACCTCGGCCGCGGCGCCGCCGAGTACAAGGACGCACTCAAGACCGGTGAACTCCGCGTCCACGAAGGCTCCTCGACCCGGCCGGGGGCGCGGGCGGCGCTCTACTGGCTGAGCCGTGAGCCCACCCGCCGCGCCCACAGCTACGTACGGAACCGGCCACGCCTCGCCGGATACGCGCAGAGGGCGCTCAACCGGGTCGGCCGACTGCGGGGCAACTGACTGGCAACCGGCCCGGTGGCCGACCCGGCGATCTGCCGGGTTTCGGCCGGGTTCCGGCCGGGTTTGGCCGGCCGGGCAATCGGCCCGGTGACCGACCGGAAATCGGCCGGGTCGCTGAACGGCTCACACCGCTTGGGGGGACGCACATGTTCCAGGTCGCCGAACTCGACCTCGACACGCTCGACGACAGACCGGACGGCGCCGGCGTGCTCGCGCTGCGCCCCGGCCCCGGTGGGCCGCCCGTCACCACCGGCGAGGTGTTCGTCCTCGTACGCCTCCGCGGCCGCCCGGTCGCCACCCTGACCGGCACCGTTCCCGAAGGCGCCGACCCGGCCGAGGCGCTCGCCGCGCTCGCCCGGGAGCGCCTCGCCGGGACACGGGCCCCGGCGCCGGAGCTCCTCGGCGATCTGCCCCGTACGAGCGTCGTCGTCGGCACCCGTGAACGCGCCGACCGGCTCGCCCCCGCTCTCGACTCGCTCCTCGCCCAGGACCACCCCGACTTCGAGATCGTCGTCGTCGACAACGCGCCGGTCACCGACGCCACCCGCGACCTGGTCGAGCACAAGTACGGCGACCGGGTCCGCTATGTGTGCGAACCCGTGCCGGGACTGTCCGCCGCGCACAACCGCGGTGTCGCCGCCGCCGACGGGGCGGTGATCGCCTTCACCGACGACGATGTCGTCGCCGACCCGCACTGGCTCACCGCGCTCGCCGCGCCGTTCGCCGACGACCCCAGGATCGGCTGCGCGACCGGGCTGATCCTTCCGGCGCGGCTGACCACGCCCGCGCAGATCCTCCTCGAAAGCCACGGCGGCTTCGCCAAGGGCTTCGCACCCCGCACCTACGACCCGGCGCGCCCGCCCGCCGACGAGCCGCTGTTCCCGTTCACGGCAGGGCGCTTCGGGTCCGGCGCCAACATGGCCTTCCGTACCCGGGTCCTCAGATCCGTCGGCGGGTTCGACCCGGCCACCGGCACCGGCACCCCCGCACGCGGCGGCGACGACCTGTACGCGTTCGCACGGATCCTGGCCGACGGCCACCGGCTGCGGTACACCCCGGACGCGCTGATCTGGCACCACCACCGGGAGACCCCGCAGGACCTGCGGAACCAGGCGTACGGATACGGCGCCGGGCTGACCGCGTATCTCACCGCGCTCCTCGCCCGCCGCCCCGCGCTGCTCCCGGCCCTGCTCGCCCGGGTGCCGCGCGGCCTCGCCCACGCCCGGGCGATGACCGCCCACCGGGACGCGGACGACCGCACGGATGTTCCCGGGCAGCACGGCACCCACAGCTACCCCTGGCCGCGCAGCCTCTCCCGGCTGGAGCGGCGCGGGATGCTGTACGGCCCGATCGGGTATGCGAGAGCCCGTCGTCGGGTACGCGGACTCCCGCCCCCCTGGGACACCCGGGGGGAGCGATGAGAGGCGGTGGGCCCATGCCCCGGACAGCCCCGCGCATTCCCGTGCTGCTCTACCACGCCGTGATGGACGATCCACCCGACTGGATCGCCGAATTCACCGTCAGCCCCAAGGAGTTCGGCCTGCAGCTCGACGCGATCGTCGCCAGCGGCCGCACCCCGATCCGTATCAGCGCCCTCTCCGACCATCTCGCCGGCCGTGGTGAGCCCCTGCCGCCCCGGCCGGTCGTCCTCACCTTCGACGACGGCTTCGCCGATCTGCCGGGTCCCACCGCCGAGGCGCTCGCCTCCCGCGAGCTGCCCGCCACGGCGTACCTGACCACCGGCGCGATCACCCCCGGCCTGCACAGTCTGCTGCCGCCCGCCCCGATGATGACCCTCGCGCAGGCACCGCAGCTGGAGCAGTACGGCATCGAGGTCGGCGGGCACACGGTGACCCACCCGCAGCTGGACACACTCGGCGCGCGGCGGCTGCGCCACGAACTGCGGCACTCCAAGGCCGTCCTGGAGGACACCCTCGGTCACGACGTGCGGCACCTCGCCTATCCGCACGGCTACAACAGCGGCGCCGTGCGCCGAGCCGCGCGCGCCGCCGGCTACGAGTCCGCCGTCGCCGTACGCCACGCACTGAGCTCGGAGACGGACGAGGCGTACCGCATCGCCCGGCTCATCCTGCGCCGCAGCCATACGGCCGCCGACATCGAGGCATGGATGGAGGGCACGGGCGCGCGGGTCGCACCGTACCCGGACTCGCTGCCGACGATGGGCTGGCGGCTCTACCGGAGGGCGCGGGCGGCCGTGAAAGGCCCGGAATTCGCCGGGTGAAGATGTACGAGAGCCACCCAAAACCGAACCAGATTCATATACTTCGCTGAAAGGGACAGCGGCGTGACGGCCGCGACCACATCCGTGGGGGGAGCCGCACTGTGCAGCAACGCGTGCCCACACCGGTCACCGGGAGCAGCGCGCTGCCGCCCGCGAAGCAGACCGAAGACCGTGAACCGCCGGCCGACGCCGCCACCCGGCCCCCGCGCAGGCGCCGCTCCCTGCCAGATCTCACGTGGCTGCCGCTGCTCGCCGGCATCGGCCTGTGGACGTACGCCCTGCCGCGCACCGGGTTCCGCACCATGGGTGACTACGGACTTCTCGACGCCCTGCCGGCCGCCTTCTACGCCTCTCTCCTGGTCCTGACCGGCGGCTTCCTGATCAGTCTGCGGCGCGCCGGGACCGCGCCCTGGTGGCCGGCCGCCTACTGCGTGGGGCTGCTGTTCGCCCTCAAGGCACCGCCCGCCGTGCTGTACGACTCGGTGCGCTACCCCTGGGCCTCGAAGCACGACGCCGTGATCACCATGCTCCTCGCCAACGGGGAACTACGGCCGAACGCCGCACTGTCCGGCAACATGTCGGCGTACGACCAGTGGCCCGGGTTCTTCAGCCTCAACGCCGCCCTCGTCCGCACGTTCGGAGTCGAGAGCGCCGCCGCGTACCTCAACTGGGCACCGATCGTGCTCGGTCTGCTGCTCATGCCGGTACTGATCCTGATCTACCGGACCTTCACCGAGGACTGGCGGCTGGTGTGGACCGCCGTCTGGATCTTCCAGCTCGCCAACTGGGTCGGCCAGGACTATCTGGCACCGCAGGGCTTCGCGTACATCCTGCATCTGACCGTACTTGCCGTGGTGCTGCGCCATTTCGTGCTGCCCGGCTCGGCCGGCAAGCTGCGCGACCGCACCTGTCTCGACCCGGTGGCGACCACCGTGCCGCCGCCCACGGGGCTGCGCCAGCGCGCCGTTTGCGTGCTGATCCTCGCCCCGCTGATCGCCGCGATCAACGCCTCGCACCAGCTCACGCCGGTCATGCTGTGTGCCTCGCTGTTCGCGCTCGCCCTCACGCGCCGCTACCGCAACTTCGGGCTCCTGGCCGTCGCCGGACTGCTGATGCTGATCTGGGACCTGACCATGGGGCGGCCGCTGTTCGTCGAGACGCTCAGCACCCTGCGCGAGTCGCTGGGTGAGCTGACCCGGAACTCCCGCGCCGGGTACGCCGGTCAGCTCACCGGACCCGGGCCCGAACTCGCGGGCCGCGCCAATGTGCTGATGGTGCTCGCGGTCGCCGCGCTCGCCGCTGTCGCCGTGATCGCGCGCCGCCGTCTCACCCGCAGTGCACTGCCACTGCTGCTGGTGTCCGTGGCGCCGCTGCCGCTGTTCGTCGTCAACGACTACGGCGGCGAAATGCTCTTCCGCGTCTATCTGTTCGGTCTGCCGGGCGCGGCCTTCTTCGCCGCCGCCGCGCTGGTGCCCGCCGCCGGCGCCGTCCGGGGCGCGTCGGCCCGGGCGAGAACCGTGCGCCGGCGCATCGCCGCCGTCGCGCTGCCCGTGTCCCTGATCGCGCTGGTGGCCGGGTTCCTGCCGTCGTACTACGGCAAGGAGAGGATGAACTACACCCCGCCCGTCGAGACCGCGATGGTCACCCGGGCCATCGACGGGGCCCCGGACGGCACGCTCATCCTCGCCGCCACCGGGTCCTTCCCGCAGTCCCTGCACCGCTACGACGAGCTGGAGCACTGGTTCTTCGCCGAGCAGGAGCTGCCCGAGAACGAGAAGATGCTCGCCGACCCGGCCGGATATCTGGCCGAGGGCATCCCGCCGGGCTCGAAGGCCTACGTCATCCTCACCCGCACTCAGGACCTCTACACGGCGGGTGAGGGCCTGCTGCCGTACGGCGGCTTCGACACGCTGCGCACCAAACTGTCCGCATCACCGCTCTTCACCGTCGTCGAGGAGCATCCTTACGGCGTTGTACTCGAGTACCGATCGCGAGGCGTCACCACATGAACATGCCCGTGAACATGACCGCGACCATGAACCGGACACAGCTCAGAGTGGGTGTCGCGGCCTCCGGATGGCTGGCGCTCGCGGCGACCCTGCTGCCCGGCGGCTCACCCCTGCGCTGGATACCGGTCCTCCTCTTCGTCTCCTTCGGCCCGGGCCTCGCCCTGCTGTATCCACAGCCGGGCGGACTGCGGCCCGCCGCGCGCCTGGAGGCGTTCGCACTGGCCGCGCCCATCAGCCTCTCCCTCGGGGTACTCACCGCCACCTCGCTGTTCCTCGTCGAGGCCTTCTCGGCGATCGCGTTCCTGGTGCCGCTCGCCGCGTTCGCCACGGTCGTCTCCGCGCTGCCGGGACTGCCGCTGCCCGCCGCCACCCGCGGCGCCGCACAGGGCACGCGTGCTTCCTCCGGCGCAGAACGTGCCCGGACAGGCCCTGAACCCGGCGGCGGTGGCTGATGAGTGGACGCCACTCAGGGTCCTACCGCCGCGGCTACGCCGCCGTCGTCCTCGTCGCGGTCGCCGCCGTTCTCGCCGGACTCGGGATCTGGGCCACCGCCGACGACGGAACAGCGGACGAGGGCTTACCCAGGAACGCCGTCTCCGGGGAGGCGATCACCGGTCCGTGCGCTCCCGACGCCAAGCTGGCCCCGCGCTGCGGCGCCTGGTGGGGTGCGTACATCCCGTACGACAGGACCGGATCGCTCACCGCACCGGTACGCGCGTTCGAGAAGAAGATCGGGCGCAGGCTCGACCTCGTGTACACGTACCACGACATGTCGGGGAACGAGCTCGACGGACAGCTGCTCACCCCCCACGAGCAGGAGCTGGGCAGGGACCGGATGCTCATGCTCGCCTGGGAGTCGACGGTGTGGAAGGAACCGCACCACGAGAACTACACCGAGACCCAGCTCGGCTGGAAGAACATCGCGTCCGGGGCGTACGACTCCGAGATCATCGACCCGCAGATCCGTCGCATCAAGGCGTACGGGAAGCGGGTCTTCCTCTCCTTCGACCAGGAGGTCGACGCCCGGATCAAGGAGGGCGCGGGAAGCCCCGAGGAGTACGTCGCCGCCTACCGCCATCTCCGGGACCGCTTCGAGGAGCTCGGCGCCCACAACGTCGTATGGGTGTGGACGGTCTCCGGATATCTGGGCAGCGCCGATCTGATGAAGCAGCTGTATCCCGGCGACGACTACGTCGACTGGCTCGCCATGGACCAGTACAACTACTTCACCTGCCACAACACCACGGACTGGAAGGACTTCGACCGCAGCCAGCGGCCCACCTACGACTGGCTCGTCGCGAACATCTCCGACAAGAAGCCGCTGATGCTGGCCGAGTTCGCGACCGTCCCCGATCCTGCCGACCCGGACCGCCAGCGCGACTGGTACACCGCCATCCCCCAAGTCGCCAGGACCCTGCCGAAGGTGAAGGCGATGGTGCACTGGAACCGTGCGGTGCCGGGCCCGGGCTGCGATCTGACGGTCAACGACGGTCCAGGCCTGGAGGGTTACCGCCGGGCGGGCCAGGACGCCTACTTCAACCAGCGCGTACCCTCCTTTTGAGGCTCGGTTCGCCTCCGGGGCGCTCTAGCGTGCGTCGACGGTCGATCGTGCTCGGTCCTTCGTTCCTCAGGACCTCTGCGCGTTCTCCCTTTCGACGCCCGCGCGCCCCTTCGGCTCACTCGCCCGGGCGTAGGCCACCGCCGCGACCGCCGCCGCGAAGAAGCCGGTGAGCACGGGCAGGGCGGCCGCGGCGAACGCGGCCTGGGCCGCCCAGCCCGCCACCGCCAGTACCCACACCGCGCCCACCGTGACCCGGCCGGGCGCGCCGAGGGCGCGCAGTGCGGTGGCGGCCAGGCCCAGGCAGAGCAGCTGCAGCACGACCGGCAGGACCGCGAGGATGCCGGCGGTGCCGTCCAGCCCCGCCGCACCGGCGAGAAGGTCCGCGAGCGCCGTGTGTCCGGGCCCGGCGGCGGGGTGCGGCCTGATCCCCAGCAGCAGCGGCGCGGTGTGCAGCGCGGCGACGGTGGTCAGCAGCCCCGCGGCGAGCAGTACGGGGCGCAGCCGGTGCAGCGACACCGCCGCGCTGCACACGACGATCAGCAGCACGCCGGCGGTGACCGTGACCGGGGGAAGGGCGCGCAGCAGCTCGGTGCCGGACAGCCGCCCGGCGGTGACGTCCTCGGCCCGGGACAGCGGGATCCAGAACAGCCCGGCCGCGAGGCCGAGCAGCAGCCACAGCCAGGTGGTCAGCCAGGACTCGTCCTCGCGTCCGGACGCCTGCTCGGGGACGTACACGGGGATCCCGAAGGCCGGGGTCGCCGTCTCGTGCACACCCCGCAGATACACGGTCTCGCGCGTCCAGTCGGAGTCCTCCGCGCCCGCCGCCCGCCGCTCGGCGGCCTTTCGGGCCCAGGTCGTGCCGTACTCCTCGGCGCCGGTCCGGCGCCGTCGCAGCAGCCGGGCGGCACGGGACGGCCCCGGTTCGCGCCCCGTCAGCGCCGCCCGTACGCCCGGTGCCGAGGCGACGGCCATCAGCGACATGGAGAGCAGCATGGCGAGACCCGCACCGGAGATCCCGGCCGGGCCGAGCAGCACCGCCGCGCTGCCCAGCACCAGCGTGCACATCGCGCCCTGGAGCACGGCGAGCACGCCCGTACGCCCCTGGACGCGCAGCACTCCGATGTACAGCTCGACGACGACGCGGGGCAGCGCGGCGGCGGCCAGCAGCCGCAGCACCGTCGTGCCGTGCTCGGCGTAGTCCGGGCCGAAGGGGGCGAGGATCTGCGGGGCGAGGACGACGAGGACGACGACGACCGGAACGAGCAGCACCGCCATCCGCCGCAGCGCGCCGCGCACCCCGTCGGCGAGGCCGTCCGGGCTGTGCGAGGCGTGTGCGGTGAGGGAGGAGGCCATGTTGATGGCCATGAACTCCATCGTGCCGCCGACGGTGTAGGCGATGTAGAAGAAGCCGTTGTGCGCGGCGTCGAAGCGGACGGCGACCATCACCGGCAACAGATTGATCATCGCCAGGGAGAACAGCGCGCCGACGGAGTCCCCGGCGAGGAACCGTCCGATGTCCCGCATCCGCGGCGGCTCGCGGTCGCGGTCGGCGGCGGCCTGCCGGGGGATGAGCCGGCGGAAGACCAGCCAGCCGAGGGGCAGCACGGACAGGCCGATCGCCGCCGCCCACGACACGAAGACGCCGAGCACCGGCATGGCGGTGGCGAACGCGGCGAGCAGCAGCAGCTTGCCGATGGAGAACACGGCGTTGCCCACCGGCACCCACACCGCCTTGCGCAGCCCGGTCAGCACCCCGTCCTGCAGCGTCAGCAGCGCCCACGCGACGCACGATGCGGTGAACACGAGCCCGGCGGTGAGGCCGCGCAGCGGAGCGTACGAGGGCCCCCAGAGATCCAGCGTGACCAGGAACGCGGCACAGGCGACGCACACCACGAGCGAGCTGACCGCGTACGCCCGCCACACCAGCGGTCCGGTGGCCCGCCCGGCCCGCGGTACGTACCGCACCACCGCGCCGATCATCGTGGTCGCGGTGACCGACGCGAGCAGCCGCATCGCCGCGATCGCCGCCGAGCCCTGTCCGACGGCCTCCTCCGTGTAGTACCGCGCGGCCACCAGCCAGAACCCCAGCCCCAGCGCGGCCGAGACCCCCGTGGACAGCATCAGCGCATAGGCGTTGCGGAACATGGAGTCCCCGTCGGCCCCGCCGGCCGTCGCGGCGCCGACCGCGGCCGGCGCGGCTGGGGCCTTCCCGGCCGCGTCCGGTCCGCGCAGTCGGGTCGTATCAGCCACCGGTCCCGCCCCGGGGCGGGACGTCGGCCGGGCGTACGCCCGACTCCCGCAGTACGGCGATGATGCGGTCCGCCTTCAGCGGATCCGCCGGGAGGGCGTGGCGGGCGAACCAGCGGGCCGGTTCGGGGGACGGGGACAGGTCCGTGAAGAGCTCGCCCGCGTAGTCGTCGAGCGGCGGATCGTAGAGGTAGCCCGTGGTGATGCGGTGCCGGGCGAGCGCGGCGATCGCGGCGTCGCGGTCGGCGACCAGCAGCGGGACCCGGAACAGCGGTTGTACCCCGCCGGGTCCGGGGCCGGGCTGCCCGGGTTTGGGTGAACCCCACGGGGTCGCCAACAGCCGTCGCGTACCGGCGAGATGTGCGTCGAGACGCTCGTCGAGCCGGTCCAGCAGCTGGGCCGTGCGTCTGTGCCGCAGCCGTCCCGCGGTGATGCGGTAGTCGTGCATGTCGACCCGTACCCAGGAGTGGAAGGGGGCGAGCGCGGGCGCCGCCGACACCGCCTGCTTCAGCTCGCCCGCCCGCAACGGCATCCGGATCTCCTCGCGCTCCTCCATGCCGAGCAGCCGCATCACCGCCCGCGCCGCCCGCACGAGCCGCAGTCCGCGCACGCCCGCCTCCGCGTACGGCCGTACGGCGTAGGCGAGTTCGGCGAGCAGCCGGGACGGTGCGAGGAGGTCGTCGCGGGCCTCCTCCAGGGCGCCGCGCAGCGACGGGTCGGCGAGGGCCAGAAAACCCCCGGTCTTCGCCGCCGTGTGCTTGGAGAGGCTGAAGACCGACGCGTCACCGTACGAACCGACCGGGCGCCCGCCCACCCGCGACCCGATCGCGTGCGCCGCGTCCTCCAGCAGCGGGATGCCCGACGCGTCGCAGCGGGCCCGCAGTTCGGGCGCCGGGTCGGGATTCCCGTACAGATTCGTGGTGATGACCGCGGCCAGTCCGCCCCACACCGGGTCGGGGACGGCCGCGACGTCGATGGAGCCGTCGCGCGGGTCCAGCGGCGCCTGGACGGGCCGGAGTCCGGCGGCGAGCACCACGAAGAAGATGACGTCGTCGTTGACGGGCGACATCAGCACCCGCCCACCGGGCCGGCACCAGTGGCGCAGTGCCACATACAGCCCGAGACGGCACGACGGTACGTAGAGACATTCCCTGCCGAGGCGGTCGCGCATCCGCGCTTCCAATCTCCCCAGCGGCTCCCCAACAGCCATATTGTCCCCCCTGAGCCCCGGGCTCAATGTGGCCCATACCGGACCGCACCGTCAATAAGGCGGAAGGGCCCGTCCCTTGACGGAACGGACCCTTCGGGTGGGGACGATCACGACGGTCACTCCTCGACCGTGAGTCCCTTCCTGAGCCTGTTCAGGGTGCGGGAGAGCAGCCGCGACACGTGCATCTGCGAGATGCCGAGCTCGTCGCCGATCTCCGACTGGGTCATGCCGGCGACGAAACGGAGGGAGAGGATCTGGCGGTCGCGCGGCGGCAGCGAGGCGATGAGGGGCTTCAGCGACTCGATGTACTCGATGCCTTCGAGGCCATGGTCCTCGTACCCGATGCGGTCCGCGAGGGCGCCCTCGGACTCGTCCTCCTCCGGCTGGGCGTCCAGCGAGCTCGCGGTGTACGCGTTGCTCGCCGCCATGCCCTCGACGACCTCGTCGTTGCTGAGGCCGAGCCGCTCGGCGAGCTCGCCGACGGTGGGTGAGCGGTCGAGCTGCTGGGCGAGTTCGTCGCCGGCCTTCGCGAGATCGAGGCGGAGCTCCTGCAACCGCCGCGGCACGCGCACGGACCAGGACGTGTCGCGGAAGAAGCGCTTGATCTCGCCGACGATGGTCGGCATCGCGAAGGTCGGGAACTCGACGCCCCTGCTGAGCTCGAAGCGGTCGATGGCCTTGATGAGGCCGATCGTGCCCACCTGGATGATGTCCTCCATCGGCTCGCTGCGGGAGCGGAACCGGGAGGCGGCGAACTTGACCAGGGCGAGGTTGAGTTCGACCAGCGTGTTGCGGACGTACGCGTACTCGTGGGTGCCTTCCTCGAGGACCTCGAGGCGGGCGAAGAGCGTCTTCGACAGGGCCCGGGCGTCCACCGGTCCGACTTCGTCGAACGGCGGGATCTCCGGGAGAGCGAGCTGTCCGAGCTGCTCGGAGTGCTCGGAGTGTTCGGAGTGTTCGAGCTGTCCGTTGCGCCCGTCGTTCCCGTGGTGCTCGTGGATCTCGTCGTGCTCGGGGGATTCGAGGTGATCGTGCAGACGTGTCGACGGCGCGTAGGGGGTTCGCGATTCGTCGAGCCGGGGTGACATGGTCTCCTCCATCGTTCTCGGCATATGGCTGCCGATGCCAATACCTGTTGCTGCGGTGTGCGGCGCCTCCGAAGCCGGCCGTGTTGGTGGTGTCCCTACTAGCCCTACCCGGTCTTTACCGAACGTTGCAAGTGTCAAATGTCATACATGTCTGTTTTATGGGGGAGTTCGGGTACCAGCCGGCGTACGAAAGGCGTAATGTTCTACGGACGTCAATCGGCATCGGCGAAGAGGACGGGCATGGACCGCGGGACGGTCGGCAGCGCGAATCGGGGCCGGCTTCGGGTCGAGGTGCGAACCGAAGGCCGGAGTGAAGTCGTGACGCCGGCGGGTGAGCTCGATCACCACACGGCCGATCTGTTGCGTGCGCCACTCGATGACGCACTGGATCAAGGTCGTACACGCTTGGTCGTCGACTGCTCACACCTTGAGTTCTGTGATTCCACCGGACTCAATGTGCTGCTCGGTGCCCGGCTCAAGGCCGAGGCGGCCGGGGGAGGGGTTCATTTGGCCGGGATGCTGCCCGTCGTGGCCAGGGTCTTCGAGATCACCGGCGCGGAGGCGGTCTTCACCGTTCACGACTCGCTCGGAGCGGCACTGACCGACTGACCGCAGCGTCCGGACCGACCACGTGGGTGTTGCCGCGACGCGTCCGGGCAGAAGACCCCCCGCAGACTGCACGGAACCCCGCACGCTCTGTACTGACCCAATTGCGAACCGGTGAATCGGTGAGGTGAAGCGCTGATGAGCACCACCCGGCAGCATCCGCCGGGCGACCGCGGCCCCGAGCCGGGCGGTGCCCGCGCCGACGACGCCGACGGTGGAACCGTCGTCCCCGACGGCCGGGTGCGCACCCTCGCGCTGGAGAGCGCCAGCGGCATCGTCCCGCTCGCCCGCGACTTCACCCGGCAGGCCCTCTACGACTGGGGCTGGCTGCCCGCCGCCTCCGCCGACCGCAGGGCGGCCGCCGAGGACGTCCTGCTCGTCGTCTCCGAGCTGGTCACCAACGCCTGTCTGCACGCGGAGGGCCCCGAGCGGCTGCGGGTCTCCAGTGACGCGAAGGTGCTGCGCCTGGAGGTCTCCGACCGTGGCACGGGCCAGCCGGCGCCGCGCACCCCGCACCGGGCCGGCCGGCCCGGTGGGCACGGGATGTTCATCGTGCAGCGGCTCTGCCTGGACTGGGGAGTCGTGCGGACGCCGGGGATGCCCGGCAAGACGGTGTGGGCGGAGCTGGCCGCGCCCTCTTAGCGTCCTGTGCGGTGGCGGTACGACCCCGCGGTTTTGAAGCTGTTGTGGAGCACGGCGATCCGCCGTGCTCTTTGTCTTCCCTCCATCAGGGCCCAGGCGTACCTTGAGCGCCCAATCTGATGTGTCGTCAGTAACATTCGGCGACCTTCCGGCATGAGGGGAACTCGAGGTGTCGTACCAGAAGCGGACAGCTCTCACGCTGGCAGCGGCGGTGGCGGGCTCGGTGGTGCTGATGGCCGCACCCGCCGCCCATGCCGAAGTCGTGGACGTCAACTACCAGTGCCAGACGCCGATCGGGCCCAAGGGCGCCGTGTCGCCGATCGACATCAAGGGCGTCAGGAGCGGCAGCGGCTACAAGCTCACCATGTCCTTCCAGAAAGGGGTGTCGTCCAGCCCGGTCGAGCTGGGCAAGGGCGCGATGAACCCGAGCGCGCTCATCGAGCTCGGCGGCGTGGAGGACGGCACGGTCCCGGTGTCCGGACCGCCGAACGCGGAGGCGATCCCCGCCAACACCCCCATCAAAATCAACGACTTGACGGGTACGTACACCCCGAAGAAGAGCGGCAAGGTCACCTTCACCGCCGGGGTGCTCACCATCAAGGCACTCGGTACGACCACGACCTGCACCCCCAAGAACAATCCGAAGCCGTCACTGGAACTCGACGTCCAGGGCTCGGGCGGCGGGGGCGGTTCGCAGACGGCCACGGGCTCGGGCGAGCTGCCCAGGACCGGGCCGCTCGACTCGGCGCTCGCGCTCGGCACGCTCGGCGGCACCGTGCTGCTCACGGGAGCGGCGGGCGTCCTGTGGCTGACCCGCCGCAGCGACGCGCGGTCCACGAGCTGACACAACCGGGGAGCGCCGTGATCACCGCTGCCGCCGCCGCACTGCTGTACGTGCTCTCCACAGCCGCGCCCGCCGCGACGGCCGCCGAGCCGGGCTGGACGGCGGAGCCCGCGACGGGCGGCAGACCGTACGTCTACGTGGAGGGCCCGCCGGGCACGGTGCTGGAGGACCGGCTGTCCGTGACCAACCGCGGTACCGAGCCGCTGACCGTACGGCTGCGTGCGGCCGGGACCAGCTGGATCGCCCTCGCCGGGGACCCGGTGACCGTCCCGCCCCGCACCCGCGCCGATGTGCCGTTCGCCGTCACCGTGCCGGCGTCCGCGGTGCCCGGCGACCACCCCGCCCGCGTCGTCGCCTCGGCCGGCGGCCGCGAGACGGTCGTACGCGTCCATGTACGGGTCAGCGGCCCGACGCTCGCCGCGCTCACCGTGGAGGACGTCCGGGTGGAAGGAGGCCGCATCCACTACGCCCTGGTCAACCGCGGCAACACGGTCCTCGCGCCGCGCCTGGCCGTCCGCGCGGAGGGCCTCATCGGCGAACTGATGCGGCGCCCTGCCCGCCCGCTGCCTGTGGAACTCCGCCCAGGACAGCGCGTCGAACTGACCGAACCCTGGGCCGATACGCCCGCCCTCGACTCCGTCGACGTCACCCTCCGTGCAACGGCCCCGGGGGCCGCCCAGGCCGAGGCGACGGCCTCCGCGGTCTACGTGCCGTGGGCCGGGGTGACGGGCGGGGCGCTCGCGCTCGGGGCGGCGGCCGGGGCAACGCTGCTGTGGCGCACGCGCCGTCGGCCGCCGACGGCCGAACCGACCACTACCCAACGGAACTTGGCGAAGGCAGGAGCCCAAAGGTGAACGGCGGCAAGTTTCCCCTCCGCGCCCGCTGCCGAACTGTGGACAGGGCCCCAGGCGGCTCCCGTACGGCCTTCGGCCGTGTCCTCGAACGCCGGACGGGCTGGATTCCGGGGCTCCGCCTAGGGTGTGTTGCGAAAGTAGCGCCGTCCGCCCGGAGGGCGGGGCCCGCGGCGTCTGGTGCGTGCGATCGCAAGGCGGAGGATCGTCCTCGTACTGGACGTACTTGGATGAGTCCGACAACGCAGCGAGTGTGCGTGCCAGGCGTCGCGGGCCAGGCGGGACTTTCGCAACACGCCCTAGCGGACTCGGCCCCGCCGGCGGCTGAGGCGCGGGGTCCGGGGCGGCGCCCCGGCGGCGCCCCCACGCGGCGGAGCCGCACATCGACACAACGGGAAGGGGCCGGGAGGGGAGAAGCCCTCCGCGGGCGCGTCGCGGCGGCCCTCGTCGCACTCCTCGCCGCGGCCTTCAGCCTCGTGGCCATCGCCCCGCCCGCCCTCGCCGCGGACACCAAGCCCACTGTCAGCCTCTCCGCCCAGCAGGCGGGCAAAGGCGGCGACCTCACCGTCAGCGGCGCCGGATGGCGACCGGGCGCGCTGCTGATGATGCTCATCTGCGGACAGGCCACACCCGACCGTGGCGTGATCGGCGGCACCAACTCCTGCGCCAACGCCGACGGCCGCGCCGTCACCACCGACGCCAAGGGCGCGTTCAGCAAGAAGATGCCGGTCGCGGAGCCGCCGAAGCCCTGCCCGTGCGTCGTGCACGTGGCGACCGTCACCGGTGAACAGGCCCTCGTGGACGCCCCGTTCACCGTCGCGGGTCACCCGACCGCCCCGCTTCCCCGGTCCACCGGAGGCGGGAAGCTCGCCGTGCTCGCGGCCGTCGACCTGCGGGGATCGAGCGGCCTGCTCGTGTGGTTCGGCGCCCCGCCGAGCCGCGAGCTGGTCTTCACCGTCGGCAATCTCGGCTCCGCCCCGGTCCAGAACCCCGTCTTCGAGGTCGGCACCGCCCATGGCGTGTTCGCCCCGCAGTGGGAGGAGCGGCAGTGGCGCGGCACCATCCAGCCGGGGAAGAAGGCGCAGATCAAGCTGCCCGTCCAGCTGTCTGCGGGGGCGCACGGCGACTACCAGGTCTCGGTGAGGTACGGCTCGAAGGTGCTCGTCGAGCAGCCGTGGGGCGTGGGCAGGCCCTGGGGCGTGACGCTCTTCTGGGTGCTGCTGGCCGTGGTCGTCCCGGCCGCGCTGTTCCGGATCGGGATGGCGGTCGTCGACCGCGTACGACCACGTCGCGGCGCCTCCCCTCCCGGCCGTCACCGCAACGCACCGCGCACCGAGCCGGTGCCACCCACCGCCACGGCCCTGCCGTGGTTCACCCCGGACTCCGCACCGTCAGAGAACCGACCCACGACGAAGGGACACACGTGAGCACGCAACGGAGGATGAGCGCGGCAGGGGTCGCGCTGATGCTCTGCGGCGCGGGGATCCTGCTGACCGCGGGACCGGCCCACGCCGCCGAGGTGTCGTACAAGACGGAGTGCATCCCCCCGCCGATCTCCGGTCTGCCGCCCGTCCAGGGCACCACTGAGGTGCAGATCACCGCGCCCGCGGAGGCCAAGGTCGGCGACGAGATCGAGGTGGTCTGGAAGACCGTCCAGGCCGCGTCCAAGAACCCCGACGTCCTGGACCTGGAGAAGGACACGGTCAAACCGACGGGCACCCTCAAGGTCGCCGGGGCGCAGACGGCCGATCTGGCGATGGAGGGACCGCGGCAGAACCCGCCGATCCCCAAGAACAGCCCGATGGTGCTGCCCGACATGAAGGGCAAGCTGAAGCTGACGGCTGCCGGCGAGATCACGCTGACCCCGGGCGCGTACAACATCAATGTCTCCAAGCCGATCTCGACGGACACCAAGTGCTCGCCGAAGGAGACGGTCCAGCCGGGCGCGACCGTCAAGGTGACGGACGGCGGAGGGACTTCGGGCGGTACGACGACGGGCGGCTCCACGAGCGCTGGCAGTGACTCCGGCGGATCGACGGCGGGCGGCACGAGCAGCTCCGGCGGCTCCACGAGCGGTGGCAGTGACTCCGGCGGATCGACCGCGGGCGGTACGAGCAGCTCCGGCGGCTCCAGCGGCGGCACGACAGGCGGCGGTGGCGGCCAGACCGACTTCGAGGGCAAGGAGGTCCAGGTCGCCTACTCCTGCAAGACGCCCATCGGAGACAAGGAGGCCGTCTCCCCGGTGAAGATCAACGCCAAGAAGAACGGCGGGAACTACGACCTCACCGTGAAGTTCTCCAAGTCCGTCATGGACAGCCCCGCCGAGATCCCGGCCGACTCCGTCAAGCCGTCCATGGAGGTGAAGCTCGGCGGCGCCGACAAGGGCTTCGTCCATGTCGAGGGCCCCACGAACAAGGAGCCCATCAAGGCCGGCGACCCGATCGAGATCCCGGATCTGACCGGTACGTACAAGCCGGGCGCCAGCGGAAAGTCCACGCTCAGCCCGGGCGTCCTCACGGTCAAGGCCCTCGGTACGACGACGACCTGCACCCCGCCCGCGAATGTCGGGGTCTCCCTCGAGCTCGACACCTCCGCCCAGCCGGGCGGCGCGAGTGGCGGCTCCGGCGGCTCGGCCTCCGGATCCGCGGGCGGCGGCGACGCCTCGGGCGGCGGCCTCGCCGAAACCGGCGCCGAGGACGGCGGGGCCCTGCACGCCCTCGCCCTCGTCGCGGGCACGGTGATCCTGCTGGGCGGCGCGGTGTTCACGTTCACACCGTGGCGGCGGCTGCGCGGCACGACCCGCTGATCACGACCCGCTGGTCACGACCCGCTGGTCACGACCTGCTGGTCACGACCCGCTGATCACGACCCGCTGATCACGACCTGCTGGTCACGTCTCTCCGAGAACGGCGAAGGGCCGCCGCACCACACCGGTGCGGCGGCCCTTCGTACACGGAGTGCGTACGGACCAGGTCAGTGGACGTTGCCCATGAGCGCCTGGACCTTCTTGCGGTACATCCAGATCGCCACACCCGCGACAGCGGCGAGCAGGGCCTGCAGGCCGATGATGCCCGTACCGTTCAGGTCGACACCGGCGAGCGAGAGAAGACCCGTGGTGCAGTCGCCCGCGGTGACGGCCAGGAACCACACACCCAGCATCCGGCTCGAGTACTTCTGCGGAGCCATCTTCGTGGTCACCGACAGACCCACCGGGGACAGGCACAGCTCGGCGATCGTCTGGATCATGTAGATCGAGACGAGCCACATCGGGCTGACCTTGGAGCCGTCGCCCGCCATGCCCATCGGCACGATGAAGACGAAGAACGAGGCGCCGACGAGGACCAGGGCCATCGCGAACTTCACGATGGTGTTGGGCTCCTTGTTGCGGCGCGCAAGCGCCAGCCACATCCAGGCGAAGACCGGGGCCAGCGCCATGATGAACAGCGGGTTCAGCGACTGGAACCAGGTGGCCGGGAAGGCCATGCCGAGCAGGTTGTCGGCGGTCTTGCTGTCGGCGAAGAGGGAGAGGGTCGAGCCACCCTGGTCGTAGATCATCCAGAAGACGGCCGCGGCGACGAAGAACCAGATGTAGCCGGAGACCTTGGACTGCTCGACCTTGTCCAGATCCTTGTCGCGCTTGATGCGGACCAGCACGGCGACCGGGATGAGCAGACCGGCGAGGGTGATCGGGACGAGCGCCCAGTTAAGGGTGTACATGCCGGCGGCGACGACGACGCTGTAGAAGGCGGCGACGAGCGCGGTGCCGAGGACGACCTTGGTGAGGACGGCCTTGCGCTCCTGAGCGGTGAGCGGGTTCGGGACGACGCTGCTCTTCGGGCTCAGGTTGCGGGTGCCGATCAGGAACTGGGCCAGGCCCAGCGCCATGCCGACCGCGGCGAGCAGGAAGCCGAAGTGCCAGTTGTGCTTCTCACCGACGGTGCCGATGACCAGCGGCGCGGCGAAGGCACCGAGGTTGATGCCGATGTAGAAGATCGTGAAGCCACCGTCACGGCGCGGGTCGTCAGGACCGTCGTAGAGGTGGCCCACCATCGTGGAGATGTTGGCCTTCAGCAGACCGGATCCGGCCGCGACGAGCGCGAGACCGACGAAGAACATCGCCTGACCGGGGACGGCGAGCGAGAGGTGGCCCGCCATGATGACGAAGCCCGCGATGGTGACGGTCTTGCGGGCGCCCCAGACGCGGTCGCCGAACCAGCCGCCCGGCATGGCCATGAGGTAGACCATCGAGACATAGACGGAGTAGATGGCCGTGGCCGTGACCGCGGTCATCGCGAGGCCGCCGCCCTGGCTGCCCGTCGCGGCGTCTGCGCCGCCGGAGACCAGGTACAGAACCAGAAGGGCCCGCATGCCGTAGTAGGAGAAGCGCTCCCACATCTCGGTCATGAAGAGGGTGGCCAGGCCGCGGGGGTGGCCGAAGAAGGTCCTTTCGGAGCCAGCGGGGCTGGTCACCGAGTCCTTCGTCAGGCTGGACGCCATGGTCGATCCTTGCTGCTCGGGACGCGTCCGCCTGGTAAGCGGGTACTCGCGCCCGGTGGGGGGCGGCCGGCACCGGCGGGGAGGGCCCCGCCCCACGCCCGAGGGGCCCGTCGTTCGTTGGTGAACGAAGACGAGGGACACGTCCGCACCGGGATCCACGCCCCGCGCGCGGCGACGCGCGAGAGGCCCGGCCCACAGTTCATTCACTGTCGGCACCGGCTGATGGCCGGCTCCGCACAGAAAAGAGACCCTTGGTGCAAAAGCAGCCAAAGGTCCCCGAGTAGTGCTAAAGGCGTCTCGCCACCATACGACACGACAGTGGGGCATATGAAAGGGCTTGAGACAAGGATCACAGGCCCACGTGGAACCGTCTGCCCAGTTTCGAAGGTGATGAACAGGATCTCATCCCAGACCGGCAGGGCTTGTGGATCACGCCTCGGCGTGTCCGCGCCGCGGACTACCATCACCCCATGACCCGTGTACTGCTCGCCGAGGACGACGCATCCATCTCCGAGCCGCTGGCGCGTGCCCTGCGCCGGGAGGGGTACGAGGTCGAGGTCCGCGAGGACGGTCCGAGCGCGCTCGACGCCGGGCTCCAGGGCGGCATCGACCTGGTGGTGCTGGACCTCGGGCTGCCCGGGATGGACGGCCTCGAAGTGGCGCGGCGGCTCCGTGCCGACGGGCACAGCGTGCCGATCCTGGTGCTGACGGCCCGGGCCGACGAGGTGGACACGGTGGTCGGCCTGGACGCCGGCGCCGACGACTACGTGACCAAGCCGTTCCGGCTCGCCGAGCTGCTGGCCCGGGTCCGGGCGCTGCTCCGGCGCGGCGCCACGGAGCCGGCCGCGGCGCCCGCGACCCATGGCGTGCGGATCGACGTCGAATCGCACCGCGCCTGGATGGGCGACGAGGAGCTGCAGCTCACGGCGAAGGAGTTCGACCTGCTGCGCGTCCTGGTGCGGGACGCCGGCCGGGTCGTCACCCGTGACCAGCTGATGCGCGAGGTGTGGGACACCACGTGGTGGTCGTCCACCAAGACACTGGACATGCACATCTCCTGGCTCCGCAAGAAGCTGGGCGACGACGCGGCGAACCCGCGCTACATCGCGACCGTCCGAGGCGTCGGCTTCCGCTTCGAGAAGAGCTGAGCAGCAAGGACTGCGGGGGCCCCGCCCCCGCATCCCCGCAAAACCCGCCCGGAGGGCACCGTGCGCCGCCGACTCATCAACTCCACCCTGGCCGTGGTGCTCGTCGTCATCGCCGTCTTCGGCGTCTCCCTCGTCATCGTCGAGACACGCACCATCAGCAGCAGCGCCCAGGAGAGCGTGGACTCGGAGGCGCTGCGGCTGGTCAGCGTCATCGAGGCCAAGGTGCTCGAGCACGAGAAGGTCGACGACGGGGTGCTCGCCGATCAGATCGGGCCCGACCGGTACGCGGTGATCCGGATTCCGGGGAGGCCGGCGGTCGAGATCGGGCAACAGCCCTCCGGGAGCGTGATCCGGGGCACCGCCACCGGTGAGCAGGGAGAGTCGGTCACCGTCGAGGAGTCCCGCTCCATCGTCACCCGTGAAGTCGGCCGCACATTGATGATCATCGGCGCCGTCGCCCTGCTCGCCGTCGTCGCCGCCGTACTTCTGGCCGTGCGACAGGCCAACAAACTCGCGTCACCGCTGACCGACCTCGCGGAGACCGCGGAGCGGCTCGGCTCCGGTGACCCCCGGCCCCGGCACAAGCGGTACGGCGTCCCCGAGCTCGACCGGGTCGCCGACGTCCTGGACTCCAGCGCCGAACGGATCGCGCGCATGCTCACCGCCGAGCGCCGGCTCGCCGCGGACGCCTCCCACCAGCTCCGTACGCCGCTGACCGCGCTCTCCATGCGGCTCGAGGAGATCTCCGCGACCGACGACCCGGACACGGTCAAGGAGGAGGCGATCATCGCGCTGACCCAGGTGGAGCGACTCACCGACGTCGTGCAGCGGCTGCTCACGAATTCCCGCGACCCGCGCACCGGCTCGGCCGTCGCCTTCGACCTCGGCGAGGTCGTCAAGCAGCAGATCGAGGAGTGGCGCCCCGCGTACCGCAGCGCGGGCCGGGCGATCGTCTGCTCGGGCAAACAGGGCCTGCGGGCCGTGGGCACACCGGGCGCCGTCGCCCAGGTGCTGGCGGCGCTGATCGAGAACTCGCTGATGCACGGCGGCGGCACCGTGGCCCTGCGCACCCGGGTCACCGGCAACCAGGCCGTGGTCGAGGTGACCGACGAGGGCCCCGGCGTACCAGCCGATCTCGGAGCCCGGATCTTCGAGCGGACCATCAGCGGACGCAACTCGACGGGGATCGGGCTGGCCGTCGCCCGCGATCTGGCGGAGGCGGACGGCGGGCGGCTGGAGCTGCTGCAGCAGCAGCCTCCGGTGTTCGCCCTGTTCCTGAGCCGGGAGGCGCGGCGGCTCAGGGAGCCGGAACGCACGATCCGCTGAGGACGGCAACGCACGATCCGCCGATGCGAGCCGGAACGCGCGATCAGCTGACGCGAGCCGGAACGCGCGATCCGCCGACGCGAAAGCCCGCAGCCCGGGAGCAGCTCCCGGCCACGGGGCGCGTCAGCTGCGGACCCGGTGGGGCTGCTTCTGCTCCGCCGCGCGCTGCTCCAGGAACGATTCCGCCGTCTGTACGGCCTCGCGGGCGGGCAGTGCCCGGAACACCCACGTGCGGTACGACCAGAAGCGGAACAGTGTCGCGACGCCGATCCCGAAGCACTTGAAGAAGTTGCTCTGCAGCGGGCTGTCCCAGTCGAAGCCGTACGTCGCCGTGTACAGCACGCCGTTCTCGATCACCGCTCCGGCCGCGCTGAACAGCAGGAACAGCGTCAGCTCCTTGGTACGGCCGCTCTTGTCGCGATCCCGGTACGTGAAGTAGCGGAAGCCCACGTAGTTGAAGAGGATCGCTATGAACGTCGCCAGCAGGCTGGCCCGCACCACCGGAATGTCGGTGGTCTGCCGCAGCAGATTGAAGACTGCCATATTGACGAGCAGCCCCATGGCGCCGACAGCGCCGAACTTGGCGACCTCGCGCGCGAGCCGGTTCAGTCGCCCACGCAGGGCGCCCCGTTCGCTCATGGTGATCGTTCAGCCCCGTCCGGTCGGCCGATTCGACGATGCGGAGAGCATCGCGTCGGAGAACATCGCGTTGGAAACATCAACCCGACCATGCTAACCAGCACCCCCCTGACTTGCCTGTGGACAACTGCGAAGGTGTCGCGGAGCTGTGGCATCGTACGAAAACGCACACCGGACAGGGCCGTACGGAGCTCCGGATACCCTGAGAGGGTGACGTTCCCGGTAGTCGGCATGGTCGGCGGCGGTCAGCTCGCCCGTATGACCCACGAGGCGGGTATCCCCCTCGGCCTCAAGTTCAAGCTCCTCAGTGACACCCCTCAGGATTCCGCGGCCCAGGTGGTGAGCGATGTCGTCATCGGCGACTACCGCGACCTGGACACGCTGCGTGAGTTCGCGCGCGGCTGTGATGTGATCACCTTTGATCATGAGCATGTCCCGTTCGAGCACCTCCGGGCCCTGGAGGCGGACGGCATCGCCGTCCGGCCGGGGCCCGACGCCTTGGTGCACGCCCAGAACAAGGGTGTGATGCGCGCGAAGCTCATGGAGATCGGGGTGCCCTGCCCCCGGCATCGCATCGTGGCGGACCCCGCCGATGTGACGGCGTTCGCCCAGGAGGTGGGGGGCTTCCCCGTGATCCTCAAGACGGTGCAGGGCGGCTACGACGGCAAGGGCGTCTGGTTCGTCCGTACGGAAGACGATGCCGAGGCCCCCTTCAGAGCCGGTGTGCCCGTGCTCGCCGAGGAGAAGGTCGACTTCCGCCGTGAGCTGGCGGCGAACATCGTCCGCTCCCCGCACGGCCAGGCCGTCGCCTACCCCGTCGTGGAGTCCCGGCAGGTCGACGGAGTCTGCGACACGGTGATCGCCCCCGCGCCCGGTCTGGACGGGGAGCTGGCCGGCCAGGCGCAGCAGCTCGCCCTGCGCATCGCGAAGGAGCTCGATGTCGTCGGCCATCTGGCGGTCGAGCTGTTCGAGACCACCGACGGGCGAATCCTCGTCAACGAACTCGCGATGCGCCCGCACAACTCCGGCCACTGGACCCAGGACGGGGCCGTGACCTCCCAGTTCGCCAACCACGTCCGGGCCGTACTCGACCTGCCGCTGGGCGATCCGCGCCCGCGCGCGAAGTGGACCGTCATGTGCAATGTGCTGGGCGGCGACTACCCCGACATGTACTCGGCCTATCTGCACTGCATGGCACGGGATCCGCAGCTCAAGATTCATATGTATGGCAAGGACGTGAAGCCCGGCCGCAAGGTGGGGCATGTCAACACATACGGCGACGACCTCGACGACGTGCTGGAGCGCGCCCGTCACGCCGCCGGCTACCTGAGAGGAACAATCGTCGAGTGAACAGCACCAGCCGTCCTGTCGTAGGCATCGTGATGGGGTCCGACTCCGACTGGCCGGTCATGGAGGCCGCGGCACAGGCCCTCGACGAGTTCGAGATCGCGTACGAGGTCGACGTCGTCTCCGCGCACCGCATGCCGCACGAGATGATCGCGTACGGCGAGGACGCCGCCGCGCGCGGCCTGAAGGCGATCATCGCGGGCGCGGGCGGCGCGGCGCATCTGCCGGGCATGCTCGCCTCGGTCACCCCGCTGCCGGTGATCGGCGTTCCGGTGCCGCTGAAGTACCTCGACGGCATGGACTCGCTGCTGTCGATCGTGCAGATGCCGGCGGGCGTGCCGGTGGCGACGGTGTCGGTGGGCGGCGCGCGCAACGCGGGTCTGCTGGCGGCCCGGATCCTCGCGACCCAGGACCCCGACCTGCTGGCCCGGATGCGGGAGTTCCAGCAGGAGCTCAACGACCAGGCGACCGAGAAAGGCAAGCGGCTGCGCGCCAAGGTCGAGGGCTCCCCGGCCTTCGGCTTCGGCAAGTAGGGCGGCGGCTGTGGACTTCCTCGCCGAGGCCCGTTCCCTCCTCGAGTCCTTCCCGGTGGCCGACGGCCACAACGACCTTCCGTGGGCGCTGCGCGAGCGGGTCCGCTACGACCTGGACCGGCTCGACATCGCGAGCGACCTGACCGGCAGCCTGCACACCGACATCCCCCGGCTGCGGGCCGGCGGGGTCGGGGCGCAGTTCTGGTCCGTGTACGTACGCAGCGACATGACCGGCGACGAGGCGGTCAGCGCCACGCTGGAGCAGATCGACGCCGTCGGCCAGCTGCTCGCCCGCTACCCGGCGGACCTGGCGCGGGCCAAAACAGCGGACGACATGGAGGCGGCGCGCAAGGAGGGCCGTATCGCCTCCCTGATGGGAGCGGAGGGCGGCCACTCCATCAACAACTCGCTCGCCACGCTGCGCGCGCTGCACGCGCTGGGTGTCCGCTACATGACGCTGACGCACAACGACAACAACGACTGGGCGGACTCGGCGACCGACGAGCCCGGCGTGGGCGGACTGTCGCCGTTCGGCCACGAAGTCGTCCGGGAGATGAACCGCACCGGCATGCTGGTCGACCTCTCGCACGTCGCCGCGACGACGATGCAGGACGCGATGGACACGTCGGTGGCGCCGGTGATCTTCTCCCACTCGTCGGCGCGGGCGATCTGCGACCACCCGCGCAACATTCCGGACGACGTGCTGGAGCGTCTCCCGGCGAACGGGGGCGTGGCGATGGCCACGTTCGTCCCCAAGTTCATCCTGCCGGAGGCGGTGGCCTGGACCCGGTCGGCGGACGAGAACATGCGGACGCACGGGCTGCACCCCCTGGACACCACCCCGGGGGCGATGGAGATCCACCGCGCCTTCGAGGCGGCGCATCCGCGCCCGGTCGCCACGGCCTCGACGGTCGCCGACCACCTCGACCACATGCGCGAGGCCGCCGGCATCGACCACATCGGCATCGGCGGCGACTACGACGGCACGGCCTTCGTCCCCGCCGGCCTGGAGGACGTCGCGGGCTACCCCAACCTGATCGCGGAGCTGCTGCGCCGCGGCTGGTCGTCGGCCGACCTGGCGAAGCTGACGTGGCAGAACGCGGTACGGGTGCTGCGCGACGCGGAATCGGTGGCCCGCGACCTCCGTTCGACGCGGCCCGCGTCGAACGCGACGCTGGACTCCCTGGCCTGACGGCCACCTGCCCGGCGGTGGCAGCCGCAGCCGCAGCCGGGCAGTGCCGGTCAGCGGGTGGTCCCGCGTGCGGAACGCCGGAACGCGATGGGCGTCCGGCCGGTGCGCTGGTGGAAGAACTTGGTGAAGTTGGTGGCGCTGGAGAAGCCGAGCTGGGCGGCGATCCGGGCGACGGACAGCTCTCCGTGCGCGAGCAGGCGCTTGGCCTCCAGGACGACCCTGCGGTCGATGAACTCCTTCGCCCCGACGCCGGCGGCGGTGCGCGTGGCCCGGGAAAGCGTACGGGGGGAGTACCCGAGCGCACGCGCGTAGTCGTCGAGGCGGCGGGTGCGTACGAAGTCGCGCTCGACGGCATCGCGGAAGCGCAGATACGCCGAGCCCGGCTCCGGCGCAAGGTCCTCGGCGGGAGCGGACAGGTGGGCGAGCCGCAGGAGGACCACGGCCAGCAAGTGCCGCAGCACGGCGACATGGATGTCGACCGGCATCCGGAGCGCCCCGTGGAACTCGCGGTCCAGGTGCTGCACGGCGTCCTGCAGCGCACCCGCGTCGTCGCCGCTCGGAGTCCGTACGACGGGCGCGAACGGGTCGTCCAGGGAGGCGGCAGCCGCGGTCGTCGCGTCGGGGAAGTCGCTCTCGAAGAGGACCAGTGTGCCCTCGGCCCCGCTGACGTCACCCCATTGGTTCACCTGTCCCGGCCGGACCCACAGCCAGGAGCCGGGTGTGAGCCGGTACTCGGCGAAGTCCACGGTCTGCCGCAGAGCGCCGTCGGTCAGGGTGAGCAGGACGTGGAAGCCGTGCCGGCTCGGTTTCGTGAGGTGACCGGGGTCGACGCGTCGCCTCAGCTCGGCCACGGCGAGCACCTCGGCCCCTGCCGGGGTGCCGACGGGCGGTGTGAAAGCGAGCTCGGGGATCATGCGCGAGCCTCTGCACGGTTGTCGACCATCATGACCGGGGGTGGGGGTCTCTCTCGGGGCGCTGTCCATTTTTGACCACAGTGGTTCTGACTTCTACCTCCTGGGCTCGACGGTCGAGGGCAAGGCTGGAGGCGCAAGCGGCGGACACCGGGTCCGCCACCCCGGCACCATTGGATGCGCCCGTCATGAACCACAAGGATCTGGTCCTCAAAGCCGTAGGCGAACTGTTCGACGACAAGGACCCCTCGGCGGTGGACCGCTGGGTCTCGCCCTCCTACACCCAGCACAGTGCACTCGCCGCCGACGGTCGGGAGGCCCTGCGGCAGCTGGTCTCCTCGCTGTCCGACGACTTCCGCTACGAGTGCGTCCGGGCCATCGCCGACGGCGATCTGGTCGCCACGCACGGGATCTACCACGGATTCGGTCCCGCGCCGCTGGTCGCCTTCGACCTGTACCGCGTGGAGGACGGCAAGCTGGTCGAGCACTGGGACGCCCTGGTGCCGCTGGTCGAGAAGACCGTCAGCGGCCGCACCCAGACGGACGGTCCGACCCGCGTCGTCGAACTGGACAAGACCGAGGCGAACCGCAAGCTGGTCGCGGAGTACGCCGAGAGGGTGCTCAAGGGCGCCGACTTCTCCGTCGTTCCCGAATTCACTTCCACCGAGACCTACCTGCAGCACAATCCCGAGGCGGGCGACGGTCTGGAGGGGTTCGCCGTGGCAGCGGCCGCATGGGCTGCACAGGGCAAGAGCGTGGTCTACACGGACATCCACCGGGTCATCGCCGAGGGGAACTTCGTCCTGGTGCAGGCCGAGGGTGAATTCGGCGTGCCGGTGGCGTACTACGACCTGTTCCGCCTGGCGGATGGAAAGATCGTCGAGCACTGGGACGCCATTCCGGAAATCCCGGCCGAACTGCCGCACGAGAACGGTCTGTTCTGACTCACGTCCCGGGTCGGGGCCCGACGCAGGCCGGGGCCGGGGAACGGGTTGATACCAGGGCTTCCCGGTTGATACCAGGGCTTCCCGGCCCTTTGCCCGGCCGTCCTCCGCCAGGAAACCTCTCGCCAAGGAACACAGCACTCATGGCCACACCGATGACCGACGCCGAGTGGCGCGCCTTCGTCAGCGCGGGCACCCGGACCGCGAAGATCGCCACGACCCGGGCCGACGGACGGCCGCATGTGGCACCCGTCTGGTTCCTGCTGGACGGCGACGAACTCGTCTTCAACACCAGCAGGAACTCCGTCAAGGGCCGCACACTGATCCGTGACGGCCGGCTCGCCCTCTGCGTGGACGACGACCGTCCGCCGTTCTCCTTCGTCGTCGTCGACGGCAGCGCCCGGGTCAGCGAGGACGCCCAGGAGGTGGGCGCCTGGGCGTCCCGGATCGCCGCACGCTACGTGGGAGAGGAGCGCGCCGCGGAGCACGGCGCCCGCAACAGCGCGCCGGGGATCCTCCTGGTGCGGGTGACGGCCGACAAGATCGTGGCGATCAGAGGGGTGGCCGACTGAGGTGAACCGCCTCATGCGACGTCAGTGACGTCTGCCCGGGACCTCCTCTCCCGGGCCGGCCCCCTCACCGGGCACATCGAGCGACCACCAGCCCGTGGCGGCATGCCCTGGCTGAGTGAGTCCGGAGTCCCGCCTGCGGGGCCCTGGCCGGCGGACGGCGCTCCTTCGAATCACCGTCTAGGCCGTGTTTGAGAACTAGCGCCGTCCGCCCGCAGGGCGGGGCTCGAGGCGTCTGGTGCGTGCAATCGCAAGGCGGAGGATCATCCACGTACTGGACGTACTCGGATGACTCCGACAACGCAGCGTGGGGGCACCTCCCGTGCCCGAAGGGCTACGGGGGAGTGCGTGCCAGGCGTCGCGTACCAGGCGGGAGTTCTCAAACACGGCCTAGCCGGAGCGCCGCGCCCGGTACGCCCGCATCTTCGCGCGGCTGCCGCACACCGCCATCGAGCACCACCGGCTGCGGCCGGCCGGGCTCCGGTCGTAGTACGCCCACCGGCAGTCCTCGGCCTCGCATGCCTTCAGCCGTACCCAGGTCCCCTCGGCCGCCGCGATCGCGATGGCCGCCGCCACCCGCGACACGAGCGAGGCCGGGTCCGCGGGCCGGAGCGCCGCCGCTCCCGCCCCGTCCACGCCCACCAGCAGCGGCGCACCCGCGAGCAGCCGGTCCAGCGCGCCCACGTCTCCCGGCGCGCGGTGCCCGGCGTGCGCCAGGCACGCGGCGCGCAGCGCCTCGCGCAGCTCCTTCGCCGCCCCGGCGTCCTCCGCCACGAGCCCGAAGGCGTCCCGGCCGTCCGCCGTGTCGAGGGAGTCGGCACCGGTCTCGATGTTCAGCGTGTTGACCAGGGACTCGATCAGCGCGAGCCCTCCGGGTGCCGGCGCCCTGTCATTCATGGTTGCGACGTTACCTCCGGTGCGCCACTATGAGGTAACTCGTTACCGGTAAGCGCGCGTCACCGGTAACCTCGCAGCCGTACGAAAGGAAGCACCATGGCCATCGCCACCGTGGGAGCCGTCGTCCTGGACTGCCCCGACCCCCGCGCACTCGCCGCCTTCTACGCAGAAATCCTGGGCGCCCAGGTGGAGGCCGACGACGACAGCTGGGTCGACCTCAAGGGGTACGAGGGCACGCCGCTGGCCTTCCAGGCCGCCCCCGGCCACGTACCGCCGCAGTGGCCCGCGTCCGACGCCTCACAGCAGTTCCACCTCGACCTGGCCGTCGAGGACCTGGACACGGCGGAGGCCCAGGTGCTCGCCCTGGGTGCGAAGCCGCTCGACACGGAGGACCGCTCACGCAGCTGGCGGGTCTACGCCGACCCGGCCGGCCACCCGTTCTGTCTCTGCGCCTGCTGACGCTCGCGCGAGCACTACACGTACGACACGTACGAGACGTCAGGCGCGGGGCCGGCCCATCGCCCGGTACGTCCAGCCCGCCTCGCGCCACTTCGTACCGTCCAGCGCGTTCCGCCCGTCCAGCACGATCCGGCGGGACGCCACCGCACCCAGCGCCGCCGGGTCCAGCTCGCGGAACTCGCGCCACTCCGTCAGGTGCAGCACCACGTCCGCCCCGCGCACCGCCTCCAGCGCGCTCTCCGCGTACCCGAGCGTCGGGAAGACGCGGCGCGCGTTCTCCATGCCCTTCGGGTCGTAGACCGTGACCTGGCCGCCCTGGAGATGGATCTGCCCGGCGACGTTCAGCGCCGGCGAGTCCCGTACGTCGTCCGAGTCCGGCTTGAACGTGGCACCGAGCACCGCGACCCGCGTCCCCAGGAAGGAACCGCCGCCCACGGCCTCACGCGCCAGCTCCACCATGTGCCCGCGGCGCCGCATGTTGATCGAGTCGACCTCGCGCAGGAACGTCAGCGCCTGGTCCGCGCCGAGCTCACCCGCGCGCGCCATGAACGCCCGGATGTCCTTCGGCAGACAGCCGCCGCCGAAGCCGATACCGGCCCGCAGGAACTTCGCACCGATCCGCTCGTCGTGGCCGATCGCCTCCGCGAGCTTCGCCACATCGCCGCCGGCCGCCTCGCACACCTCCGCCATGGCGTTGATGAACGAGATCTTCGTCGCCAGGAACGAATTCGCGGAGGTCTTCACCAGCTCCGCCGTCGGGAAGTCCGTCACGACGAACGGCGAGCCCTCACCGACGGGCGTCGCGTACACCTCGCGCAGCACCTTCTCCGCGCGCTCGCTCGCCACACCCGCCACGATCCGGTCCGGGTGCAGCGTGTCCTGGACGGCGAAGCCCTCGCGCAGGAACTCCGGGTTCCACGCCAGCTCCACACCCTCCGGTGCCCGCTCGGCGAGCAGTCCGGCCAGCCGGTCGGCCGACCCCACCGGCACGGTCGACTTGCCGACGACGAGCGCCCCGCCCTTCACGCGCGGCGCGAGCGAGTCGAATGCGGAGTCGACGTACGACATGTCACACGCGTACTCGCCGTGCTTCTGCGGGGTGTTCACGCACACGAAGTGCACATCGCCGCCGAATTCCTCGAGCTCGTCCCACGACGTCGTGAAACGCAGCCGCCCGCTCGCCCCCGCGATCCCGGCCACATGCTTCGAGAGCAGTTCCTCGAGTCCCGGCTCGTACATCGGGACCCGGCCGGAGGCCAGCATCTCGATCTTCTCCGGGACGACGTCGAGACCGAGGACCTCGAAGCCCAGCTCCGCCATGGCCGCTGCGTGTGTGGCGCCGAGATATCCGGTGCCGATCACGGTGATCTTGAGGGCCATGTAGTGCTCCTGAGAGGGACGGAGGGACTGCGCGCCCGAGCATAACCGGGCAGGGGCAAGGGCATTTTTCCGCTGTCAGCAAGCTCACGTATGCCTGGTCGGGGCAGGGCTACTAAAATTTGAGTTACTTAACGGTAGTTAGCGTTCTTGGGGAGTGAGAGACCTTGGCAGGATCGGCCGATTTCGATCTGTACCGCCCGTCCGACGAGCACGACATGCTCCGTGAATCGGTCCGCTCCCTCGCCGAGGCGAAGATCGCGCCGTTCGCCGCCGCGGTCGACGAGGAGGCCCGCTTCCCGCAGGAGGCCCTCGACGCCCTGGTCGCCTCCGACCTGCACGCGGTGCACGTGCCGGAGGAGTACGGCGGCGCGGGCGCCGACGCGCTCGCCACCGTGATCGTGATCGAGGAGGTCGCCCGCGTCTGCGCCTCGTCCTCCCTGATCCCCGCTGTGAACAAGCTGGGTTCGCTGCCGGTGGTCCTCTCCGGCTCCGAGGAGCTGAAGAAGAAGTACCTGGGCCCGCTCGCCAAGGGCGACGCGATGTTCTCGTACTGCCTCTCCGAGCCGGACGCGGGCTCCGACGCCGCCGGTATGAAGACCAAGGCCGTCCGCGACGGCGACTTCTGGGTCCTCAACGGCGTGAAGCGCTGGATCACCAACGCCGGCGTCTCCGAGTACTACACGGTGATGGCCGTCACCGACCCGACCAAGCGCTCCAAGGGCATCTCGGCCTTCGTCGTCGAGAAGGGCGACGAGGGTGTCTCCTTCGGCGCCCCGGAGAAGAAGCTCGGCATCAAGGGCTCCCCGACCCGCGAGGTCTACCTCGACAACGTCCGTATCCCCGCCGACCGCATGATCGGCGCGGAGGGCACCGGCTTCGCCACCGCCATGAAGACCCTGGACCACACCCGCATCACCATCGCGGCCCAGGCCCTCGGCATCGCGCAGGGTGCCCTCGACTACGCCAAGGGCTACGTCCAGGAGCGCAAGCAGTTCGGCAAGCCGATCGCCGACTTCCAGGGCGTTCAGTTCATGCTCGCCGACATGGCGATGAAGCTGGAAGCCGCCCGCCAGCTCACCTACTCCGCGGCCGCCAAGTCCGAGCGCCTCGACGGCGACCTGACCTTCTTCGGCGCCGCGGCCAAGTGCTTCGCCTCGGACGTCGCCATGGAGATCACCACGGACGCGGTGCAGCTCCTCGGCGGCTACGGCTACACGCGCGACTACCCGGTCGAGCGCATGATGCGCGACGCCAAGATCACGCAAATTTACGAAGGCACGAACCAGGTTCAGCGGATTGTGATGGCAAGGAACCTTCCGTAACGCATCAGCAAGCCCCCCGGCACATCCCGTGCCGGGGGGCTTGCGCGTTCTCAGACCGTTCTGGCCGGTCTCAGACCGCCCGGGCCAGCTCGAAGCTCCCGGTGTTCATGTCCGTGCAGAGGGCCCGGCAGGCGGCGAAGAGGCCTTCGAACTCCGGGTGGCTCCGCCAGGACTTGAGGGAGTCGAGGTCGCGCCACGACGAGAACGAGACGAAGTGCGTGGGGTCGTGCCGGTCGCGGATGAGCCGTGCCCAGAGGAATCCGTCGACGTACTCTCTGGTCCAGGTCAGGAACTCCGTCCAGCGTTCCAGGAATTCCTCGGCCTTCCCGTCGGCCACCTGCCAGTTCCCCGAGGCCCAGTACCGGCTGACGTCCGCCATCGCGCTCACCGCATTCCATGATCGCCGTACTGGCAGCGTAGGGCGGCCAGGACGGGCGCGCGAGGCGGACGCCGGTGGGGCTACCAGGTCCTGCACGGTGCCTGCCCTGGTTCCCCGTGACGGTGACCTCAGTTCCCGGTGACGGTGACCTTCTCGTCGTTCTTGATCTGGTTCACGAGCTGCCTGACCTTCTCCTTGTCCCAGACCAGGTTGCCGCCGCGGCTGCCCGAGATCGGCATGTTCAGGGAGGTGCCGTCGCCGCCGTTGATGCCCTTCATCGCGAAGAACATCTCACCGAGGTCGAACAGGGACATGTCCTTGTCGACGACCAGGGTGTCCAGGCCGGAGCCGAGGGTCGGGTAGAGCTTGAACGGGTTGAGGATCGTGCCGGGCGTCGCGGCCTGGTTGGCGAGGGCCGCGAGGAACTTCTGCTGGTTCTTCGTCCGGTCCAGGTCGCTGCCCGCGAAGGCGTAGCGGGTGCGGACGAAGGCCAGGGCCTGCTCGCCGTTGAGGGTCTGCTTGCCGGCCTGGAAGTCGGCGCCGGACTTCTTGTCCTTGAAGGCCTTCGGGATGTCCATCTCGACACCGCCGAGGGAGTCCACGATGTTCGCGAAGCCGGCGAAGCCGATCTCCGCGTAGTGGTCGATCCGCAGGCCGGTGTTGTGCTCGACGGTACGGACCAGCAGCTCGGGGCCGTCCTCCGCGTAGGCCGCGTTGAGCTTCACCCGGCGGCCCTCGGCCGGGAAGGTCTTGCCGGACTCCGAGCCCACGAAGGACGGTATCTCCACGTCCGAGTCGCGGGGGAGCGAGATCATGGTGTTCCCGCTGCCGCAGGCCGCGAGGATCATCATCGAGTCGGTGCGCTTGCCGTCGGCCGAACCCGTGTGCAGCTTCTTCTTGTCCTCGGCCGTCAGGCCCTCACGGCTGTCGGAGCCGACGATCAGGTACGTCGTGCAGTCGCCCTCCTCCGGCCGGTCGATGACCTTGGAGAGGTCGACCTCGCGGCGCATCTTGGAGTCGGCCCAGAAGTAGGTGCCTATGGACACACCGAGCACGGCGACGAGCAGGACGGCCGACCCGACCTTGAGGCGGCGGCGCCAGTCGGGCGCCGGGCGGTAGTCCCCGGGGGGCGCGTCGTAGCCACCGCGACCACCGCCCCCGGGCGGCGAGCCGTAGACCTGGCCCGTGTTGTAGCCGCTGTCGTACGGGGCGTCGTACCCGTCGTCGTACCCCTGCGACTGCTGCTGCGGAACGGGTCGTCGCTGCACATGGCGCATCGCGCGAGCGCCCTCGGGTGCACCGTGGCTGCCGCGTCCGTATCCATCGGGCCAATCATTCATGCGGAACAGTGTGCAGGTGAGGTCCGCCCGACTGACAGGGCGGGTGAGAAATCGCACCGGGGCTGTTGCGAAGCTGATGCAATGCATCGGCGCGCAGGTCCGCGCATAGGGTGGAGGGCATGACAGATCAGGCCCAGCGCCCGGAGGGCAATATTCCGGGTAAGCCCACCTCGGCTTCGCGTACGACCCTCAGCCACATCATGACCGGCAGTGACACCAACCTCCTCGGGACCGTGCACGGCGGCGTGATCATGAAACTGGTGGACGACGCGGCAGGGGCCGTCGCCGGCCGGCACTCGGGCGGGCCCGCGGTCACCGCCTCCATGGACGAGATGGTCTTCCTGGAGCCGGTCAGGGTCGGGGACCTGGTCCATGTGAAGGCACAGGTCAACTGGACCGGCCGGTCCTCGATGGAGGTCGGCGTGCGCGTGCTGGCCGAGCGCTGGAACGAGTCGACGCCGGCGACGCAGGTCGGCTCCGCGTATCTGGTCTTCGCCGCCGTCGACGCGGACGGCAAGCCGCGCCAGGTGCCTCCGGTGGTCCCGGAGACGGAACGCGACAAGCGCCGCTACCAGGAGGCGCAGATCCGGCGCACCCACCGGCTGGCCCGCCGCCGCGCGATCAAGGAGCTCCGCGAGAAGCGCGCGGCAGAGGGCTACGAGGACTGACGCCCTCGCGATCCCGGGGCCTTCCGGCCCCGGGCCCCGGTGCCCGTCCTCGGACTCCCCCGGAGCTTCGCCCGGGGCCCGCTCCGTCGGTCAGTTGCAGAGCACCTGGTCGCCGGTGACGGCCTCGAAGGCGCCCTGGGGGCGGGGGGCCTCGGCGCGGACCGGGATCACCTTGGTGAAGCCCGAGCCCGCCGTCACCTTGAGGGTCGCGCCCTGGCCGTGGACGGCGCGGAGTTCGCAGCCCGGCAGGGCCACGGCAAGGGACCTTGCCGAGCGGTCCCAGCGCGGGTCGTACGAGACGAGTGTGCGCTTCACATCGTGGCGGTCGTCGTTGCGCGGCACCCGGGTCGTGTTGAACCCGGTCGCCCGCAGGGCGGCGTCCACGCGCGCGCCGAGGCCGTCCAGCCGAGTCCCGTTGTAGACCTGGACCCGGATCTGCTTCGGCGGTACGTCGATGATCTTCGACGGCTGCACCCCCGGCTTCTCCGGGCGGCGCGGCGCCAGCGGCTTGTCGTCGCGCAGCGCCTGGAAGAGCCGCTGGGACTTCACCGGGTCCCACTTCACCGTCGAGCCGATGCCGTTCACCGGGTAACTGACGTCCCCTACGGGGACCGACGTGAACTCCGACGACGCCGGTGTGAAGCCCCGCATCGCCTTGCCGAGCGTGAGCATCTCGTCCGTACCGAACCCCTTGTCCGCCCGTACCGCGTTGAGCATCGCCGAGCCGACCTCGCGGAACTTCACGGGATTCAGCAGCACCCCGCTGCTGGTGGCCCGGTGGATCAGCGCCGCCATGAAGCGCTGCTGGCGCTGCATCCGGCCCAGGTCCGCCGCCCCGTCGATATGGCGTGAGCGTACGTACTGCAACGCCTTCCCGCCGTCCAGCGTGTGCGTGCCCGCCGGCAGGTCGAGTCCCGTGTACGAGTCCTTCAGCGGCCGGGCCGTACAGATCTCCACCCCGCCGATCGCGTCCACGGTCTTCATGAAGCTGGTGAAGTCGACCTCCAGATAGTGGTCGACCTTCACCTTCGTCATGTGCTCGACGGTCCGCACCGTCAGCGCGGGCCCGCCCTCCGCGTACGCCGCGTTGAGCTTCAGTGCGTGCTTGCCGTGGTGCTTGCCGGTGGTCACGTCGGTGTGGGCGGGGATCTCCGTGTACGAGTCCCGCGGCAGGCTCACGACGCTCGCGCGCTCCCGGTCCGCGGAGATGTGCACCAGCATGATCGTGTCGGTGCAGCGGCAGGGCGCGCCGCCGAGCCGGTACTTGCGGCGCTCTTCCTTGGTGATCCTGTCCCGCCCATCGGTGCCGACGAGCAGGATGTTCATCCCGTTCCCGGCCTCCGGCCGGTTCTTCATGTCCTTGAACGGGTCGACCCGCCCGATCCCGCTGTCCAGCCCCGTCACCAGGGTGTGACCGATACCACCCACCCCCAGCACCAGCACCGAGAGCGACGTCGCCATCCGGATGCCCCAGCGGGGTCGCGCGACCTGCCGTCCGGCGGGCGGCCGTGGCCGGGCGCCGTGCGGTCCGGGTCGTGCTGCCGTCGGCCTCGGCCGGGCCGCCGCCGGCCTCGGTCGGGCCGCCGCCGGTCGCGGACGGGGCGAGCGGGGCGGTGTGGGCACGAGGGGCACCTCCGCGGGGTGGCAGACCGTGATCCCGAGAACCGTAGGCCCATACGATCTGCGGCACCGGGAGCGGACCGGGCGGCGCGCACCGGTGTCCCCCGTTCGCGGTAACGTGGCGGGCGATACTGCCGTCTCCCGGGACGACCCCCGGACCCCGAGGAAGCCATGCCCGCCCCCACCCCCGCCGTTTCCGTGATCATGCCGGTCCTCAATGAGGAGCGGCATCTGCGCGACTCGGTCCGTCACATCCTGGAGCAGGAGTACGACGGTGAGATGGAGGTGGTCATCGCGCTCGGCCCGTCCACGGACCGTACCGACGAGATCGCTGCCGAGCTCGTACGCGAAGACCCCCGCGTCCACACCGTGCCGAACCCCACCGGGCGTACGCCGGCCGCGCTCAACGCCGCGATCAAGGCGTCCCGGCACCCGATCGTGGTACGGGTCGACGGTCACGGCATGCTGTCGCCGAACTACATCGCGACCGCCGTCCGGCTCCTTGAGGAGACCGGTGCGCAGAACGTCGGCGGCATCATGCACGCCGAGGGCGAGAACGACTGGGAGCACGCGGTCGCGGCCGCGATGACCTCGAAGATCGGTGTCGGCAACGCCGCGTTCCACACCGGCGGCGAGGCGGGCCCGGCCGAGACCGTGTATCTGGGTGTCTTCCGTCGTGCGGCGCTGGAGCAGCAGGGCGGGTACAACGAGGAGTTCATCCGGGCCCAGGACTGGGAGCTGAACTTCCGGATCCGCGAGGCCGGCGGACTCATCTGGTTCTCACCGGAGTTGAAGGTGCAGTACCGGCCGCGGCCGTCCGTGAAGGCGCTCGCCAAGCAGTACAAGGACTACGGCCGCTGGCGCCATGTCGTCGCCCGCTACCACTCCGGTTCGATCAACCTCCGCTATCTCGCTCCGCCGACCGCCGTCTGCGCGATCGCCGCGGGCCTGGTGGTGGGCGCCGCGGTCAGCCCGCTCGGCTTCGTGATCCCCGTCGGCTATCTCGCGGCGATCACCGCCGGATCGGTTCCGGCGGGCAAGGGTCTGCCGTTGAAGGCCCGGCTGCAGATCCCGGTCGCGCTGGCCACGATGCACATGTCGTGGGGCTTCGGCTTCCTGACCAGTCCGCGATCCCTGGCGAACAAGGTCATCGCGAGCCGCCGCCCGGCGGTCACGGCACCGACGGCCTGACGACCGGAAGTCTGGCGAGCTACGGCCTGACGACTGGCAGCCTGAGAGCTACGGCCTGACGACCTACGGTCCGACGAAAACGCCGCGGGGGGGGGGGGGGGCGGGGGGGGGGGGGGGGGGGGGGGGGGTGGGGGGGGGAGAGGGGGGGGGGGGGGGGGGGGGGGGGGAAGGAGGGGGGGGGGGGGGGTACCGCCCTTCTTTG
>NZ_JBWKDT010000027.1:0-119360 GCF_056435785.1 Streptomyces sp. NPDC043870
TTGGGGGGGTGGAGCCGCGCGTTTGCTCGCGCTACCTTCCCCGCCCCCCACCCCCCCCCCCCCCCCCCCCCCCCCCGCCCCACCCCCCCCCCCCCCCCACAACCCCCCCCCCCCCCCCCTCCCTCTCCCCCCCCCCCCCCCCCGGGTCGTCGGCCCGCAGGTGGCCGTACATCTCCCGGATCAGAGAGGGGCGCTCGGTCCACAGGAACTCGAAGAAGGTGCCGGCGTAGTCGTAGAAGCGGAAGCCGTCCCCGTCGTACGTGGCGTGCAGCAGCTGGTTCACGGTCATGCGCGGCTTGCCGCCGGAGGTGTCGTCGATGATGCCCTGGACCAGGGCCTTACGCACCTTGATGCCGTTGTCGCGGGTGGCGCCGTCGAAGATCAGGACAGTTGAGAAGCCTGGTGCCCCCGCACGAACGATGCGCGGGACACCAGGCTCTCCTGGCTCAGTTCTTGCCGGTGACCGAGGCCCCGGTCACCGGCCGCTCCGGGCCGGCAGTTGGCCGCAGTCGCCGCCGGCGCACTTGCTCAGCCAGTCGGCGAAGTCGGCGTCGTACTTGGTGCCGATGGTGTCGCGGAGCAGCCTGTGGGCCGCGTCGTACTCGCCTGCGCGGTAGTGGCCGAGCAGGGTGGCCACGTCCTCGGGGTGCGACTGGAGCATGTAGCGGACGCCCAGGTAGCCCCACTGGTAGATACGGGTGGTGTCGGCGTTGTCGTAGGTGGTCCCGAAGAGCTGGCTGAGCTTGTAGGTGTTCTTGCCCGCCTCCTCGATCGCCCTGTCGTAGGTGATGCCGCGGTACGAGTAGGAGACGTACTCGGCGAAACCCTCGATCCACATCACGGTCGGGGTGGTCTGCCCGGCTGCGAAGTCGCCGTACATGTCGTAGCGGCCGTCGAGGTAGTGGGTGTACTCGTGGTTGAGGTTCCAGATCTGGAAGGCGTCGTCCTGGGCCGGCTGCTCGTAGGCGATGAAGCGCGGCTGGTTGCCCTCAGCGGCCGGGTCGCCCTCCAGGTACATGCCGCCGTTGTTGGTGTCGATGCCGAAGACGACACCGGCGTAGGTCTTGTAGTCGGTGCTGGAGTTGAAGGCGACGATCTCGATGCTGGTGTTGTTGTCGTCCTTGACCGGGCCGTTGTCCTTGACGATGTTGTGGAAGACCGGGTCCTGCTTGAGGACGCTGTCGCACGTGGCCGAGAGTTCGGACGCGCTCAGCTCCTGTGCGAGGATCTTCGCGCTCGGACCGCATGCGTGCTTGACCGTCAGCACGGCGTCGCGCACGCGGTTCTGCAGGTCACAGGTGTCGTACTCGGCGCAGTTCTCCTTGTCGTACTCGTCCGTCATCTCGGCGAGGCCGACCCAGAGCGGGGCGGTGCGTCCAGTGATCTCGCTGCGGCCGAGCAGCTCCTTGACCAACGGCTTGACGGTGTCCTTGAGGTCGGCTTGCTGCAGGAAGCGGCCGAGTTCGCGTCCGGCGTTGCTGGCCAGGTAGGACTTGTCGGTGCCGAGCAGATCGTCGTGGGCGACGGCGAAGTCACGTAGTCCGGTGAGGACGCTCGGGTCGGCCTTCACGGCTTCCACGAACTCCGGCAGCTGGTGGCCGCGGAAGAGCACGGTGTAGGTGTTGTTGACCGCCGCGAGCATCCCGTAGAACTGGTCGTACGACGAGTTGTAGTCCTTCTGCAGACGCTTGACCACGTCGAGGTAACGGGCGTTCTCTTCGGAGCTGTCGATCAGGGTGACCGTCTCGGCCAGGGTTTCTCCGTTGGCCTCGGTGACGTCGAAGGCGTGGGACGAGCCGAAGAAGGCATCCAGGGCGCCCTGAATGGCGCTCTTCAGCGTCGGGCCGTATTCGCCGACGTTCTCCGGCTGGTTGTACTGGATGTAGTAGCCGGCGCGCAGGTACAACACCACCTGGGTTGCGAAGGTGCTGTTGTCCCCCGGGTAGTTGGTCGCGACATCCTTGAGCGCGTTCGCCACCGTGATCATCTGCTCTTCACGGAAGAGGGCCTTGGAGTCCTGACCGGCCACGCTGAACAGCGTGTTGATGCAGGTGGTTTCCGACTGCTTGATCTGCTCGACCAGGGCAGCGCCGGTCTTCGAGGTGAAGTCGCTGATGTTGCAGTCCGCCGCGGCCTTCGCCGCAGAGCGGGCCTGCTTGCGCTCTGCGGCGTTCTGGGCCGCGGGGAGCGGAGGGCGTTGCGCGGCGTTCGAGGTCTTCGTGGCCGATCGCGCGGGGTCGGCGGCGTGTCCGGGTGCGAGATCGGCGGCAAGCACGGTGGCGGAGGCGGGCTGTGGGGCGGGGGCCGACCTCGGTGTGGGCTTGGGTGCCCCGGCGCCGGCCGGGGCCGCCGCGCCATTGGGAGCGAGCATGGTGAGCCCCAGGCCGGCGGCGGCCACGGTAGGTATCAGCAGTTGTCCGAGTTTCCTGAGTGTGGGGGGTCTGCGCATAGCGATGGCCTCCAGGCCGGTCGGCAGCCGTGCGTGGGGCACGGCGGTGGGGGTGCGGACCGTGATGGCAACGGAAGTTGAGCGCTCCGGAGCTGTCATGCCCACGGAAAGTGTGACCGTACAATTTCACAGTTCACATGGCAGTGAAAGAGGGCTGCGCGCAACAGAAGAAAGTGACGAGTCGTCAGAATGGGATCCTGTCGGTGGCCTTGAGATACCCGGACGGAAATACGTGATAGCTGGGCATGCTCATGCCGGTTTCGAGGGGTGACCGTCGTCCCTGAGGTGAGCCGGTGCCCCTCCATCCCCACTCTGGTGCGCGGATTCCGCCTCGGACCGCGCGGGTGGCGCGGGCGACCAATCCCGGTGGCACGACGGCGACATGGATACGGGGCCGGCTGGACGGGCCGTGGAGCAAGGTGATCTCACGGCGGGCTGTGGCACCAGTGCGGTCGAGGTCAACCGCCTCGTCACTTGGGCCGAGTTCCCGTGGTGATCTCCTGCTGCTGCCTTCGGGTTCAGAGAGTTGAGGGCGGCACCACCGGCGGCCGGGCTGCGGCCCGGTGCCGCTCCCGCCAGCGCGCGTACACCGGGCCGGCGGCGCAGGTGGACAGGTAACCATCGGCGACCCGGCGCAGGATCTCGGTGCCGCAGGCCGCGAGCGGGCCCTCGTGGTGCCAGGCCAGAATGTGCCGGTACCACAAGGGGTTTTCGGCCAGAGGGCGGACTGCGACGCCGGGCACCTCGATGAACGTGGCCTGGCAGAGGCTGACGGCCAGGCCCGCCCTGACGATCTCGATCAACTGCCGCCCCTCCGCCTCGTAAGGAGCGAACGGAGCGCGGTCCGTCAGGGCGCAGACGGAAGCCCAGTACTCGCGGGTCCGGTCGCCGTCGGGCCGGGGAACCGCCCAGTCCTCGTCCAGGAGCTCGGGCAGCGGGACCTCGTCCCGCGCGGCAAGCGGGTGGGTCGCCGGCAGGAGGGCGAAGACCGGCTCCGTGACGATCGGGTGGAGCGCCACGCCCTCGCGCTGCGGCAGCTCCTGGTCCGGGTGGTCACCGAGCACCGCCGCTTCCAGCCGGCCCGCGGCGAGGTCGTCGAGCAGGGCGACGGGCGAGTACTGGCAGCGGGCGGTCAGGTGGGCTTCGGGCAGCAAGGCCTTGACGGCCAGGAGGAGATGACCGAGCAGCGGAGCGCCGACCGAGCCGACACGGATCCGGTCCGCGGCCGACAGGCGGCGGGCGGCCCGTGCCGTGTCGGCGAGGAGCCCGTCGATGCCCGGCAGGACGGCGCGGGCCCGCCCGATGACGAGCTCGCCGAAGGGCGTGGGGACGGTGCCCTCCTGCCGTCGGTCGAACAGGGTGCCGCCCAGCATGGCTTCGATACGGCGCAGTTGGGCGCTGAGCCCCGGCTGCGTCATGCGGAGCGCGGCGGCAGCGCGGGTGAGGCTCGCCGCCTCGGCGATCGCGCACACGACCCGCAGGTGCCGTATCTCCAGATCCATGGCGCGGATGTTATGGACCGGCGACAGCTTTCGGACAGAGTCGTGCGCCAGCAGTCTTATGTGAAATGTCACACGCCATTCATGGAAAGGTAGTGATCGCGTGAGTCCCCCACATCTCTCGTCGACCACCCGGTCGGCTCTTCTTCCGCTGCTGCTCGCCGCCCTGCTCCCGCTCCTCCACCTCGCCACCCCTCCCGCCCGGGCTGCGACGCCCGCGGACAGCACGTCGGCCTGTGCGCTGCGCGGCACCACCGGCTGGACGGACGAAGGGCAGAACACGGACTATTCCGTGTTCAAGCGCCCGTCGGGGACCATCAAAGTCGCCATGATCTTCGTGGACTTCCCCGATGCCCCCGCCACCGAATCCCCTGCCGAGGACGCGGCACAGATCTCACCCGGTGCGGACTGGCTGTGGAACGCCTCGTACGGCAAGGCCTGGCTGGCCATCACCCAGCACCAGCACTGGGTGAGGATGCCGCACAACTCGACCGATTACGGATACGCGCGCGGGCTGTCGCACGAGGATCACGAGGCGTACGTCAAGGACGCGGTCACAGCGGCCGACCCGTACGTGGACTTCTCGCAGTACGACATGGTCTACGCCGTGGCTACGAGGAACGCGTCGGCCGTCTCCTTCACCCCCACCTATGTGTACGACCCCGGAACAGCGGGTGTCGTCGCCGACGGCAGCCGGATCAAGTGGGCGGTGACCTTCGGCCAGGACATGTGGCACTGGGGCAAGAAGCTGGTCGCCCATGAGACCGGCCACACCTTCGGCCTGCCCGACCTGTACGCCTTCGCCGCGGGTACCGATGCCCACCGCTTCGTGGGCGGATGGGATGTGATGGGCCTGATCGGAGGGGCGGGGCCGCAGTACCTCGCCTGGCACTCCTGGAAGCTCGGCTGGACCGAGGACGATCAGGTCGTCTGCCGGGCCTCGGCAGGCAGCGACACCGTGTATCTCACCGCCGTCGAATACGGATCCGGCACCAAGATGGCGGTCGTACGCACCGGCCCCACGACCGCGTACGTCGTCGAATCGAGGCGGGGCGTTCAGGCGGACACGGCCGTCTGCTCCACCGGTGCGCTGATCTACCGGATCGACACCTCCGTGCAAACCGGTGAAGGGCCGGTCCGGGTCATGGACGCCAAGCCGAGTACCACGCCGGCCTCCGGCTGCCGCCCGCTGGACGACGCCCCGTACTGGGCCGGTGAGTCGTTCACCGACACCGCGGCCGGCGTCCGGATCGACGTACTGGGCGCCGACGGGTACGGCGAGACCGTGCGGATCACCAAGTCGTAGCGCAACACGGACGGCTGTGCCCCGGCTCCTCGGCGGGAGCCGGGGCACAGCCGTGCTCAGCGCGGGCCGGGCACCCGCTCAGGCCGCTTCGGGGAAGTGGCAGGCCACTTGCCGCGCCGCGACCGGCACCGTGTTCCCCAGCGACGGTGCCTCGGTACGGCAGATCTCCCGGGCCTTGGGACAGCGCGGGTGGAAGGTGCAGCCGGGAGGGGGCGAGGCCGGGCTGGGCGGGTCCCCGAGCAGGGTGATCCGTTCTCGGGACCGCTCGGCGGCCGGGTCGGGCAGCGGTACGGCGGACAGCAGCGCGCGAGTGTACGGGTGGGCCGGGGCGGCGTAGACCTGGTCCTTGGGGCCGATCTCGACGATCCGGCCCAGGTACATCACGGCGACCCGGTCACACACCCGCTTGACGACCGACAGGTCGTGGGCGATGAAGAGGTAGGCCAGGCCGAGTTCGCCCTGGAGCCGCTCCATCAGGTTGACGATCTGGGCCTGGACGGACACGTCGAGCGCGGAGACCGGCTCGTCGGCGACGACCAGCCGGGGGCCCGTGGCCAGTGCGCGGGCAATGCCGATGCGCTGGGCCTGACCGCCGGAGAACTCGTGGGGATAGCGGTCGATGTGCTCGGGGATGAGCCCCACCAGCTCCATCAGCTCGGCCACGCGCGTACGGGCGTCCGCCGCCGAACTGCCCTGTACGAGCATCGGGTCGGAGATGATCCGTGCCACCGTCTGACGGGGGTTGAGGGAGGAGTGCGGGTCCTGGAAGACCATCTGCAGGTCCTTGCGCAGCGGCTTGAGTTCCCGCTGTGAAAGGTGGCTGATGTCGCGTCCGTCGTAGGTGACGGAACCGGTGGTGGGTTCCAGGAGCCGGACGATCATGCGGCCGGTGGTGGACTTGCCGCAGCCGGACTCCCCCACCAGTCCCAGCGTCTCGCCCGCCGCCACATCGAAGGTGATGCCGTCGACGGCCCGGACCGGGGCGGATCGACGTCGCCCGGGGAACGTCATCGTCAAATCCCGTACGGACAACAGTGGTTCTGTGGACGTCATGAAGCCATGCCTTCGTACGCGGGGAAGTGGCAGGCGGCCGGATGCCCGGCCGGGCCGTCGAGGAGCGGCAGCACCGTCTCGCAGCGGGAGCGCTCCTCGGCACAGCTGCGGGCGAGCCTGGGACAGCGTGGCGCGAACGCGCAGCCGGGAGCTGGCGTGAGCAGGGACGGCGGGGTGCCGGGGATCGCCCGCAGCGGTTCGTCGTCGCTGTCGTCGAGGCGCGGCAGGGAGTCGAGCAGGCCGCGGGTGTAGGGGTGGGCCGGCGCTGTGAACAGGCTGTCCACGGCGGCCCTTTCGACAGCCCTGCCCCCGTACATCACCAGCACCTCGTGGGCAACGCGGGCGACCACGCCCAGATCGTGCGTGATCATGATGACGGCCAGCCCCCGCTCCTGCTGGATCCGTGCGATCAGCTCCAGGATCTGCGCCTGGACGGTGACGTCCAGGGCCGTGGTCGGCTCGTCCGCGATCAGCAGCTCGGGTTCGCAGGCCAACGCCATCGCGATCATCACGCGCTGGCGCATGCCGCCGGAGAACTGGTGCGGGTACTCACGCGCCCGGCGTCCGGGCTCGGGGATGCCGACCTCGGCCAGTGCCTCCACGGCCCGTTCACGGGCGGCCCTTCTGCCGCTGCCGAAGTGCACGCGGTGGTGCTCGGCTATCTGTTCGCCCACGGTGTAGTAGGGATGAAGGCTGGAGAGCGGGTCCTGGAAGATCATCGCCATCCTGCGGCCGCGCAACCGGTTCAGCTCGCGTTCCGGCAGAGCGCTCAGCTCCCGGCCGCCCAGGGTGATGGAGCCGGTGACCGAGGCGTCGGTGTGCAGGCCCATCACCGCCAGGGAGGTGACGGACTTGCCGGAACCGGACTCTCCGACGATGCCGAGCGTCTCTCCGCGCCGCACCTCGAAGCCGAGGCCGTCCACGGCCCGCACCGGACCGCGAGTGGTGGAGAAGGTGACCGTCAGGTCCCGTACCGACAGCACGGGTTCGAGGGCGCCCATCAATACCTCACTCGCGGGTCGACGACGGCGTACAGCAGGTCGACGGCCAGGTTGGCGACGACGATGAAGGTGGCGGCGAGCAGCGTGACGCCGAGGATGACCGGCTGATCGCCGGTCGACAGCGCTCCGTAGAAGAGCCGTCCGATGCCGGGGATCCCGAAGATGGACTCGGTGATCACCGCGCCCGCGAGCAGCCCGCCCAGGTCCATCCCGAAGAGGGTGAGGACGGGCGTCATCCCGGCCCGCAGCCCGTGCTTGACCACGACCGTCCGGCGCGGCAGACCCTTGGCGCGGGCGGTGCGGATGTACGGCTCCGCCATCGTCTCGATCATCGAACTGCGGCTCTGGCGCGCGTACATGGCCGCGTACAGGATGGCCAGGGCCAGCCAGGGCAGCAGCAGGTTCGAGGCCCAGTGGAGGGGGTCGGAGGTGAACTCCACGTACTGCGGGTAGGGGAGGAGGCCTGCTGTTCGGATCAGCCCGTAGATGAGCATCATCGAGGTGAAGTAGACGGGCAGGGAGGCGGCGGCGACCGCACCGACCATCAGGGCACGGTCGGTGTACGTGTCCTTGCGCAGGGCGGCGGTGACTCCGGCGGTCAGACCGAGGAACAGCCAGATCACCGCGGCACCCAGGGCGAGCGAGGCGGAGACCGGGAGCCGGTCCGTCAGCAGGTCCCACACGCCTTGGCTGTTCTCGTACGAGTAGCCCAGGCACGGGAAGTCGCAGTGCAGCGCGTACTGGCCGCTGCCCATGGTGCGGCCGGTGAAGATGCCGGTGACGAAGTCCGCGAACTGCCGCCACAGTGGCTGGTCCAGCCCCATGTGGGCGCGGATCGCCTCCAGACGCTCGGCGCTGCACGACTTGCCGCAGGCCGCGGCGGCCGGGTCCGAGGGCAGGACGTAGAAGATGGTGAAGGTAACGGCCGCGATGGCGATCAGGACGCCGATGACGCCGGGTAGCCGACGGCCGAGGTAGACGATCACGTGCGGCTTCCCCTCGGGTCGAGGACGTCGCGCAGCGCGTCGCCGAGCAGTGTGAACGCGAGCACGGTGAGGAACAGACAGAGGCTCGGGATGACGAAGTACATCGGATCGGTGTCGTAGAAGGCGACGCTCTCGGCGATCATCTGCCCCCACGAGGGCGTGGGCGGGCGGACGCCGACACCCAGGTAGCTCAGGGCCGCCTCGGTGGCGATCATCCCCGGGACGATCAGCGTGGTGTACGCGATGACGGGCCCGGCGACGCCCGGGAGGATGGACCGGCCGATGATCCGCCAGGGCCCCGATCCGGCGACGCGCGCCGCGTCCACGTACTCGCGGTGCCGCAGCGAGAGCGTCTGGCCGCGCACGACGCGGGCGATGCCCGGCCAGCCGAACAGGCCGATCACGGCGGTCATCAGGACCACCCGGTTGACGTCCCTGGCCACGGACATCATCGCGATCATGAAGATGAGGGACGGGAAGGACATGGTGAGGTCCATCAGGCGGGACAGCACTGCGTCGGTACGGCCGCCGAAGTAGCCGGCCGCGATCCCGGCCACCGTCCCCGCGATGACGACGATCGCGGTGGCGGCGAAGGCGATGAGCAGGGAGATCCGGGCGCCGTGCACGACACGGGCGAACAGGTCCCGGCCCGTGACGGGTTCGACGCCGAGCCAGTGCTCGGCCGAAACACCACCGAGCGGACCGATGGGCTGTCCGCCCAGGTAGGGGTCGACGGCCGACTTGTCGAACTCCTCGGGGGACCAGCCGCCCAGCGCGCTGAGCGCGGGGGCGGCCACCGCCATGACCGCGAACAGCGCGACCACGACGAGGGAGACCTTCACAGAGGGGCGACGGCGCAGTTCCGCGCGGGCGAGCTGCCAGGGGCTGCTGCCCACCGGAACGGAGACGGTGGAAGCCATGAGATGACGCGCCTTCAGTTGGCGCTCTTGGAGGGGTCCTTGAGGCCGACCGTGGCGTAGTCGATCTGGCCGCCGAAGGAGGTGTGGCCGAAGGCGCCCGCGACGTTGGTGCCGAGCAGGAGGGGCATGCGCTCGATGACGGCGGGTGCCGCGGGGGCCTTGGCGAGGATCTGTCCGTCCAGCTCACGCCATGCCTTGCCCGCCTGCTCGGCATCGGTCATGGCGGCGATCTCGTCCATCCGCTTCATGGTCGCCTCGTCGCGGAAGAGCGAGTGATTGCCGGAGTTCCCCTTCTCCTTGATGTAGCGGCCGTCGAAGACGAAGGGCAGGAAGGTGGAGCCGGAGGGGTAGTCGGGGCACCAGCCGGTGTAGACCAGGTCGGTGCGGTTCTTGGTGTCGCCGATGGTGTCGTAGAAGGCGGACGGGTCCACCGTCTCGATGGTGACCTTGATCCCGGCCCGGCCGAGGGACTGCTGGATCGCCTCGCCGACCCCCTTGTCGCCGTTGGAGACGGTGATGCTGGTGGAGAAGCCGTCCGGCTTGCCCGCCTCCTTCAGCAGCTGCTTCGCCTTCTCCGCGTCACCGGTTGCGGGGATCTTCAGCGTGTCGGGCTGACTGCCGCCGAAGAGCGGGCCCGGCATGTAGGCGGAGGCCACGTCGTTGAGGGCCGGCCCGCCGGAGGCGGTCAGGATGCCCTCGCGGTCCAGGGCGTACTGCACGGCTTGACGCACCTTGACGTTGTCGAACGGCGCACGGCCGGTGTGCATCTGCACCATCTCGGTGCAGTTGGTGGACTCGGCGAGCAGCCGCTTTCTGACGTCGTCCTCGGTCAGCACCTTGGGGGTGCTCTCGGGGCGCAGCTTGCCCCAGGGCACAGCGGAGGCGTCCTGCCCCTGGCCGGCGATGAGCCGGTCGTCGATCTGGTTGGCCTTGAGCCCCATCACCACGACCACCCTGTCCGGATACGCCTTGCGCACGGTGTCGGTTCCCGGGTCCCACTGGGTGTTGCGGACCAGCACGAGCTGCTTGTCGCGGTCGTACGACTCGATCTTGTAAGGACCCGACGAGAACGGGCGGTTGTCGTACTGAGGCCCCTTGTCCTTCGCCTTCGGCACCGGGGCGAAGGTGGGCAGGACCGTCGCGTAGGGGAACTCGGCGAAGGGCTTGCGCAGTTCGAAGACGATCGTGTGCTCGTCAGGGGTCTTGATGGAGTCGAGGTGCTTGCCCTGGGCCGTGCCCTGGTAGCCCTCCGCGCCCGCGAGGTAGCGGGCCGCGTAGTCCGGGCCGCCGGGCAGGTCGGGGGAGAAGGACCGCTCCACGTTGTACTTGATGTCCTGAGCCCTGATCGGCGAGCCGTCCTCGTACTTCAGGCCCTTCTTGAGCTTGAAGGTCCACGTCTTGGCTCCGTTGGAGGAGACACCGAGATCCTCGGCGAGGTCGGGGACCAGCTCCCCGCCCTTGGCGCCCGGTTCCGCCTTGTACGTGACGAGGGTGCGGTAGAGCAGCCGGGTTCCGAAGTCCATGTCGCCCATCACCCAGTTACGGGCCGGGTCGAGGTGGGTGAAGTCCTGGTTGGAGAGGACGGTGAGGGTGCCGCCCTGCTTCGGCGTCCCGCCAACCACATGGCCGTTGTTGGTCGTTGCCGGGTTCTTGCCGTTACGGGCGCCGCTCGCCGCCGTTCCGCCGGAGCAGCCGGCCATGCCGAGGGTGAGGGTCGCCACCAGCGCTGTGGCGAGAGCGGTACAGGTGCGCTTGTCCATGAGTGGTCACTCCGGAAGCAGTCGGACAGCCCAGGGCGGCTGGAATGTGACCTGTAACATAGTAATGTGAAATTGCACTGCCAAGGGGTCGGGTGCCTCGTTATCTATCCGTGTCCGGGGAGGTCTGCCGCTGCGGTCTGGCGAGATGCTGTGCAATGTGAAATATTACTGCCGCGCTCACGCTTCGGGGCTGCCCACACACCCTCGTGAAATGTCACATACCGTAGAGAGGTTGCGCTGACATGACCGACACCACCTGGAACAGCACCCGCCCCTGGCGCGGCATCATGGTGGCCACCACCCTGCCCCTGCGGGAGGACCTGTCCGTCGACTACGACGCCTACGCCGACCACGTCCGCCGGCTGCTCGACAACGGCTGCGACGGCGTCGTGCCCAACGGCTCACTCGGCGAGTACCAGACCCTCACCGACGAGGAGCGTGCCCGCGTGGTGCGGACCGCGGTCGAAGTGGCGGGCGGCGCACGGGTCATGCCCGGCGTCTCCGCCTACGGCAGCGCCGAAGCCCGGCGCTGGGCGGAACAGGCGGCCGGGGAAGGCTGTGGCTCGGTGCTCCTCCTGCCCCCGAACGCCTACCGGGCCGACGAGTCGGCCGTGCGTGCCCACTACGCCGAGGTCGCCCGGGCAGGGGTGCCGGTCGTCGCGTACAACAACCCCATCGACACGAAGGTCGATCTCACCCCCGGCACGCTGGCACGGCTGCACCAGGACGGCAGTGTCGTCGCCGTGAAGGAGTTCACCGGTGACGTCCGGAGGGCGTACGAGATCGCCGAACTCGCCCCGGAACTGGATCTGCTGATCGGTGCCGACGACGTCCTGCTCGAGCTCGCCGTCGCCGGTGCCGTCGGATGGATCGCCGGGTACCCCAACGCGTTCCCCGCCAGCTGCTCCACGCTGTACCACGCCGCCGTCGCCGGCGATCTGGCCACGGCGCTCCCGCTCTACAAGTCCCTGCACTCCTTGCTGCGCTGGGACTCCAAGACGGAGTTCGTCCAGTCCATCAAGCTGTCCATGGACATCGTCGGACGGCCGGGCGGGCCCACCCGCCCGCCGCGCTTCCCGCTCACCGGGGAGACCGAGGCGGGAGTGCGGGCCGCCACCGAAAAGGCCGTCGCCGACGGCCACCGCTGACCACTCCGCCCGCTGACCGCAGGAAGCCCGTGCGTACGCGCCATGTCTTCCCTGCGGTCGACTCACACACCGAGGGGACGCCTACGCGCGAGATCACCGGCACCGCCCCGTACTTCCTCGACCCGGACGACCCCTTCCCCGGAGGTTTCCTCCTGTGACCACCACCGAATCCCTCATCACCTCACGCAATCCGGCCGACCCGTCCGACGTGCTCCTTCAGATTCCGGCGCCCGGCGCCTTCGCGGCGGCCGACGCCGTGGACCGGGCACGCGCCGCCCAGCCGGAGTGGCTGCTCGGCGGGGCGGCCGCCCGCTCGGCCGTTCTCGGGTCGGTCGCCGACGCCATTGATGCCGCGGAGACCGAGCTGACCGCGCTCGCCGTCCGGGAGGTGGGCAAGCCCCTTGCCGAAGCCCGCGCCGAGGTCGCGCGCACGGCGGCGATCTGGCGCTACTACGCCCAGGCCGCGTACGAGCCCGTCGGCGAGGTCCACGAGACCGCCGCGGGCCCAGGTCTGCTGCTCACCCGCCGTCGGCCGCACGGCGTGGCCGGACTGATTACGCCCTGGAACTTTCCCTTCGCCATTCCGAGCTGGAAGGCCGCACCGGCACTCGCGGCCGGGAACGCGGTCGTCCTCAAACCCGCCCCCGAAGCCACCGCCTGTGCCGGGCGCCTGGCCGAGATCGTCCAGCAGGCCCTGCCGGCAGGGGTGTTCACCGTTCTGCCCGGCGGGGCGACGGAGGGCAACGCGCTCGTCTCCTCCGCCGATGTGGTCTCCTTCACCGGGTCGACCGCCGTGGGACGGGCCGTCGCACGAGGCGCCACGGCCCGAGGGGTTCCGGTCCAGGCCGAGATGGGCGGTCTGAACGCGGCGATCGTCCTGCCCGACGCCGACATCGAGCAGGCAGCGGCCCATATCGCCACCGCGATCGCCGGGTACGCGGGCCAGAAGTGCACCGCCACCAGCCGTGTCATCGCGGTGGGCGCCGCCCTGGAGCCCCTGCGCGACGCACTCGCCGAGGCGCTGCGGACCGTACAGGTCGGCGATCCGTCCGATGCGGCGACCGTGAGCGGGCCGCTCATCAACCAGTACGCCCGCGATCAGGTCTGCGACGCCTGGCACGGACTGAGCACACCGGCCGGCGGCACCGTGCCCGACGGCCCCGGCTGGTACGCGGCGCCGACCCTTGTCGAGAAGGTCCCCCCAGGACACCGCCTGCTGAGCGAAGAGGTCTTCGGACCCGTAGCCGCGCTGCTGCCCGCCGAGGACGTGACCCGCGCGGTGCAGATCACCAACTCCGTGCCGTACGGCCTGGTCACGTCGGTCCACACCGCCGATCTGAACACGGCCCTGTGCGGACTCGACCGGCTCGACACCGGAATGATCAGGATCAACGCACCGTCCACCGGCGTCGACTTCCACGTGCCGTTCGGAGGCACCAAGGCATCCAGCCACGGGCCGCGCGAACAGGGCCGGGCGGCACTGGGGTTCTACACCTCCAGCCGGACTTACACACTGTCACCTGCGAAGCGCTCGGCCTGAAGCGGCACGAACCCCATAACACGGTGCTATGTCCGAGTGAGAGTTCCTCGGGACGGGGTCGTTGATTCACGCTACTTATGCAATGTCACACGTCACCTGGCGCTTGCGTGCTGTGAAAGGGACCCATGAACCCGGCGTACGCCACGACCGATCACTTCTTCACCGTCCCGCTGGACCACTCCCTTCCGAGCGGCCCGACCATCCAGGTGTTCGCTCGCGAAGTCGTCGACCCCGCCCGCACCGGTGAACGACTGCCGTGGCTGCTCTATCTGCAGGGCGGCCCCGGCGGCAAGGCACCGCGTCCTTCGGCAGGCTCGCCGGGGTGGCTGGCTCAGGCGCTCAAGACCCACCGGGTGCTGCTCCTCGACCAGCGCGGCACCGGCCGCTCCACCCCGGTCACCGCTCGCACGGCCTCCCGGTTCGAATCACCCGCCCGACTGGCCGCGTATCTGGCCTGCTTCCGTGCCGACGCCATCGTGGCCGACGCGGAACTGATCCGTCGCCGTCTGTGCGGCGACGCGCCCTGGGAGACGCTCGGCCAGAGCTACGGCGGCTTCATCACCCTCACCTACCTCTCCCAGGCCCCAGAAGGTCTGCGGGCCTGCTACGTCACCGGCGGCCTGCCCGGTCTCACCGCGACCGCCGATCACGTGTACGCCCGCACGTACCCCCGGGTGCGGGAGCGGGTCCTCGACTTCTACGCCCGCTACCCGGACGACGCGCCTCGACTCCGCAAGATCGCCGATCTCCTCGCGGCCGAGGACATCCGGCTGCCGGGAGGGGACCGCCTCACCACCCGCCGCCTGCGCACGCTCGGCCTCGCCCTCGGCATGGGTGACGGCTTCGAACGGATCCACTGGCTGCTCGACGAATCCCTGGAGGACTCGGGCGGCGAGTTGACGGACACCTTCCTCCACCAGGTGGAGGATCTGACCGGGTTCGCCGGCAACCCGCTGTTCGCCGTCATGCAGGAGACGCTGTACGGGCAAGGGGCCGGTCCGACCGGCTGGGCGGCCTCCCGGGCACTCGCCGGCTTTCCCGAGTTCGCCGAGGAGGCGGACCCTTTCCTGCTCACCGGGGAGATGATCTACCCCTGGATGTTCCGGGAGATCAAGGGTCTGCGCTCTTTCGCGGACGCTGCGGACCTCCTGGCCCGGCGCAGCGATTGGCCCCCGCTCTACGACCCTCGCCGCCTGGCCGCCAACCAGGTCCCCCTTGCCGCGGTCGTCTACCACGACGACATGTACGTCGACGCGGATCTCTCCTTGCGCACGGCGCGCGAGGTCGGTGCCACCCGTGCCTGGGTCACCAACGAGTGGGAGCACGACGGCGTCACCGCCTCCGGCGGCCGCGTACTCGCCCGCCTGATGGACATGGCCGCGGGCCGCGCGTAACTCCCTGGCTCCTCGCGCTCCCCCCTTCCCTCCCCTTCTCTTCCCCTCCCCTTCCCCCTCTCTTCCCCTTCCCCATCCCTTCCTTCCCCTGCCACCGCCTCCGACGGGAGAGTCATGCCTGTCCTGCCGACCCGCCTGCGTCCCTACACCGCGGCCTTCGCTCTCGCCGCCTCGTGTCTTGCCGCCTCCACCCCGGCCAACGCGGCCACCTCAGCCCCTCTCCCCGCTTCCCCCGCCGCCCCCGCTTCCCCCGCCGCCCCCGCTGCCCCCGCTGCCGATTGCGCGCTACCCGGCAGGACCGGCTGGACCGACGAAGGCCACGACACCGACCGCACCCAGTTCCAGCCCTCCACAGGAACCCGGCGTGTGCTGACGCTGTTCGTGGACTTCCCCGACGCCGAGGCCACCGACTCCACGGATGCCTACGCCGCCCAACTGGCCCCGGCCGCCGACTGGATGCACACGGCCAGCTACGGCCGCTCCCGTCTCGACGTCACCTCGCTGCATCGCTGGATCCGTATGCCGGCGAATTCGGACTCGTACGGATTCGCACGCGGCCTCACCTTCGAGACCCACGAGAAGTACGTACGCGACGCGATCGTGGCCGCCGACCCGTACGCGGACTTCTCCCGCTACGACATGGTCTACGTCGTCCCCACCAGGGTGGCGTCCGCGATCTCTTTCTCCCCGACCTACCTCTACGACCCCACCGCGTCCGGCGTGACCGCCGACGGCACCCGCCTCAAGTGGGCTGTGACGTTCGGCCAGGACATGTGGCGCTGGGGCCCCAAGGTCGTCGCCCACGAGACCGGCCACACCTTCGGCCTCCCCGACCTGTACTCCTTCACCGGCGCCACCCACCAGTACGTCGGCGGCTGGGACGTCATGGGCAACATCGCCGGCCACGCCCCTCAGTACCTGGGCTGGCACTCCTGGAAGCTGGGCTGGACCCGCGACGACCAGGTCGCCTGCCTGCCCGACCGCGGACACCGCACCGTACGGCTGACTCCCGTGGAGCGACCCGGCGGTACCAAGATCGCCGTACTGCGCATCAGCGAGACGACGGCGTACGTCGCGGAGTCCCGCCGGGCCGAGGGCAACGACCGGCAGGCGTGCTCGGCCGGAGTCCTCATCTACAAGGTCGACTCCGCGACCCGGACCGGCGAGGGGCCGGTCCGGGTCATGAACGGCAGCCGGTCCGAGTCGCCGCGCACCGGCTGCAGCGGACTCGACCTGGCGGCATTCACGCCCGGCCAGACCTTCACGGACCCGGACGGCGGCGGCGTCCGTATCGACGTTCTCGCGGGCGGCAGAGCGGGGGATGTGGTGCGGCTCCGCATGTCGTAGGCCATGTGGCCGGGAGCCGATCCCGCCCACCCGTTGCGGTTCCCGGGCGTTCAGGAGCGCGCCCGGGAACCATCGCTTTCGTCTGCCGGCCCGTTTCCCCCGGAAGGCTTCGTCCTTCTCAGTCGAGGACGCGCCGCAGATAGGACTGCGGGTCGTCGAGATAGCGGCGCCAGTGGTCGACCAGGGCGAGATCGCGCCAGGCCACCCGGCGCATCCCGTGTTCGCCGACCTCGACGATGTCCGCGCCCGGCAGTGCGGTGAGCAGTGGCGAGTGCGTGGCGCAGATGACCTGACCGCCGTTCTTCACCAACTGGTCGAGATGACCGATCAGTTCAAGGCAGGAGGAAAACGAAAGCGCCGCCTCCGGCTCGTCCATCACATACAGGCCGGGCTGCAGGAACTTCCCTCGAAACGCCGCGAGGAAGCCCTCACCATGACTGACCGAATCCGGTGCGAACCCTTCCCGGTCCAACGCGTCCAGCGCCGTCTCGGCGCGCAGGAAGAACCCCTTGCGGGCGGACCAGCTGCTGAGCATGCGCCGGCCGCGCGGTGCCGCATCGAAGCGGATCCGCTCACCCAGCACCGACTTGGCGCGATGGCTGGCATAGCGCCAGTCGTGCGAGCCACCCCAGGAATCCAGGCCGAAGCCTTCCGCAAGGGCCTCGACCAGAGTCGACTTGCCCGAGCCGTTCTCACCGACGAGAAAGGTCACCGGCGCGGAGAAGCGCAGTCCGTCCGTGAGGAGTTCGCGCACACAAGGCACGGACCAGGGCCATTCCCCTTCTTCGTACGAGGCCACGTGTGCGTACGCATGCTCGACGATCATGCGTCGAGTCTCCCACAGCGCGCGTCAAGGAGGCGCATGGCGGTGTCACTGAGGTTGTCGTTGGACGTCCAGCCTGAGATGTTCGTACCGTCGACGGCCGCGTACAGCGTCATTCGAGCACCTGCCGTACGGGCTCAGCTGCCGTCCGGGCCGTGGCGGGACCGCGAGCGGAAAGTGCGGCGGTAGGTGTCCGGAGCCACACCGACAGTGCGGTTGAAGTGTCGGCGCAGCGTCGTGGCGGTGCCCATTCCGGTGGATGCCGCGATGGCGTCCACACTGTCGTCGGTAGTCTCCAGCAACTCCTGGGCGTAGCGAATCCGTTGGGTCAGCAGCCACTGCAGCGGGGTGGTGCCCGTCGCCGCCCTGAAGTGGCGGCCGAGGTTGCGCGAGCTCATCCGTGCCTGGCGTGCCAGGTCCTCCACGGTCAGCGGGTGGTCAAGGCGTTGGATCACCCAGGGGAACAGCGCGGCGATCGGGTGGGTGCCCTGGGCGGGCACCGGGGCGGTGACGAACTGGGCCTGGCCGCCGGCCCGGTGCGGCGGCACGACCAGGCGGCGGGCGGCGGCGTTGGCGATCGACGAGCCGTGGTCGAGGCGGACGAGGTGCAGGCACAGATCCATCGCGGCGGCCTTGCCGGCGGAGGTGAGCACACTGCCGTTGTCCACGTAGAGCACGTCCGGGTCGACGTCCACCTCGGGGTAGCGGTCGGCCAGGGCCCCGGTGTGCGCCCAGTGGGTGGTCGCGCGCTTCCCGTCCAGCAGTCCGGCGGCGGCCAGCACGAACGCGCCCGTGCACAGGGAGGCCACGCGCGCGCCGGCTTCGTGGGCCGCGCGCACCGCGTCGACCAGGTCGGCAGGCGGGTCCTCGTCCACATTCGCCCAGGCGGGGACGATCACGGTGTCGGCGCGCCGGAGCCGGTCGAGCCCGTGGTGGGGATCCACCCGGAACAGGCCGACCTGCACGGCGTCTGACCCGCAGACGGCGACGTCGTACCAGGGGACGGTCACCGCTGCCGGGGCGGAGCCGAACACCTCGTAAGCCAAGGACAGTTCGAGGTGCAGCATCCCGTCGGTGACGGCCAGCGCGACAGTTCCCATGTCCGGAATTGTACGTGTCATGTCGTTCCGGACACTCGCGCCGGGACGCCCGCCCTCGCAAGGATGTCCTCAGTGGATCATTCGAGCACGGGGAGAACTCATGGGATCGGGGCGTACGGTGGCGGTGTTCGGCGCGTACGGGCACACCGGACGGTTCGTGGTGGCACAGCTACGGGAACGCGGGTTCGTCCCGGTTCTCTCCGGCCGGAACGCCGACAAGCTGCAGGCGCTGGCGGCGTCTGATCCCGGGCTCGAAGCCCGGACGGCGTCGGTCGACGACGCGACCTCGCTCGACCGCGCATTCGCGGGTGCGGCGGCTGTGATCAACTGTGCAGGTCCCTTCGCCACGACAGCCGCCCCTGTGATCGAGGCGGCGCTGCGCGCCGGAATCCCGTATGTGGATGTGGCAGCCGAAGTCGAGGCCAACGTCGATACGTTCGCGCACTTCTCGGAACGCGCACGCGCCACGGGAGCGGTGATCGTCCCCGCGATGGCCTTCTACGGCGGTCTCGGCGACCTGCTGGCCACTGCGGCGATGGGCGACTGGGAGACGGCCGACGAGGCGCACATCGCGTACGGGCTGAGCAGTTGGCACCCCACAACCGGGACGCGTGCCGCGGGCGCGGTCTCCCGGCAACGGCGGAACGGGCAACGGGTCCGCTACACGAACGGGCGGCTGGAGTACCGTCATGACGACCCGCCCATCCTGGAGTGGCCCTTCCCCGACCCGATGGGCACCCGTGCCGTCATCGGGGAGTTCACGATGGCCGACGCGGTCACCATCCCCAGCCATCTGTCCATCCCTGAGGTACGCACGTACATGACGACCGAGGCGGCCAGGGACTTGTCGGGCCCGGACACGCCGACGCCGGCTGTGGTCGACGAGCGTGGGCGGTCCGCGCAAACCTTCCTCGTCGACGTCGTCGTGCGGTCCGGCGGTACCGAACGGCGCGCCGTCGCGAGGGGCCAGGACATCTACGCTGTCAGCGCGCCGCTCGCGGTGGAGGCGGTTGACCGCATCCTCACGGGGCGGACCAGGACGGTCGGTGTCGCCTCCGCCGGCGAGATCTTCGACGCGCCCGACTTTCTCCGCGCGCTGTCCACGCATATTTCCCTCGAGTTGCTCCAGTAGCGGACAGACCGTCTGCACGGTGCGCCGGGCTGCTGCGGTTGCGGTGAGAGTTTCGCTGCGAAGGCTGTTGTCAGGCCGTGGTCTTCGTCCATGGCTTTCCTGGTCGGGTCAGTCGGCGCGTTCATAGTGGTATCCGTCGCCGTGGGCGGGTCCGACGTTGTGGCGGATGCCGGTCGGGTCGTCGAGGATGAAGTAGGAGGGGGCGGAGTCCGCGCAGACGGAGGGGCTGGAGCGCGCCTCGTCCACTTCGGCAGTGCCGACGTTGATGCGCGCGCCACTGTCCGCCACTGAGACCAGGTCGGCCACCTGCTCGCAGTGTGCTCCGCCCGCATCCGTGACGAGGGTGACCGCGTGTCGGCCGGGCACGGCCCGGTAGATGGTCACCTTCTGCGGTTGCGGAGCGTACGGGGATGTGAGGGACCAGGTGCCGGCGAACTGCGCCGGAACCCGGTTGTCGGACGTGCCGGAGCCGGGGTCCGGGTTGCCGCCGCTGCCACTGCCGGGAGGGGGCGTGGTGACGCCGCCGGGCGAGCCACCGCCGTCGGAGGCCGGGGCGCCGCCGGAGGAGTTGGTGCCGGTGCCAGTGCCGCTGCCGCTGCCGCTGCCGCTGCCGGACGAGGACGAGCCATTCCCGCCCTCGCGGCCGTCCCCGCCGTTGTGCGTGTCCCCGTCCCCGTCCCCGTCCTCGTCCTCGCCCTGGTGCTGTCCTTGTCCTTTGTCGGCGGGGTCCTTGGACCGTGAAGGCATGGCGTGCGGGGCGGAGTCGGTGGGCCGGGGCGCGACGGTGCGGTGGTCGCCGGGGGCAGCCCCTTGCCTGCCGCCGTGGCGGTCGAGAAGGGGGACGGCGGTGCCGGTGACCACTACGGCGATGGCGACAACCCCGATGCCCAAGGTTCTGCGTTGGCGGATGTGGGTGGGGCCGGGGGCCGTTGTGGCTCCGGCAGGGGCGGAAGGGGGAGCCTTGGCCGCCGGTGCCGGCTCGGGTGCGGGTTCCGGTGCCACCCGTTCCGGCGTCGGCGCCTCGGGCTCCTCGGAAGCCGCCGGCTTCGGTCGTAAATCAACTGTGGCGATGTCGGCTGCCGCCGGAGCCGCCGGAGCCGCCGGTTCGGGTGCCGGACTCGGCCCCCGCCCCGCAGTGGATGGTGCCTCCGCGTCGAGAAGCCTTGCCGCCTGCTGCGCAATACGGGTGACGAGCCCCGGGGGCAGCCAGGCCCCGCTCGCCGGCTCCGAAGACCTCGGCCGCGCAGGGTCCGCCAACAGCGTTTCCACACCTGGGCGTTCGACGGCTGCCTTCGTCAGACAGCGGGCGATCAGGGCGCGTAGCGGCGCGTCCTCGACCGTTGCCAGATCCGGCTCGGACTCGACGATCCGGTACATCACCGCGTGCTGGTTGCTCGCGCCGCGTCCGAACGGCAGCCGCCCGGTCGCCGCGTACATCAGCACACAGCCGAGCGCGAAGACATCGGCGGTGGGCCCGGTCTCCTCGCCGAGGATCTGTTCGGGCGCCATGAACCCGGGCGAGCCGATGACCATTCCCGTACTGGTCAGCAGGGACTCCACAGAGGTCTGCAGGGCGCGTGCGATACCGAAGTCGATCACCCGTGGGCCCTCGACGGTGAGCAGCACATTGGACGGCTTCAGATCGCGGTGCACGATCCCGGCACCGTGGATGCCCTGGAGCGCCCGCAACAGCCCGTCGGCCAGCGCATACACGGAGGCGGTGGGCAACGGACCGTACTCTCTGAGGACCTGGTCCAACGACGGCCCCGGCACATAACCGGTGGCCACCCAGGGGCGCTCGGCCTCCGGGTCCGCGTCGAGCACGGGCGCGGTGAAGTGCTCGCCGACGCGTCGAGCCGCCGCGATCTCCCGGCGGAAGCGCGCCCGGAACTCCTGGTTCGAGACGTGCTCCTCGTGCACCACCTTCACGGCCACCGTGCGACCGCCCTCGGAACGGGCCAGATAGACCCGGCCCATCCCCCCGGAGCCGAGCCGGCCGAGCAGCGTGTAGGGGCCGACCCGGAGCGGGTCGCCGGGCGACAGCGGCTGGATGCCCCCGGGGCCGCCGTCCCGCTCGTCGCCATGGTCACTGCTCATGCCGCTTCGATCTCCCCCACGGTGACGGTTCGTGCCCCTGTGTGGTCACGCGAACTCGGTCCGGAACACATCGGCTTCGCTTCCAGGTGGCGAGCGGCTTGTCCGCATCGTCCGGGTCCCACTGGTCACTCCTCACGGTGGTCATCTCCGCACAGGCAGCAGTGGCAGCCGGTGGCGCAGCTGCACGTTCCCAGGTCCAGTGTGCGCGACTGGACGTCGCCATTGAAGCACTTTTCTAGAACGATCTTCTAGTTGTGCTCTACAGTGCCCGGCATGGAGGACAACTTCACGACGGTGGTGACAGGCGGCAACCGGGGCATCGGCTACGCGGTGGCCGCCGAACTGTTGCAACGGGACTGCCGGGTTGTGCTCGTCACCCGGGACCGGGAACGAGGGGAGCGGGCGGCCGCGGCACTGGGCGGCTCCGTCGACCTGGTGATCGGCGATCTGTCCGCGCTCTCCGATGTGCGGTCGGTGGCCGACGAACTACTGCGGCGGTATGAGCAGATCGACGTGCTGGTGCACAACGCCGGCGTGTGGCCCTCGCGGTTGGTACGCACCCCGGAGGGGTTCGAGTACGCATTCGCCGTGAATCATCTGGCGCCGTTTCTGCTCAACCACCTGCTGGAGAGGCGATTCCTGGAGAACCGGACCAGGGTCGTCCAAGTCAGTGCCGGTCTGTACGTCAAGGGGCGACTCGATGCGGACCGGACACCGGTGGGCGCCGACTTCCACCGGATGCGTACCTACTGCACCACCAAACTCGCCAACCTCCTCATGATCCCGCTGTTCGCCGGTCGTTGGCGGGGAACGGGCGTGAGCATCGACGCGATACACCCGGGCGTGATCAGGACCGGCCTCGGAGACCCCGGGGGAGTGGTGGGCGTTCTTCTGAAGGCGATGAAGCGGTCCTGGGCCACCCCTGAGCAGGGTGCCGCCCCGGTCGTCCGGCTCGCCCTCGAACCCGGTGACGCCTCCGGTCGCTACTTCGACGCCGACCGGCAGGTCCCCCTCGACCCCCTCGCGGCGGACCAGACCCTGGCGCAGCGGGTGTGGGAACAGGCCGAGACGCTGACAAGGGTGCGTGGTGTCGCCTGAACCGTGGCCAGGCGGGTCAGTCCGGTCGTAGGGATCGCCAGATCCGGTCGGGAAGGATCCGCGCGGCTTGGGCGAGGTCGATGTCGTACGTGCTGGACAGCCAGCGACGCGCGGTCTCGGCAACCGGTCCGATCACCAGGGCCTCGATCAGGGGTTCGGGGGTGGGCAGGATCTCGCCTGCTTCGATCCGCGGCCGCATCCAGTCCACGATGCCTCCCAGCATGACGGCCTTGGCGGCGCGGATCCGGTCGGCGTGAGCCGCGAGATAGCCGGAGTACGCGGAGGCATGGATGAAGAGCGCGGCGTCGGGCCGCTCCTCGGTGAAGCGCAGATAGGCCCTGACGAGCGCGGCCACACCGGTGCGGGCGGTGCGGGTGCGGGTCACGGCACCGGTCAACTCGTCGAACAGCTCCTCCATGCACCGGGTGTAAAGGCCCGCAGCGAGACCATCGAAGCTGCCGAAATGGTGGTAGAGGCTGCCGAGGCTGACGCCGCTGGCTTCGGTGACCGCGTTCACCGTGAACCCCTGCTGGCCCGATGAGGCGTACACCTGGAGGGCGGCAGTCAAGAGACGGTCGACGGTTGCCTCGCCGCGCTGTTGCTTAGGAGACATGGCTCGATCCCGTTGACGTCATGGCAGACAGCCTAATGCAACAGAAATAGAGGGAATTACTAGAAGAACGCACTACTACCGCCTACGCACCGTGTCAGGGCCCGGTGAAATAGTTCGCGTCCTTGGGGCGCGCGGCGTCATGGTTGGCGGAACGGGGGGCTGGTTCCAGGTGGGGTATGTACTTGGAACAGTGGATGTATGCCTCTTCGACGCTGATCTGGACCCACATCTCAGGGCTCCGACCAGGCGCGACGGCGGTGGGCAGGCCGGGATGCAGGGAGCGTAGGCCCGCGTCGCTGCAGAGCCGGGCTGTGCCGTTGACATGAAGTCCCACGTGGTGGTGCGTGAAGTCCACGAAAAGCATGCCGAGGTGGGGGTTCTCCGTCATGTTTCCGGCGCTGGCGAGCACACCGTTCCCGCGGAACTCGGGGTACGCGAGCGTGTGGTCGTCGATCACGTGGACAAATCCCGGCGGCCCGGCGCGGAAGCTGGCATCGCATTCTCCATGGGAGTCGGCGGTGGCCAGGAAGACCATTGCCTGGCGGCCGATGAAGTCCCGCATCTCGGGTGTGAGGCCGGGGCGTACCTGTTGGTCGTAGAACCGGGCGGCGCGGTCGGCCGTACCCAGTTGCTGCTGCAGCCGGTGTTCACCTGCTGATCCGAAGGGCGGCGCGGGGAAGGTCACAGTGCGTTCTCCTGGCAGGACGGGCCGGCGCGTGGCTCAGGGAAAGGACAGGACGGGCGTCTCGAACGGGTCGTGATGGATGCGGTCGGGCGAGGTGCCGCCCAATGTGAGTGTCTCAGTGGCGGCGACGACCATCGGGGCCGGGTCGCTGAGACAGACGTCGTTCTGGTACCACGGTCCGTACTCGGCCTCGCCGCGACGGGCGACCTCTTCGACGAGCGCGCGGATCGGGGCGAGCCCCGGAGACGGGTGCCGGCGCTGCAGTACCGATCCGCACGCACACCGAAGGTCCCGGTCGGCCGATGAACGGCCGGCCGGGACCTCGGGCTCAGCGGAGGTCGAACCGGTCGAGGTTCATCACCTTGTCCCACGCTGCCACGAAGTCGCGCGTGAACTTCTCTCCCGCGTCCTCGGACGCGTACACCTCCGAGACGGCACGGAGCTGGGAGTGCGAACCGAAGATGAGGTCGACGGCGGTGGCGGTCCACCTGACCTCGCCCGTGGCGCCATCCCGGCCTTCGAACACGTTCTCGTCCGAAGCCGACGCCTTCCACTCCGTGCCCATGTCGAGCAGGTTGACGAAGAAGTCGTTGGTCAATGTCTCCGGCCGGTGGGTGAACACGCCGTGCGGGGATCGTCCCAAGCCGGTGTTCAGGGCCCGCATGCCGCCGATCAGAACCGTCATCTCGGGAGCGGTCAGTGTCAACAGGTTGGCGCGGTCCAGGAGGAGAGTCTCCGGCGACAGCTTCTCTCCCGCCCGGAGGTAGTTGCGGAACGCGTCCGCCCTGGGTTCGAGCACGGCGAACGACTCCACGTCCGTCTGCTCCTGCGAGGCGTCCGTGCGCCCCGGTGCGAACGGGACTGTGATGTCGTGCCCGGCGTTCTTCGCAGCTTGCTCGACGGCCGCGCACCCGCCCAGGACGATCAGGTCGGCGAGTGAAACCTTCGTTCCGCCGGCCTGTGAACCGTTGAAGTCCTGCTGGATCCGCTCAAGGGTCTGCAGCACCTCAGCCACCTCGGGCAGGTCGTTGACCTCCCAGTCCCTTTGCGGCGCGAGCCGAATCCGCGCCCCGTTGGCCCCACCACGCTTGTCGGTGCCGCGGAAGCTCGCCGCCGCCGCCCAAGCGGTGGTGGCCAGCTGGGAGACGGACAGTCCCGAGGCGAGGATCCTGCCCTTGAGGGCGGCGACGTCCTCGTCCGTGACGAGTTCGTGATCGACCTCGGGGACGGGGTCCTGCCACAGCTGCGGCTCGGGAATCCACGGGCCGAGGTAACGCGAGAGGGGTCCCATGTCGCGGTGCAGCAGCTTGTACCACGCCTTGGCGAACGCTACCGCGAGCTTGTCCGGGTTCTCGTGGAAGCTCTTCGCGATCGGCCCGTAGACCGGGTCCAACTTCAGCGACAGATCCGTCGTCAGCATCATGGGAGCGTGCCGCTTCGACGCATCGTGAGCATCAGGCACGGTGCCCCTGGCCGAGGGATCCTTGGGGGTCCACTGCTTCGCACCGGCGGGGCTCGTCGTCAGCTCCCAGTCGTACCCGAACAGGTTGTCCAGGTACCCGTTGTCCCACCTCGTCGGCTCGGTGGTCCATGCGCCCTCGAGCCCACTGGTGAGCGCGTCCGCGCCTTTGCCGCTGCCGTACGCGTTCCTCCAGCCGAGGCCCTGCTGCTCGATGGGGCTGGCCTCGGGTTCCGGGCCGATGTACTCGGCATCGACCGCACCGTGACACTTGCCGAACGTATGGCCGCCGACGATGAGCGCAACCGTCTCCTCATCATTCATCGCCATACGCCCGAACGTCTCGCGAATGTCCCTGGCGGCAGCCATCGGATCCGGATTGCCGTTGGGCCCCTCCGGATTGACGTAGATCAGTCCCATCTGCACGGCACCGAAAGGACCGGCGAGATTCCTGTCGCCGCTGTAGCGCTCATCTCCGAGCCATGTGTCCTCCGGCCCCCAGAAGATTTCCTCGGGTTCCCAGATGTCCTCTCGCCCGAAGCCGAACCCGAACGTCTTGAACCCCATCGATTCCATGGCACAGTTGCCGGCGAAGACCAGAAGATCGGCCCAGGAGATTTTGCGGCCGTACTTCTGCTTGACCGGCCAGAGCAAACGGCGCGCCTTGTCGAGGCTTGCGTTGTCCGGCCAGCTGTTGAGGGGGGCGAAGCGCTGAGCGCCGGAGCCGCCACCGCCCCGGCCATCGGCGATACGGTACGTTCCCGCGGCATGCCAACTCATCCGGATGAAAAGCGGCCCGTAGTGGCCGTAGTCGGCAGGCCACCAGTCCTGCGACGTCGTCATCACCTCGAAGACGTCCTGCTTCAGCGCGTCGAGGTCGAGGGTCGTGAACTCTTCTGCGTAGTTGAAGTCCTCACCCATCGGATTGGACTGAGGCGAGTGCTGGTGGAGAACCTGAAGGTCCAGCTGATTCGGCCACCAGTCCCGGTTCGTTTTGGGGCGAGTCGGCGTGGGGGCCGGGGAGGGGATTGCTGGGTTCTCGCTTTCGCTGCCGGACACGTCCGTCCTTCTTCCTGTCTTGGTGTTTCCTTCTGCTGAATGCCTGCTCATGACTGTGCCTGTGTCGGCGTCCGTATGGTCGCGCACCGCAGACCGCACCGCTACGAGAACACGCAGGGCACCCCCTGCAACAAGAACTCAAAAGCCCAAAGTCGTTCGAGGCCTGACGCCGGCACAATGGTTGACGACTCCCCGGCCTCTGAACCATGTGAGAGCACGCGGCTTTTTCTTATCATCGTGCTCGCCCCGCTGACGTGAGAAGCGGAAGCGAAAAGTAATACGCCGGCCTGGGAGGTAATAGAGGGCTCGGTGTCGTGGGCTCCCTGAGGGGGCGCCGGCCGGACGACTCGTTGTGAGGCATGGAGGAGGCACGGAGATCGAGGAACTCGCGCATGGCAGCACCCCGTTGTCGACTGCGGTGCAGCTGACGCAGCCCCGAGAACACCGGCGCGAAGGGGCGCACGGCCCGGGCCAGCGCCCCCTTCCGAGCTCAGAGCCCGGCGACTTTGGCGTTCGCCGACAGCTCGTAGACCAGGGTGACCGTGCGGCGGCTGCCGGGTGGGAGGCTGATGTCCCAGGCGGCGATGCCTTCGGCGTCGACCACGTCGGGCACCGGGGAGCAGGCTTCCTTGCACAGGCGTGTTTTCACCGCCGAGACCTCGGAGACCGGCATCCGCTCCCGCAGGACGACCACCCGTTCGTCGTGCTCTCCGGGAGCAGAGAACCGGGACAGGTGCAGCCGTACCGTGCGGGTGACCACGGTACGCTGGGTGATTCCGGCGGAGTCGCGGGACTCCTCGGCGTACCGGACAACCCGATAGTCGTCGCAGCTGCCGAAGGCGAGCTCGACGGGAGCGCCGGGCGCGCTGAAGTCCAGCGTGCCGCGGCCGGCGAATCCGCTGCCGCGGACCAGGTCCACCGGCCCGGCGAGCAGCGCATGGCCGGACAGGTTGTCGAACCGCACCACCTGGGTGACCAGTGGAGACAGCTCGGGTGAGCAGGCGTACTCGCTGCTCGCGGCCGCGGTGAAGACGGAGAGCGGCACCCGGTGAGCGCGGCCGTCTCCGGGCACGGCGACCGGCGCGGGGGAGCTCAGCACCCGCGCCTCGCCGCCGTCGTCCACCCCTGGCAGGCCCAGCACGGTGGCGGGGCCGAGGTCGCCGATCTCCTCCTCGCGCAGCTCGACGTCGACCGTGCGGCGCTCCGCAGCGGAGCGGTCCTTGAGCGTCAGCCGGTCCTCGCCCAGCCGCGGGGGATCGGTGGCCAGCGCCGACCGTGCCGTCGACAACGTCAGGCGTACGTCCGACCAGTCCTCGCCGGTGCGCTGCCAGACCATCGCGTCGGTCTCCAGCGTCAGGGAGTCCCCGTCGAGCACGGCCCGGTAGGCGGGCCGCCAGAGCGCACACGGGGTGAGGTGGCTCAGGCGCAGCCCGGCCGGCCCGGCGACAGCGGCCTCCACCGTCAGCTCGATATGGCCGACCAGCTGGGCGGGCTCCGCCTCGGAGAGATCCATGGCTTGCTGGACCTCAACGAGTTCGGGGGCGAGGGCGGCCAGCCGGGCCTCGATCGTGCGGAGTTGCTCGCCGCACGAGTCGCGCTCCTCGTCCACCCGGTCCAGTTCGCGGGCCCATCGGGGCCCTTCGGTCTCCCCGGAGCCGGCTCCTTCGCCGATCTCCCGCAGCAGATCGGCGGCGAGACGGCCGAGCAGGTCGAGGCGGGCATGCAGCCGATCGCGTTGCTGCCCTAGGACGAGCCGCTCCTCTTCGAGGGTGTGCACGCGGTGGCGCAGCGCCGAGTCGTCGTCGGTCGACGGCAGCGGCCCGCGCGGCGTCCAGCTGCGGACGATCCGCACATCGAGCACGGTCGCGGGGTGATCGGCGGCCAGCTCGGCGTGAAGGGTACGGTCGACGGCCAGCGCACTGACCGGCCCGAGACGCAGCCGCTGCACCCCGGCCTCCAGGTCGAGCACGACGGCGCGCTCGATGTGGGCGCGATCCTCCAGGCAGGTGACGGCGGTGACGGGAAGGGCGATCGGCTTCGGGGCCGTGGACATGGCGTGTGTCAGCTCCTGCGGTTGCCGCCGACCAGAGTCTTGCCGGCCGGGATGCGGATCTCGTAGCCGCCGTCGAGGGCGGCGGTGCCGCCGGCGGGCAGGTCCACCCGCCAGACGCGGGTGCCCGGGGCATGGTGTCCGGGCCCCGCGTCGTCCTCGGGTGCCGTCCAGTCGGCTCGTTCCTCGACCCGGACCTCGGGTTCGTAGGTGACCGGGACCCGCTCGTGCACCTCGACCATGACGGGCCTCGCGAGCCGGTTGGCCAGCTCCACATGGACGCGGTGGTCCAGCACAGTGGTGTTGTTGCGCAGGCCCGCGGTCGACTCGTGGAGGTTCGTACGGCGGGTGACCCGGATGCCCTCGGCCGGCCCGAGCCCCACCCGGCGGACACCGCCGGGGGCCAGCGTGGGCAGTGCGGCGGTCAGCAGGAAGTCGTCGCCGATGGTGACCTCCACCGGGCCGGCCAGCAGAGCCTGGTCGGTGGCATTGGAGAGCACCAACGTCGCGTACACGGTCTGCTCCACGGACGGCACGCACACGTACTCGGTGCGCAGGCCGACCGGGATCTCGCCGACGGTGATGGTGTGCCAGGTGCCGTCCGACGGAATGTCGGCCCGCGCGGCGGCATCGAAGCGGTGGTCGAAGGAGTCCGCCGACTCACGGGGCCGCACGGCGTGTCCGGGAAGCGGCAGTGCGGCCACCGCTTCGGCGCGGCGGCGGTACTCGGCAGCCACCGGGTCGCAAGGAGACCGGGGAAACAGCCGGCCTCTGCGACCGCCCTGCTCGTCGGGGCCGCACAGGACGAGGGCGGCGTAGTCGAGTTCGGCGCCGCTCGGCTGCGGCGGACCGGCTGCAGGTGCCGGAAGCGGTGGCGGCGCAGCACTGCCAGGAGCCGCAGGTGCCGGAAGTGGTGGCGGCGCTGCACTGCCAGGAGCCGCAGGTGCCGGAAGTGGTGGCGGCGCTGCACTGCCAGGAGCCGCGGGTGCCATGGCGGCGGGGACCGCGAAAGACCTGCCGCCGGTACCCGGCCTGCCGGCGGGTCGCGACCGGGCCCGCCGCGCTGGATCGGTCGTCCCGTCGGCGAAGACCTCAGGGGAGGCGCCGGGTGCGCCACCGGGCACCGGGATCGCAACGGGCGGCCCGCCGTAGGCCTGCGGTGGCGGTGGCGGTGGCGGTGGCGGTGGCGGTGGCAGTGGCGGAACGGGGCCGGCCGCGGAACCGCCCGCGGCAGCCACGGGCGCGGAGCCGGCGCCGACAACCGCTGGTGCCGCGGTCGTGGCAGGGCGAGGGCCTGCCGAGTCGTACCCGGCGAACAGGTCGGCGAGCCCCGCCGGAGGCTCGCGCCAGCCGGAAGGTGTGGGGGCGGGCTGACGGCGTCCGATCCGGATCGAGCGGAGCCTCGGCAGGTCGGTGCGGCGCCGCAGGTCGGCGGTGGCCAAGGCGATGCGCACGCCGGTCCAGTCCTCGCCGGTGCGCTGGGCGACCGAAGCGCGCAGCACCAGACGGCCGCTGCCGTCGCCCTGACGCTGGGTGAGACGGTAGGCGGGCACCCAGACGGCGCCCGGCACCCCGTACTCCAGCTCCAGCTCCACTTCCGCGTCACTGGTGCCGTCGAGGGTCAGGACCGCGGAGACCGTGGTCTCCACGTGCGCCGACGGTGCGTCGGTGGAGGCGCGGGCGAGCTTGTCCGCGGCGACGGTGAGCTCGTGCTCGACGCGGCGCAGGGCCTCCTCCAGCTCGGTGAGGCGCATATGCAGTCCTGTCAGCCGCTCGTCGACGAAGTCGGCGAGCATCAGCCACGCGTCGACCGGGGTGCGGCGGTGCGGGTCGTCGCGCCTGCGAGCCGGCGGGACCGGGTGCAGGGCCCTGACCTCCTCGATCAGGCTCAGCTGCCGGTCCCGGCGTCCCTGCGCCGCCGCGTACTCGTCGCGCAGCCGATCCACCTCGCGTCGCAAGTCGTCGGGCGTGCCGGGGCCGAGAGGCTCGGCCTCGACCTCCACCCGGGCCGCGGTGACGCGCACCTCGGGGGTGCGAAGGACACAGGCCCGCAGTGAGCCGGGGTCCAGCGAGCGGGGCAGTCCCGTCACCCTCACCCGGCCGTCCGGCGGCACGCTGCCCCGGGCCAGGCGGCGGCAGAGCGCGCCCTGCGCGTACACCACGACCGAATCGAGGGTCGACCCCCACCTCTGTGCCGTCTCAGCCGTCATGTGCTCCCGCCCCCCGCCGCGTCGTGCTGAGCGAAGCCTACGCCCGAGCGGTCGGCGCATCCGCGTCGACGCCCGATGTCAGGGGCCCGTCGTACGGCGGGGCATGAGCGCCACCATGCGGCCGAGTGCGTCATCAATCGCCGCAAGAGACACCGGGCGGTTGCCACTCGCTACGGGAAACTCGCCGTCCGCCACGAAGCGGCCGTCCTCGTCGTGGCCATCAACGAGTGGCTGTGACCAGCACATTCGCTACATGGTTCAGGCCACGTGCCGCACCCGCAGGCTGTTCACCGCACGTCGCAGCTTGGCCGTGCGCTTCGCGAGCCCGGCCGCCTCGGGGCCCTGCGCGTTGCGCAGTTGCAGCTCGATCTGGGCGAGCTCTTCGGCGATCTCCGCCAGCCGGTCGTCCGGTCCCGCCGCCTCCACGGGCGTCCGGTCGGTCACCAGAAGCCGCCGCAACTGCTCTGCCTGCATCGCCAGCTGGCGGTTCTTGCGGTCCAGGTCCAGGAAGACGCTCACTTTGGTGCGCAGCACCCAGGGGTCGAACGGCTTGGTGAGGAAGTCGGCGGCGCCGATCGCGTACCCCCGGTAGGCGTAGTCCGTGTCGGCGTCGGTCCCGGTCAGCAGGATGATGGGCACGTCCTTGGTCTGGTCGAGGCGCTTGATGTTGGCGGCGGTCTCGAAGCCGTCCATGCCGGGCATCAGGACGTCGAGCAGTACGACGGCGAAGTCCTGGCGCAGCATCGCCTTCAGCGCCTCCTCCCCGGAGGAGGCGCGTACCAACTGCTGGTGGAGGGGGCCGAGTACGGCCTCCAGCGCGATGAGGTTCTCCTCCATGTCGTCGACGAGGAGGATGCTGCACTTGTCAGGGGCGGTGGTGGTCATGGCCTCTGCCTCGGCGATTCTCGTCATCGTCATGGTCATCGCCACGACCTTCGGCTTCGGCGATCGTGGTCCGTGCCTCGGCGGTTTCCGGACGGGGATGCTGCACCTGCACCTGCTCAGGTTCGCGCGCCGGATCCGGCTTCGGCGCCGAGGGCGCGCCCTGCGGGTCGAGCAGGTCGCAGATGACCGACAGCAGGTGGTCGATGTCCACGGGCTTGGGTACGTAGTCGGAGGCGCCGCTGTCGATCGCCTTGGCGCGGTCTCCCGGCATGGCCTTGGCGGTCAGCGCGATGATCGGCAGATGGGCGAGGCGGGGGGTGCCGCGGATGGCTCGCATCGTCTCGTAGCCATCCATCTCGGGCATCATGATGTCCATCAGGACCAGCGACACATCGGGGAACCGCTGCAGAACCTCGAGGCCCTCGCGGCCGTTCTCCGCGTACTTCACCGTGATACCGACGCGGCCCAGCACATGTGTGAGCGCGAAGACGTTACGGATGTCGTCGTCGACGATGAGGATGAGGCGTCCGGCCAGCACCCGGCCGGGGCGTCCGCTCAGCCACTCCTTGAGCCGTGTCGTATCCGGCCAGGCGTCCTCCCGGACCTCCGCGGGCGCCACGGTGCCCCAGCCGACCAGACTGTCCGGACTGCCGATCACGGTGTCCGGCCCATAGTCGGCGGCGGCCCGCTCCGGCTCCGGCTGCATGGGGAGCGTGGGCCGCATGGGGAGCGTGGGCGGAGGAGGAGCCGGGGCAGCCGCGGCAGCCGGGGCAGATTCGAGCTCGGGGGGAGTGGCAGGGGGGCCCGTGACCCGCAGTGCCGCCGCTTCCGGCGTGGCCGCGGCGCCGGGGTAGCGTGCCGGAATGTAGAGGGTGAACCGGGAGCCGACCCCCAGCTCGCTCTCGGCGACGATCCGGCCGCCGAGCATCCCGGCGATCTCCCGGCTGATGGACAGGCCGAGACCCGTACCGCCGTACTTGCGGCTGGTGGTGCCGTCGGACTGCTGGAACGCTTCGAAGACCACCGGAAGCTTCTCGGGCGGAATGCCGATTCCGGTGTCCTTGACCGAGAAGGCGACGACGTCCTCCGCCCTCTTCAGCGTCTCCTCCTCGAAGCGTTCCCCCGACACCCGGTCGACACGGAGCTCCACGCCACCGGAGGTGGTGAACTTCACCGCGTTGGACAGCAGATTGCGCAGGATCTGCTGGAGCCGCTGTTCGTCGGAGAACAGCTCCCGTGGCACGTCGTCGGCCACCGCGATCTCGAAGCTCAGCCCGCGGTCCACGGTCAGCGGGTGGAACGTGGCGTGCACGTAGTCGAGCAGCTTGTTCAGCGGCAGCTGCTTCGGGTGCACGTCCATCCGGCCCGCCTCGATCTTGGACAGGTCGAGGATGTCGCTGATCAGCTGGAGCAGGTCGGATCCCGCGCGGTGGATGGTGGCGGCGAACTGCACTTCCTGCTCGGACAGATGACTGTCGGGGTTGTCGGCGAGGAGCCGCGCCAGGATCAGCAGCGAGTTGAGCGGAGTGCGCAGCTCGTGCGACATGTTCGCCAGGAACTCCGACTTGTACTGCGAGGCGGTCGCGAGCAGCGCCGCCTTCTCCTCCAGCTCGGCATTGGAGCGCTGCAGCTCGTCGGAGCGCATCCGCAGCTCGGCGGTGAGCCGCTGCGACTCCGACAGCAGCGACTCCGTACGGGAGTTGGCGATGATGGTGTTGATCGACACACCGATGGTGTTGGCGAACTGGTCGATGAAGGCCAGGTGTACGTCGCTGAACCTGCTGAGCGAGGCCAGCTCGATCACTCCGAGTACCTTGTCCTCGAAGAGGATCGGCAGGATCACGACGCTGTGCGGGAGCGCCGAGCCGAGCCCGGAGTTGATGGTGATGTAGTCCGGCGGGGCGTCCGTGATGATGATGCGCTGCTTCTCCTGGGCGGCCTGGGCGATGAGGCCGCGGCCCGGGGTGCCGGTTCCGGGGAGCGGTCCGCGGCCGCCGGCCTGGTCGGTGCCGTACCCGGCGATGAATTCCAGGCCCGCGCCGGGCAGTGCACCGGCCTCGGACAGGAAGAACGCGCCGAACTGCGCGTTCACCAGCGGCGTCAGCTCGCGCAGGATCAGGTCGGCGACCTCCACCAGGTCGCGGTGGCCCTGCATCAGAGCGGCCATACGGGTGAGGTTGGACTCGAGCCAGTCCTTGGCACGGGTGGTCTCGCGGAGGTTGGCCACCATGAGGTTGACGTTGTTCTTCAGCTCGGCGACCTCGCCCTGCGCCTCGACCGCGATGGAGCGGGACATGTCGCCCTGGGTGACCGCGCTGGCCACCTCGGCGATGGCGCGCACCTGGGTGGTCAGGTTCAGGGCCAGCTCGTTGACGTTCGTGGTGAGCCGCTTCCACGTCCCGTAGACGCCCTCGACGCGGGCCTGGCCGCCCAGCTGCCCTTCGCTGCCGACCTCGCGGGCGACGCGGGTGACCTCGGAGGCGAACGAGGACAGTGTGTCCACCATCGTGTTGATGGTCGTCTTCAGTTCCAGGATCTCGCCGCGTGCGTCGACGTCGATCTTCTTCGACAGGTCGCCCTGGGCGACGGCGGTGGCGACCTGGGCGATGTTGCGTACCTGGGAGGTGAGGTTGTCGGCCATGAAGTTGACGTTGTCGGTGAGGTCTTTCCAGACGCCGGAGACGCCGCGGACCTGGGCGCGGCCGCCGAGCCGGCCTTCGGTGCCGACCTCGCGGGCGACGCGGGTGACTTCGTCGGCGAACGCCCGCAGCTGGTCGACCATCGTGTTGATGGTGTCCTTCAGTTCCAGGATCTCGCCGCGTGCGTCGACCGTGATCTTCTTCGACAGGTCACCGTCGGCGACGGCCGTGGTCACCTGCGCGATGTTGCGTACTTGGGAAGTCAGGTTCAACGCCATGAAGTTGACGTTGTCGGTCAGCTCCTTCCAGACGCCCGAGACGCCGCGGACCTGCGCCTGGCCGCCCAGGTTCCCCTCGGTGCCGACCTCGCGGGCGACGCGGGTGACTTCGTCGGCGAACGCGGACAACTGGTCGACCATCGTGTTGATCGTCGACTTCAGCTCCAGGATCTCGCCCTTAGCCTCCACGGTGATCGTCTTGCTGAGGTTGCCCTGGGCGACGGCGGTGGCGACCTGGGCGATGTTGCGTACCTGGGAGGTGAGGTTGTCGGCCATGAAGTTGACGTTGTCGGTGAGGTCCTTCCAGACGCCGGAGACGCCGCGGACCTGGGCGCGGCCGCCGAGCCGGCCTTCGGTGCCGACGTCGCGGGCGACGCGGGTGACTTCGTCGGCGAACGCGGACAGCTGGTCGACCATCGTGTTCACGGTGCTCTTGAGCTGCAGGATCTCGCCGCGTGCGTCGACCGTGATCTTCTGGCTCAGATCGCCGTTGGCGACGGCCGTGGTCACCTGGGCGATGTTGCGTACCTGGGAGGTCAGGTTCGAGGCCATGAAGTTGACGTTGTCGGTCAGGTCCTTCCACACCCCGGAGACGCCCGGTACCTGGGCCCGGCCGCCCAGCTGCCCCTCGGTGCCGACCTCGCGGGACACCCGGGTCACCTCGTCGGCGAACGCCCGCAGCTGGTCGACCATCGTGTTCACGGTGAGCTTCAGCTCCAGCAGCTCGCCGGTCGCCTCGACCGTCACCTGCTGGGTCAGATCGCCGCGCGCCACCGCGGTGGTCACGACCGCGATGTCGCGGACCTGCGCCGTCAGCCGCGAGGCCATCGTGTTGACGGCCTCCGTCACGTCACGCCAGTCGCCCGACAGGCCCTGCACCTTGGCGCGCCCGCCCAGTCGGCCCTCGGTGCCGACCTCACGGGCGACCCGGGTCACCTCGCCGGTGAACAGCGACAGCTGGTCCACCATCCGGTTCACGCCGCGCCCCAGACGTCGCAGGTCGCCGCGGAGCTGGCGGGTCTCGTGGTGCAGCTCGACCCGCTGGGTCAGATCGCCGTCCGCGACCGCGTCCAGCACGCGCGTCGCGTTCCCGACCGGTACGACCAGCGCTTCGAGCAGGGAATTGGTGGCGTCCACGCTGGTGGTCCAGGCGCCCTGTCCGGGGCTCGCCGCGATCCGCTCGTCCAGCCGGCCCTGCCGGACCACTTCGCGGCGCACCCGCTGAAGTTCCGAGGCCAGATGCGCGTTCCGCGCGACGATCTGGTTGAAGACTCCCGCCATCTCGGCGAGCGGGCCCTCGTGCGATCCCTCCACACGTACGGTGAAATCGCCGTCACACAGAGAGTTCATCGCTGCGAGCAATGGGCGCAATTCGGCCGGGCGCACCCACTGCCCATCGGGGGCGGAGGTCGGTTGGCCTGTGCGGTCAGGTGATTTTTCGAATTCCCCGGACGAGGTGGCGGGGAAGACGGAATCGGGTGCGGCCGGGTCGAGTGCCATGAGCACCCCATTCGCAGAAATCCGTACATATGGGCATCTTGATCGCTTTATTAGGTTACATTGGGTGCTCTGAATGTCGAAGTGATCCAGGGGCCGCACGTGGGGCCGTCCTCCCTTTACCCACGAGAGTCCGTTTCGCGGATGAGGCTCCCCGCGAACGAGATGGCGGCTTCTGCTGCGCGAAAGTTCGTGCGCGCCGCACTCGCCGAATGGGGCTCGCAGGCGCCCTCCGGGCCCTCCGCGCCCCGGCCGCCGGTGATCACCGACCGGCTCGTCGACGACGCCGTGCTTCTCGTCAGCGAACTGGTCACCAACGCGATCATGTACGCCGGCACGGACGTCGAGGTCGCGTGCAGTCTCGAGTCCGGACCCCGCCCCCTCGCCCCCTCCGCAGCGGATGGACCCGCGCCCTCGGGCGTCGTCGTCGAGGTGGTGGACCACAATCCCTCCCGCGCGGTACGCGGCGGGAGGGACGCATGGCGCGAGGGCCGCGGCCGTGGCTTCCAGCTCGTGCGCGCACTGGCCGAATCGTGGGGGGTGATCTACCGGCGCACCGAGAAGTCCGTGTGGTTCCGGCTGGAGACCGCTCGCAGCACGCCGGAGCCCGACGGCCCCGTCAACGCCTCCACCGGCAGCACCTTCGACGACACCGCCGAGGACGCGCTCCAGCGCGAGCCGCGGGCCCCCGGCATACTCCCTCCCTCCCGGCCCCGCCCCCGTCCGGGCCGCACCGCCGAATGGGTCGACCGCGGCGGGCCCACGTTCCTCGCCGAGGCCGGAGAACTCCTCGCCGGGCAGCTGGACGAGGACATGGTCGCCGCGATCGCGGGACAGCTCCTGGTGCCCAGGCTCGCCGACTGGTGCGGGGTGTGGCTGACCACCGAGTCCGGCACCATGCGGCTCTCCCGCGTCTGGCACACGGACGAGCGGTGCATCGGCGCACTGCGCAAGGCGCTCGAGAACGACCCGCCGCCCGCCCGGCTCCCCACGACCGGCATTCCCTGGCCCTGGCCGCAGAACGCGGACGCCGCCGGCGCGGGCGGCGCTGCGCTGCTCTTTCCCCTCGTCGCGAGCGGTTGCTGCCACGGCGCGGTGTTGCTGGGGCGCAAGGGAGTGTCGCAGATGACCGACGGCCTCGTACGGCTCGCGGAAGACGTGGCCCGGCGCGTGGCCCACGCCGTCGCCACGGCCCGCCACTACACCAAGCAGGCCACCATCAGCCGGGCGCTCCAGCGCCGGCAGCTGCCCGGATCCCTCGCCGAGATCCCGGGCATCGACACGGCGATCGTCTACGAGCCGCGAGGCGAGGGCCAGACGGTCGGCGGCGACTTCTACGACCTCTTCCCGATGGGAGACCTCGCAGACCGCCGCTGGTGCTTCCTGCTCGGCGATGTCATGGGCCACGGTGTGGAGGCGATGTCCGTCACCGGCCTCGCCCGGCACCTGGTGCGCCTGCTGGCCCGCGAGGGGCACGGCGTCGAATCACTTCTCGGCAGGTTGAACATCGCACTGACGGAGGAGAGCGTGGAAGCCGTCGCACTCGGCGGCGAGCAGGCGGGGCCACGCTTCCTGAGCCTGCTCTACGGGGAGCTGGAACCCGACCCGGTGGAGGGCGGCGCGCGCTGCACGATCGCCAGTGCCGGGCACCCGCTGCCACTGCTGCTGTCGGCCGACGGCGACGTGGCGCCGGCCGCGGACCCGCAGTTGTTGCTGGGGGTCTCCGAGAGCGCGGAGTTCCGCGCCAACTCCTTCCACCTCGCCCCGGGCGAGACGCTGCTGTGCGTGACCGACGGCGTGACCGAACGCCGACGGGGAAACCGCCAGTTGGACGATGCCGACGGGTTGGCCGAGGTGTTGCGCGGGTGCGTCGGAATGGGTGCGAAGGCCGTGGCGGAGCGGGTGCGGCAGGCCGCGCACGACTTCGACACCAGTCCGATCGACGACGACCTCGCTGTGATGGTGATCGAAGCGACACCGGTGCCTGCGCCGGGGGGCGGGCGGGGCGCGGAGCCGGACGCAGCCCGCCCCAACCGCGGTGCGCAAGCCGGCCCGTACGCAGCCGGGCCCACGGCGTGACGCGCTCACGCGGCTCGGTACGGGCCCGGTCGACCGGGCCCGGCAGCCCGCGGACCGCTGGATGATGAAGGCCTTGACCTCCTCGCCCGGCTGGTATGGGGACTCCGACGACGTGTTCGGCACATGCGTCGTGCTCGATCCGGCTCCCTGTCGTCGACCGCTCAGGGCTGCCTTCTGACGCCTCCTCAGCCGCCCATGACTGGAGGTTTCTATGAATTGCCGTGTGTGTTGAACACGCCAGGGGCCGCCTCCGTATGTATCACGGCGCAGCCCCCACTGCCTTCACGGCAACGACGCACAGGAGTTCTCTTGACACGCACCTCACGAAGACGCTCGAAGAGCGGCAGAAGAATGGTCGCTGCCTCGGTCGCGCTGATGCTGGGCGGGGGTGGACTGATTGCGGTCAACTCCTACGCTGCGGCCGGCGAGGGATGGGGGCTCAGGTCCGACGGCGGGAACGAGCAGACACAGACACTCGGTGCCGGACCCTCCACCATCAAGTGCCCGGAGGTCGCGAACGGGCTCTCCGAGGTGCCGGATGCGGCGAGGCCGGAGGTCGACCGCGAACTGGCCGTGCTGGACAGCCAGATCACCGAGGCGTACGAGCGGTTCGTCGATCAGAAGGAACAGGTCGAGCGCGATCCGCAGTTCGCTGAGAACGCCGTCCTCGAACCGCTGAAGAACAAGCGCACCGCGAGCATCGACCGCATCGCCACAGCCATCGGCCGTGTGGCCGGGGAGCGCCCACAGGGACTGGAGGCGATGGCCCCGTGCACCCTGCAGGTGGATGACGCGGACGGCGCCGGCGGCGGTGAGGGCAACGGCCAGGGCCAGGACCAGGGCGACGGACAGAACGACGCCGACGGTGGCCAGAACAACGGCAACGGCAACGGTGACGGCGACCAGGGCAGCGCCGGTCAGGCCGGGAACGGCCCCGAGGCGTCCGACTTCGTCGACATCGCGTCCGTCCAGCCGAATGTGCGAAGCCCCCGCGAACTCGCCGACGCCTCGCGCGGCACCTTCGCCACGGACTGCGGCCGGAACGAGAACGGCAAGTTCAACCCGGACAACGTGATCGTCGCCCCCGGTGTGAGCAACGGGGCGCACCACATGCACGACTACGTGGGCAACCAGGCGAACGACGCGTTCGCGAGCGACGACGATCTCGCCGACGGAGCCACCACCTGCCGTGACCAGGGCGACAGATCGACCTACTACTGGCCGGTCCTGCGACTGCAGAACGGACAGGACGAGAACGATGCCCAGGCCGACGGCGGCGGCAAGGACAAGAACGTCGGAAGGATCCTGACGCCGGCCCAGGTCACGCTGAACTTCGTGGGAAGTCCGGTCTCCAAGGTCACGGCTATGCCGCGATTCCTGCGGATCATCACAGGTGACGCCAAGGCGTTCGTCAACGGCAACGCGAACGCCAACGCGTCCTGGAGCTGCACCGGATTCGAGGACCGTCAGCTGAAGGACAAGTACCCGGTCTGCCCGCAGGGCAGCAAGGTCGTACGGACGTTCAAGTTCCAGAGCTGCTGGGACGGTCAGAACACCGACAGCGCCAATCACCGCACCCATGTCGCCTTCGCGGATGAGAACGGCCGCTGCCAGAACGGTTTCCGGGCCATTCCGCAGCTGGTGCAGCGCATCGTCTACGACGTTCCGCCCCCGGCCTTCGGTGGGGACAACCCGAGCGTCTTCGCGGTCGACTCCTTCCCGGAGCAGCTGCACAAGCCGGTCACCGACCATGGCGATTTCATCAACGTCTTCGACGACCGCCTCATGCGGGAGCTGGTGGACTGCATCAACGACGGGCGTGAGTGCGGGCCCGACGGCCCTGCGGAACCCGCTGAGCCCAGCGAACCCGGGAACCCGGGTGACCCTGCGGACCCCGCTGAACCGGCGGACCCCGGTGAGCCCGGGAACCCCGCGGACCCCGGCGATCCGGCGGAGCCCGGGGAGCCCGAAGCGCCCGGGGACCCCGGCCGGCCCGCTGAGCCCAGTGATCCGGTTGAGCCCGCGAAGCCTGCGGACCCGTCGGCCGGCAACGGGGAGAAGCCCGGGGCCGGGCCGGTCGCCGGGACGTCCGGTGGGCAGGCTGAGCCGGATGCCCCGGGTGAGGTGCAGAAGCCGGAGGGCTCGACCGATTCGGGTGCGGGTACAACTGGCGGCCAGGCCAAGCCGTACACGAAGGGCGATGCGCAAAAGCCCGGGGTGCCGACCGGGTCGGGCAAGGGCACGTCCGGTACGGAGGCCACGCCGGAGACCGGTGGGAACACCCCGCCGCCCGGCACCGGAGGCGAGCCTCAGGCCGGTAGTGGAAGCGGGACCGGCGGCCAAGCCCAGGCCGTCGGCGAGCCGCAGGGCGGCCGGGGCGGGCTCGCCGCCACCGGCGCTCAGCTGTGGCCCTCCGCGGCCGGGGCCGTGCTGCTGATCGTGGGTATCGTGCTCCTGCGCACGCGCAACCGACGTGGACCCGCCCGGCATTGATGAAGCCGGCCGTGCTCAGGCCCTGGCCGGACCCGCAGTTCGCTGGTCCGGCCAGGGTTCACGGCGGCGGAAGCGCCCGGACCCCGGCGAAGACCGACGCCGGCGCCAGGGCCGGCGTCCGTACGGCCGGCCCGTCAGCGCCGGGCTTGCTCCTGGGTGACAGCGCTGTGCGGCCAAGCTCCGGAACTTGGGCAGATCGTCGGGGCGTCATGCGGGTGGCGTCATGCGGCACGGGCGGCGCACTCGGTCCGGCTGCGGATCACCGAACCGGGCGCGCAGGGGCCATCGCGACCCGGGGGACACCGCTCAGCGGGTGCGCCACCGGCGTCGGAGGTGGGCGCCGACAACGGCGCCCACGGCGACCAGCGCCGCTGCCGCAGCAGTGACGGCAAGGGGAACGCCACCCGAGCCGGCTGCGCTCGACGAGGGCTTCGCGGCGGCTTCCGGTTGGGACGAGGCGGGTGCCTTCGGCGGCTGCGGCGCCGTGGGCCGGCCGGCGGAGACGCCCGGGGCCGACGGTGCGCCCTCGGCGTCCGTCGAGCCGCGGCCGTCCTCGGTGTTTCCGTCGGCCTGTCCCTCGTCACCGGCACTGGAACCGGCATCGGTGACGACGATGTCCGAGCAGGAGTAGTACGTGTCGGGCGTGTCGGTGTTCCGCCAGATCGTATAGATCAGATGGCGACCGGTTCGCCCCTCGGGCAGAGTGCCCTTGATGCGATAGCGGCCGTCATGGAGTACCGGGTCGGTGGCCGTCACGAACGGCTCATTCTCCAGATCGTCCCAGGACAGCGGCGTGTTCGGATCGTAGCCGTCCTTGGTGAGATACACGCTGAAAGTGCCCCGGTGCGGGATGGTCGACGCGTAGGTGAGAGTGAACGGCTCGCCCGCTTCGAGCGTGCCGGCCGGCCAGTCGGCGCGCGCGACGTCCAGGCCCTTGTACTGGTCGATGCCGGCGCTGCACATCTTCCCGTCGGGGATCTTCGTACGGTCACGCCCCTCTACATCTGCCACACGGATGTTGTCCCATTTCTCGAACGCCGCACTCCCACCCGCCTCGGCGGCTGCGGTGCAGGCGGCCGAGCCTGCATGTCCACCCTGTCGACTGCACGCGACGGCCCGGCTGATCGGATCGGTCGGGGCGCCATGTGCCTCCGCCGGGCCGGCAGCGACCCCGACGAGGAACAACGGGGCACTACCGACGAGTGAAACCATGGCCATGGTGCTGCGATGAGTGGACATTTCTGACAGACCTCCCTGGGCCGGAACGGCAGGCGCTCGCCTTGCCCACTAGTACGGCGCAAAGCGAGGGCACTGCTCAGCCCGAACCCGCCGAGGACCACGATCCCTTGCGGGTCCGTTTCAGGGCGCCAGGAACCCGGTGAGTGCTGCAGCGACTGTCTCAGGATCCTCCAGCTGCGGGTAGTGCCCGACGGCCGGCGGCCCGGCGAGCTCCACGACGTGGGCCTCCGTCATGCGCGCCCGGATCCGGGCGAGTACGTGGGCCCCGCTGATGGGGTCGGCCGGCCCCCACACGAACAGCGTGGGCCCGGGGAAGCCCTCCAGGGCCGAGGTCCAGCGCGCGGCGTGCCGGCGGCGCTCGTCGATGTAGCGCAGCAGTCGCGGGGCGAGGCGGTGGCCGTTGGCGCGGGACGCGGCCGCCCACAGATCGCGTACGTCCTCGTCGTGGATCGGCCGTCCCAGCACGGCGCGCAGGGTCGCGGCGAACCGCCGCTCCGTGGTGAGAGGCGCCAGCAGCGGACCCAACGGGCCGTGCAGCAGGCGCTGGACCGGCACGGGGCGGTGAAGATCCGGATAGAGGCCGCCGTTGAGCCAGGCCATGCGCGTGATCCGGGACGGGTCGCGGGTCAGCAGCTCCTGGCCGACACTCACCCCGTAGTCGTGCGCGACCAGAGCGGTGCTGCCGATCCCGTACCGGCGCCAGACCTCCTCGACCAGCGAGGCCTGGTCGAGCACCGAGTAGCGGTGGCGTCGGGGCTTGTCGCTCTCCCCGAAGCCGAGCAGGTCCAGCGTGGTGACCCGGAGTCCGGCTGCGGCGAGCGCCGGGACGACGGCGGCCCAGTCGTGGGAGGAGGTCGGGAATCCGTGGACGAGGGTGACGGGCGCGCCGTGCGCGGGCCCGTCCTGGCGTACGAAGACCGAGTGACCGCCGATCCGCAGGGCGCTGCCTCCCTCGGCCCATCGGCGCAGCGGCGGCAGGACGCGTCCGCCGGTCATGCAGGGGCCTCCTCGGCGTGCAGGTGCCCCAGCCCGTGCAGCAGCGTTCGCAGGCCGAACTCGAACTCGGCGTCGGAGTCGAGCGAGTTGAGCAGTTCGGCGTGTCGGCGGACCACCGGGTGGGTGCGAGGGGACAGGGAGGCGAACAGTTCGGCCATCGCGGCACGCTGTCCGGCGGTGCGGGCCGCGCCGCCGGAGTCGAGCACTGCGGCACCGATCACGAAGTGGGTGACCGTGAGGTAGACGTGGACGGCCCACCGCGGCTCCCACCCGTGGGCGAGGAGCTCTCCGAGGGCGTGCTCACGGGCCCGCAGGGCGTTGGGGCCCAGCAACTGACCGGTGGTCAGCAGGGGGACGACCGCCGGGTGTGCCGAGAGGACCCGGCGGAACTCCCGGGCCCCCCGCTCCAGGCCGGCCCGCCAGTCCTCGTCGAGAGAGGGCAGCCGGATCTCGCCCAGCATGTGGTCGACGGTCTCGATCAGCAGTTCCTCCCGGCTCGCGATGTGCCGGTAGAGGGAGGTGTGGCGGACCTGCAGGTGGTCGCCGAGCCGGCGCATCGTGAGTGCCTCCAGGCCCTCACGGTCCGCCAGTTCGAGCGCGCCCGCGGTGATCCGGTCGAGCGTCAGCCCACCCTGGCGGGGCCTGCGCCGGTCGCGTTCGGCGTACCGGGCCTGCCACCAGGCGGGGGATCCGGGCTCGGCGGGGCCCGGGCAGGGGTCGGCCCGCTGAGGGCGGGCGGAAGCGGGTCCGGCTTCGGGTCGGAGTGTCATGGACGGCGCCTACTCGAAGAGGTCGGGTTCTGTGCGGACGATCTCGTCCCAGAGGGGCTGGAAGGAGAACCAGCCCGCGAGCGGGAATCCGGTCTGGTCCCGGGTGTGCCGGGCGGCCTCGGGGTCGATCAGGTGCGGAGTGCCCGCAGCCTCCGCCAGCAGCTGCGCCTGGGCACTGCGCTCCATGGAGATGAACCACCAGGCCGCCTCGTCGACCGATTCGCCGACGGTGAAGATGCCGTGGTTCTGGTGGATGACGGCCTTGTGCGGCCCCAGCCCCGCGGCGAGCTGCCGGCCGGCCTCCTCCTCGACCACCACTGCACCGGCGCCGTCCCGGTGGACGGTGTGCTGCTCGTACAGGGCGCACGCGTCCTGGGTGATCGGGTCCAGCAGTCGTCCCAGGCTGGAGAAGGCCTTCCCGTGGACGGCGTGGGCGTGACAGGCGGCGACCACGTCGGGGCGTGCGGCGTGGATGGCGGAATGGATCACGAATCCGGCCCGGTTGACCGGGCGCCGGCCGTGGCGGACCTGTCCCTCGTGGTCCACGAGGATCAGGTCGGAGACCCGGATGTGCCGGAAGGACATGCCGAACGGGTTGACCCAGAACATGTCCGGGTGCTCCGGGTCCCGCACGGTGATGTGTCCCGCGACCCCTTCGGAGAAGCCGAGGCGGCCGAAGATACGGCAGGCGCCGGCGAGCCGCTGCTTGCGATGCTCGCGCTCCCGTGCGGGGTCGGTGAACACGGGCGGCAGGGGCAGTTCGAGGTTCTCCTGTCGCGGGAGGAACGCACTGCCGCGCAGCCCGTCCGCGTCGCCGTCCCCCGGAACGGCCCCTGCCACCGGGCCCGTCCTGTGGTGCTCTCGCGTACTCGTCGCCTGGTCCACGCCCCGCCTCGCTTCCGCTATGCGTCCGTTGGACGCACATAATGGGTCCGTTGGACGCATAAAGCAAGACCCGCGGCCGCTCGGAGGCGTTCCCGCTTCCCGGGAACGCCATGAGGGGAGGGCGGGGACCGGAGGCGCTTGCCGCCTGCTCACCCTGCCGGGGGCCGGGTGGGCTCGGCCGAACGGGGGTTTCGCGGTGTGGACCGGTGCCGGTGCCGCCGTTGCGGGTATGGCGGCGCGCATGAGCGGAATTGAACTCAGCAGCAGCGCGTTCGACGACCATACGGTGATCCCCCGTCGGTACAGCGGGGAGGGAGAGAACGTCTCGCCGCCCCTGACCTGGTCGGGGGTGCCCCACGAGGCCACGGAGCTGGTACTCCTGTGCGAGGACCCGGACGCGCCCGGGACGTCCTTCGTCCACTGGCTCGTGACCGGTATCGATCCGGGGACCACCGGGGCGGCTGAGGGCCACAAGCCCAAGGGGGGCCTGCCGTGGCCCAACGGCTTCGGGAGCGTCGGCTGGGGAGGCCCGATGCCTCCACCAGGGCACGGGCCGCACCGCTACTTCTTCCGCCTGTACGCGCTGTCCGAGCCGCTGCCGCTGCACGACCACCCGGGTGCCGAGGACGTGCACCGTGCTCTGAAGGGAAGGGAGCTGGCTTCCGGCACCCTGGTCGGAACGTATCAGCGCTGAGCGCGTCACCGCCGGCCGTTCTCGCCGGGCGATCTCACCGCGCAAGCCGTGGGTGCCGCCGTACAGACGGACGAACCGGCCGGATCGGGTGCGGAGCCGACTTGCGTCACGCCCTTCGGACGGACGGTGTCATGTCCCGGACCCACCGGCGACGTCGTGGATCGTGATCGCCTGTACGGGGCAGGCGCGGGCGGCTTCGCGGATCAGCGTTCCACCGACGTCCTCGCGGCCCGGTAGGACCGTTCCGAAGCCGTCGTCGTCCTGGGTGAAGACGTCCGGTGACGTCAGGGCGCATTGCCCGGCGCCGATGCAGACGTCTTTGTCGATGGAGACATGCATGCGCATCACTCCTTTCACCATGTGACGGGGAGTTCGAGCAACCCCTGGATCGTGTCGCCCGGCTTGAACGGGATCTCCTCGGCAGGAGCGGCGAGCCGCACCCCCGGCAGCCGGCGCAGCAGCGTGCCGAGCGCGATCTCCAGCTCCGCGCGGGCGAGGTTCTGCCCGAGGCACTGGTGGATGCCGAAGCCGAACGCCACGTGGTGGCGTGCCGGGCGGGCCCAGTCGAGGGTGTCGGGGTCGCTGTAGGCGGTGACGTCCCTGTTGATGACGGAGGTCGAGAACACCACGCCTTCGCCCGCGCGGATGACGGTTCCGGCGACGTCGATGTCCTCGCGCGCGACCCGCAGCAGACCGTCCGCGATCGACAGGAACCGGAGCAGCTCCTCGACGGCGGTGGGCACGAGCCCGGAGTCCGCCCTCAACTCGGCCAGTCGCTCGGGGTGGCGCAGCAGCGTGTAGGTGCCCAGGGAGATCATGTTCGCCGTGGTCTCGTGCCCCGCGACCAGCAGGATCGTGGCGAGCTGCACCAGCTCCTCCCGGTCGGGGGCGCCGTCCTGGAACCTCCGCGCCGCCAGGTCGTCGAGCACGCCCTCCCCGGGCTTCCGGTGCTTGCGGTCGATCAGGTCGCCCAGGTAGCCCTCCAGTTGGGCCAGTGCGTCCTCGGTGTCCGCTCCCGTCGGTCCGCGCAGCAGCCGCCGCGACTGCTTCTCGAAGAATTCGTGGTCCGCGTACGGCACGCCCAGCAGCTCGCAGATGACGATCGACGGCACCGGCAGTGCGAACGCGCTCACCAGCTCGGCCGGCGAACCCTGGGCTTCCATCGCGTCCAGCAGCTGGTCCACGGTTTCCTGGATGCGGGGCCGTAGTCGCTCGGCGCGCTTGAGGCTGAAGCTCGGGATCAGCAGCCGGCGCTGGGCGTTGTGCTCGGGGTCGTCCCAGCCGAGGAGCGCCGCGCGGCGGCGCCTGCGCAGGGTCGCGGACCGTTCGGTCGGCAGTGGGAAGTCGTCCCGGGTGCTGTCGGTGGAAAGACGCTGATCCGCGAGGAGTGTCCGGGCGATCGCGTGCCCGGTGACGAACCACACCTGCCGCCCGTCCCAAAGGGTCACCCGCGACAAGGGGCGCTCCTCGTGGAGCCGGGGGTAGTCGGTGGGCGGGTGGTAAGGGCAGGTGCGGTCTTGGGGGAACGCCACGGTTTTCGTCATGGGGCCTCGCAAGGTGCGTAGGGGTGGCTCTGACGTGGGTACCGTCACCACTACATGCCTCAGGCACCTATCCGGTCTACACGCAGTTCGGCCAATCCACTGGAACAGGCTCGTCCATTCGGAGCTTCCGCCCTCCGGTCGCATGGCTCACCACCAGGCGCGCCCGGCCAGCAAGGCGTCCATAGTGAGTTCGACGCGCTCGCCGTTGGCGTCGTAGCCGAACATACGGGTGGGCGCGTTGAGAGCCTCGGTGTGGCTGGGGTAGGTGAAGTAGAGGAGTTCGCCGCAGTAATCGGCGGCGTCGTCCAGAAGTGATTCCTGGCAGGTGCCCAGGACGGTGATGCCGTGTTCCTTCGTGCTCTTGGCGAGGGCTCCGAGGACCTCTTGACGATGGTGCGTGCCGAGGGAATCGCCCAGTTCGTCGAGGATGAGCACGCGGCCGCGTGGCTGGGGTGAAGCGAGGAGCGCGGCCAGTACGAGGTGGATCGAGAACAGCTTCTCCTGCGCCGAGTTGGTGATGTTGTCGTAGGGCAGCAGGGGGCCGTGGGGGCTACGCCGCCAGTACGGTGTGACGTCGCAGCGCCACACGTCCTGCAGGGCGGGCGGCGGCGTGAGCGCATGGCGGAGTTCGGCACCGTACAGACCGGCGTCGCGGTTCAGAGTGGTCAGGGCGTCTTCGATGTCGTCCAGGGCCTGTTCGAGCCGCAGGGCGATGCTGCCCTGCATGATGTGCAGGCTTTCGCGGAGATCGGCGACTTTCTGCTCGCCGAAGGCGATACGACCGGCCCGCTGGGCGCGCTCGGCTGTGATGCGATCGGCGGCCGAGGTGTCGGCGTCGGCGAAACGGTCGAGCCAGTCCCGGAGAGCGCGGGCGGGCGCCTCGAACGCGGTGGCATCGGCGAACGGGCGGCTGCCACTGTCGTCGGTGAGGTTGTTGCGGTGCCGGAGGGCGTCCTGGAGCGCGGTGGTCGGAGCGCCGGCGCCGGTGTCGGTGTCCATACCGACCGCTTCAAGAGCGTGGTCGAGGTGGCGGCCGGCTCGCTGACGCAGGGTGCTCTCGCTGCGGCGTTCGGGCTGCGGGGTCCGAGGGCCGGCGGCCACGGGTGAGGTCGTGGTCCGGCGCAGGGTGCGCAGGGCGGCTTCGCGGCCGCCGCCGTGCTCTTGCCAGTAGGTGAGGTCCAGAGCGGTGATCTGCTTCTTGAGGGCTGCTTGTTGTCCGGCGGCCTGCCGTTCGGCCGACCGGGCCTTGTCGATCACACTCTGGGCTTGAGCGTGCTGGAGAGCGCGGGTGGCACGGGCCACGACCGCTTGCTGCAGGGTGTTCTCGGCGGCGTCCCGTGCCTGCTTGCGTGCAGCGGTCTTGCGCTGGAGACCGGCGAGTTCACGTTCGAGCACGGGGCGCTGGGACCGCAAGTGAGCGGCAAGAGCGGCGGCCTCCAGGCGGCGGACCAGTTCCTCGCTCTGTGCTTCGGCTTCCCCGGCCCGGTCCCGTAGCCGGTGCGCCGCGGCGAGGTCCTGCTCGGCTCGTGCCACCTCGGTGCCAAGACGGTCGACGAGGGCGGCCCGGCCGGTGAACGGTTCCGTGAACCCGCCCAGCACATACAGGCCCAGGGGGTCGTCGACCGCAGTGTCCGGGCTGTGTTCCAGACGCATGCGCTCGGCCAGGGCGTCGAGGAAGCCCCGCACGGGGTCGCCGGTGTGTTCGTCCGTATGCGGGACGGCGATCAGGACGGCGGCGGGCAGGTCGGTCAGGGCCACGCGGGCGGCGGGGACGTCGGATGCCCTGATGCACACGGCGTCGCCGTACAGCGCCAGGCGCGGCTCCCATGCGGAGCGCTCCTCTCGGGACAGGCCGAGCCCGTCGAGCAGCCCCTTGGCGCTGATCCCCGCCGTGCTCAATGTGCTGATCGTCCGTCCGGCGGCGCCGTAGCGCCCTTCTTCGGCTCGGGAGAGGTCGTCGTGGGCGCGCTGAAGCCGCGCGTCGGCCTCGGCCAGGCGGACCTCGCAGGCGACGGTGACCTGATGGGCATTCTGCGCCTCGTGGCGAGCGTCGTCGACATGCCCCCGGGCCCCGGCTGCGCTGTCCTCGGCTTCTTCGAGAGCCCGGTTGTGCGAGGCGAGCCGGTGGCGTGCACCGCACTCGTCGTCGTGGGCCTGATCCAGCAGCCGCTCGGCGGTCTGCCTGGCGAGTTCTGCTGCGTCGCGCCGGTGTTCCAGGAGCGTGGGGTCCTCCAGCGTGTGCTGGACGGCTTCGGCCGACTCACGCTCGTTCCGGGCTCGTGCGAGCGCCTCGGCTTGATCGTCCAGCGCGCTCTGCAACTGCTCGGCGCGCTCGAGGGCGTCGAGCAGGCCGCGGGCGTGGTGAAGGGCCCACAGCTCCTGCGCGCGGGCGAGCTCCTCGCGCGCGGTGCCGCGCTGGGTGACGGCGCGCAGGGCTCGTTCCTCGATTGCCTGACTGCTGCTGTCCTCCGCCTGGCTGGTCTGCAGCTCATGCTCCGCCTGGCTCAGGTCATGGCGCAGGGAGGCGTCGGTGTCCAGGAGGGCGGCGCGGCCGGTGAGTTCGATCAGTGCGGTGCCGATCCCGGCAGGGGTGAACAATCCGGCGTCGAGCTTGAGCAAAGAGGGCCCGCCGCGCCGTTTCCCCCGGGACGTCAGGAACGCGAGGCAGCGGGGGACCGGCCCGTACAGGGCGGTCGCGTACTGGGTGGCTCCCAACGAGGACGCCGACGGCAGTCCGCGGTAGATCTCGGCGGCCTGATGGTGGCGTTCGTCGTCGTCCTGGGCGGTGGCCAGGTGAACGCCGGGGGCATGCCGGACCTCGACGTAGGTCGAAGTGGCGGACAGTTTCATCCATACGGTGTGGGCGGTGCCGGCGACGTCGTCGGGTGCGGCGAAGAGCCCCGCGATGTAGCCGGTGGTCGCCGGGGCGTAGCCCTGGGCGGCCACCCCGGCGGTCTGTGGTTCGAAGAGCAGGTCCGCCACGGTCGCCGGACCGCTGCTGTGCATCCGCCATTCCGGGTCGCCGAGGAGCAGGGCGACGGATGCCAGCCAGCTGGTCTTCCCGGACTCGTTCGCATCCCGGGGGCCCTTTCCGGACACGGCGACGAAGCAGCCGGGGATGAGCCCGACCGCAGTGGAGGGGTGCCGGGCGATGTCGAAGGTCTGGACGCACAGCAGCTGCCGGTCACCGATGATCCCGAGGCTCATCGGGGCATCGAGCGGGGGCCGCGCTTCTTGCGGTGGAGTGACGGTGATCATGGTGCTGTCTCGCGCAAGGAGCCGGGCCGGCCGCCGGGCTGCGGCTGCTGCCGGCGGCGCCGGCGGATGGCCTGCGCGTACATCGAGTCGGGCCGGGTGACCAGTACCAGGTCCTCCCACAGCCGGGTGGACTGAGCGTCGGTGAGGCGCAGCAGCGCGGGGCCGGGCAGCAGGGTGCGGTGGAAGCCCTCCCGCAGCAAGCGTCGGGCCTTGAGGCGGCGCACCGCCGGACGGAGTTGCTCATAGGTGAAGTACGGGTTGGCGTACAGCTCCTCGACGCTCGTACCGGGCCCGTCCGTGAGCCAGGTCGCCGAGCCGTGCACACCGCGGGCTCTGGGGGCCGCCACGGTACGCAGCAGCACCGACACCAGCACCGCCCGGTCCACCGCGGGCAGGACACCGATGCCCTCGGCGGCCAGGCGCTCGGCCACGCCGTCGTCGTAACCGCTGGTGAAGCCCGCCACCCCATGGTGCTCGCGGCTCAGCAGCGTCCGGCCGAGTGCGGCCAGTCGACGGGCGACGACCGTCCGCAGCGCATCGCTCTGCAATGCGGGAAACGCCTCGCCGGGGACGAGCCCGTCGGCGGTTTCCACCGCTGCGACAGCGGCCCGGACCTGTGCCTCGTCGTGGTCGGAGAGCGGTGTCTCACTCATCCTCGTCCTCCCACATCGGCGCGACGCCGTCCGGGCCCGGGAGCCGGTCGTGGAAGCGCCGCATGGTCTCGGCGAAGGTTTCCGGCAGCGCGGCCGCCGCCGGGCCCAGCCGCAGCCGGCGTTCGTCGCGTACGACCAGCAACAGCCATTGCAGTTCGCCGTCGAGGGCGGCCTTGGCGAACTTCACATCCAGACCGATGTCACCTGCCATGTCCAGGATGTCGGCCTGTTCGAAAGGACGGCCAGGGTACGGGGGCACGCGCTGGTCCGGCCACGCCTGGGCCAGGCACAGGGCAAAGGTGATCGTCTGGGTCGGGGTGAGCCGCGCGACGGGGTAGCTGCCCAGCTCCTCGGGAACGGGAGCCTCGGACCAGCCCAGCACGAGCGCACGGCCCAGCGCGCCCGGGTGGCCGACGGCACCGGCGGGGGCCGGCCACGGGCACTTGCACTCCACCAGACGGCGCCCCGCGACATGAGCCACCTCGTCGGCCTGCGCCACAAGGTTCGCCGGAAGACGGTCAGGGGCAACCGCGCCGCCTGCCCGGGCGGCGGCGAGGATCAGAGCCGGGTCAGGATTCTTCATCACCCTGCTCGCCTGCCACCTTGGTGGGCGACCGAGCGCCCGCCGGGGTTCCTGTGCGGTGCACCGTGACCGGGTGGACGTGGGTCACCCACGCCTCGCGGTCGATGACCAGCTCGGTGTCGATCTCCACCCGGTACGGGGCGTGGGGATCGGCGTCCAGCATGATCAGGTCGGCCAGGAGCCGGACGGCCCGCGGCCACCGGGAGCGACGCAACTCCTCCGTCATCTCGGCCTGGATCCGTTCCAGGAGCATGCGGTCGGCGGCCCGCTCGCGCCGTACCCGTGCACGTACCGCTCGCTCGGCCACCGCGCCGAACGGATCCCGGTCGGGAGACCCCTTGGGCACCGGGGGTCGGTAGCGCACCCGACGACGAGGCATGAACGCCTCCAAGGCGTCCACGACAGCCCCGGCATCGAGCCACACCTGCGGGGCATCCACGACCAGCCCGAGACCGGCTTCCGCGAGCTGCTCCGGCGGAGCGTTCCGGGCGGCCTCCAGGTACTCCTCGGCCGACAGGACATCGAAGTCCAGAGTCGTCCCGGCGCGGTCCAGCACGCGCAGCAGAGCCTGTGCGGCCCAATGTGCGTACTGCTGCTCGGCCTCGACCATGGCGACAGCTGTGTGGGCGAGATCGACGTCCTTCGGGAAGTGGTGGTTCACCGCCTGATTCAGTCGCAGCACCCGCTGGTCCAGGTCCTGATGGTGGTACTGCCACTGGTCCTCCATCAGCTCCTTCAGCGTGCCGTCGAGAACCAGAGCTTCCAGCTGCACGGCGAATGTCTGGAACACCCACCGGCAGAACACCATGTTGTGGGCGACCGCTTGACGGTCGGGGTGCTCGCGGTCAAGGAGTTCCTGCGTACGATCCAGCAGGACGATCAGCTCGTCGATGCCGCCGCGGCTTTCCAGCCGGTCGCAGATCATCAGGAAGACCGTGCCGAGCGGATGAAAGGAGTGCCGCAGCTGGTGCCTCTTGGACCGGTGGGGACGAATGAGCCGCTCGCTCTCGAAGACCTCCCACCGGGACTCGAACGCCTCCACTGAATAGGCGGGAGACGCATGTTGCGTGATCCACTCCCACACCTGGGTCTTCGTTGCCCCGCCCTGAGTGCTGTGAGCAGCGAATCCTTCCGCGATGTCCCGGGTGATCCGCAGATGTACACGGTCGGTGACCGTGCCGCCACTGTGGCGTGCGGCAGCACCCAGAAACGTACGCAGGTTCTCGGACTGCTGTGCGTCGCTCAGCTGCCGCCTTGCGTGATCGGGGGTGTCTTCGGGCACGGGCCTCACGTCGGTGTCCCTTCACACAGGACCGTCCGTGTCATCATCCCCGCACCCCGTCCGGCTTGCCAGCTCTGATCGGATATGCATGTGAAAGTCCATTCGGCCTCTCGCCGCAGGGGCCCCCGGCAGAAGGGGCGACAAGTGGGGACAGTCCCGTGCGCTGTGCTGTGACCACCGTCGGGAACCGTGGTGCCCCGCCCTGCATCGAGGGCGCCGCACGGGGAACGTCTCTTCAGCATTCGTAGGCGTAATACGGCACGTCACCGGGCTCGAGGGAGATGACGCCGACGCCGTAGCCGGGGATCCGGGTGCATTCCGGGTCGAAGCCATCCACCTCGACGGTGGCGTGGATCTCGTGAGCGCATTTGTTGGCGATCTCCGCCCAGCCGGCGCCGGCCTGCGAGGGCGGCGCAGCCATCCGCTCTCTCGGCATTCTCGGCAGCTACGGCGCGGCTCGTGGGCACGGCGAGCAGCGTGGCCGTCGCGAAGGTGGTCAGTGCGGTGCGGATCCGGATCATCAGGGCGCCTTCCCTTTCCGGAGGGGGTTGTTACGCAACGTATCTGATCCGGCACTCGATGCACGCAGGGGGCTGGTCGGGGGTCGTACTTCCCTGTGAGCGAGGGATGCGTCGGGCGCGCACTGACACAGGCCGCACACCCGCGCGGCGCTCGGCCCTGGCTCTCCGTCCTGCAGCAAGCGCGTTCGCCTCCCGGAACCCGGTCATTGCCTGATGGGGCGTCAGGTAAGGCTGTGGGTGCGGAAGAGAGGACGGGTGACCACGCAGCGTACCGGGCACGTGCTCTCGGCCAGGTGGCCCGAATGCCGTCGGTCGTCCGGACAAACCCCGCACGGAGCAAGATCACTGCATCGAGTATGACCAACGGCCTTATGGGACGAGTTGGGCGTAGTGGCCGTTACTGTTTTCAGGGATCGGGATGAACTCCCCGATATCAACCCTCTACTTCCTCTTTCATCGGTTGGCGCGCGTACGCCGATCACCTCCCTTGCGAAGGAGAGCCCGCCCGATGACCGTTGAGACCGGCCCGGAGCCGCAGGTGGAGCCGCCCCGGCAGTCCAGCCTGAGCACCGCGGCCGCCCGCAACCTCGCCACCACGACCAAGTCCGCCCCGCAGATGCAGGAGATCACCTCTCGCTGGCTGCTGCGGATGCTCCCCTGGGTGGAGACGAGGGGCGGCACCTACCGGGTGAACCGCCGGCTGAGCTACACCGTGGGCGACGGGCGCATCGAGTTCGTCCAGGACGGCGCCGACGTCCGGGTGATCCCCCGAGAGCTCGGCGAACTGGCCCTGCTGCGCGGCTTCGAAGACGTGGAGGTGCTGGCCGCGCTCGCCGGCCGGTGCGTCCAGCGGGACTTTCATGCCGGCGAGGTGTTGGTCGAGCGCGGTACCCCCGCCGAGCAGATCCACCTGATCGCCCACGGCCGGATCAACCAGACCTCCGTCGGCAAGTACGGCGACGAGGTCACGGTCACCGTGATCGCCGACGGCGGCCGGTTCGGTGAGAACGCCCTTCTGGACCCCGACGCGAGGTGGGACTGCACTGCAACTGCCGAGACCGCCGGGACCCTGCTCACCCTGTCCCGCGCCGACTTCGCCGCCGTGCTGTCCGCCGCGCCGGCCCTCCAGGCCCACGTTCAGCAGTTCAGCTCGCTTCCCCTGCAGCGGCAGAACCGTCACGGAGAGGCCGAGATCGCGATGTCGGCCGGCCATACCGGCGAAGTCGGGCTGCCGGGTGCCTTCGTCGACTACGAACTCAACCCGCGCGAGTACGAACTCTCCGTCGCACAGACCGTTCTGCGGGTCCACACGAGGGTGGCCGACCTCTACAACGGGCCGATGAACCAGACCGAGGAGCAGCTCAGGCTCACCATCGAGGCGCTGCGCGAGCGCCAGGAGCACGAGCTGATCAACAACCGGGAGTTCGGCCTGCTCCACAACGCCGACTTCAAGCAGCGGATCCAGACCCACTCAGGCCCGCCCACCCCGGACGACCTCGACGAGCTGCTCTGCCGCCGCCGCGGCACCAAGCTCTTCCTCGCCCACCCCAGGACGATCGCGGCGATCGGGCGTGAGTTCAACGCCCGCGGGCTCTATCCGGACCACGTCGACGTCGGCGGGCAGCAGGTGCCGGCCTGGCGCGGAGTCCCGATCCTGCCCTGCAACAAGATCCCCATCAGCAAGGAGAGCACCAGCTCGATCCTCGCCATGCGAACCGGCGAGGACAACCAAGGCGTCATCGGCCTGCGTCAGACCGGCCTGCCGGAGGAGTACGAGCCGGGCCTGTCGGTGCGCTTCATGGGCATCAGCGAGCAGGCGATCATCTCGTACCTGGTCTCCACCTACTACTCCGCCGCCATCCTGGTGCCCAACGCGCTCGGCGTGCTGGAGGACGTGCAGATCGCCCGCCGGCGCGACTAGGCCCTGTCCGGGCGATCTTCGAGGAACAGGCCGCGGAGTCAGATGCGGTGCATCGCAAGGCGGAGGATCGCCCTCGTACTGGGCGTACTTGGGCGACTCCGACAACGCAGCGAGGTGCCGTAGCTGTCGTCGCGGCTCCGACAAGATCGCCCGGACAGGGCCTAGAGGATCCTTCCGCCGGCCACGACAGCCCAGGCCTTCTGGCGCCGGGCGAGCATGCCCGGTTCCGGGACGGCCCTCGCAGCGGCCGGACGTGCGGCGCCCCGGACAGCGGCCGTCACCCCGCCCACCTCACCAAGGAGCTACGGATGCCCGATCCTGGGCCTTCTCCTCTGCATTCGAGCCTTCCCGACGCTGCGGCCCGCTCCGGGGCCCCTGCTCTCACCGGCACCCACGCCGCCGGTGTCGAAGCCGCCGCCGGCGCCTTGCCTGCCCTGCCCGCTCCGCCTTCCCTCCCCCTCCCTGCCGCAAGGGCCGTGCCCATGGACGTATCCGTACCCGAACACGGCCCCGGTGGCGACCTGATCGCTCAGCACGTGCGGGAGGGCGGTGCCGCGGCGAGGCAACCGAGCCCTGCCCTGGAACGGATCCTGCGCGGCCCCAGTGGTCTGGGTACGGCGAGCCTGCGACTGGTCCGGCGCGAGGAGTCGCCGGCTCCACCGGCGCCCGAGGCACCGGTGGAGGGCAAACCGGTCCCGGGCCTCTACCACCACCCGGTGCCGGAGCCCGACCCGGCGCGGGTGGAGGAGGTCAGTCGCAGGATCAAGGACTGGGCGGTGGACGAGGTCGAGCTGTACCCCGAGGAGTGGGAGGGCCAGTTCGACGGCTTCTCCGCCGGGCGCTACATGGTTGCCTGCCATCCGGACGCTCCGACTGCCGGCCACCTGATGATCGCTGCGCGGCTGATGGTCGCCGAGAACGCGGTCGACGACTGCTACTGCGAGGACCACGGAGGTTCGCCCATCGGCCTCGGCGGACGCCTTCTGCTGGCGCACACCGCCCTCGACCCCCTTCACGCGACGAAGGAATACCAGCCGCAGTGGGCGCAGTCGCTCCACACGGACGCCCCGCGGCGCGCCTACCGCTCCGCCATGGAGTACTTCGTCCGGCAGGCGACCCCCTCCCAGGCCGACCGGTTCCGGCACGACATGGCCCGTCTGCACCTGGGGTACCTCGCGGAGGCCGCCTGGGCCCAGACGGACCACACGCCGGAGGTGTGGGAGTACCTGGCGATGCGGCAGTTCAACAACTTCCGTCCTTGCCCCACCATCACCGACGCCGTCGGCGGCTACGAACTGCCGACGGACCTGCATGCCCAGCCCGCCATGCAGCGTGTTCTCGCGCTCGCCGGGAACGCCAGCACCATCGTCAACGACCTGTACTCGTACACCAAGGAACTTGCCGGCCCCGGTCGCCACCTGAACCTGCCCGTGGTGATCGCCGAACGTGAGGGCATCACCGACCGGGACGCCTATCTGAAGGCGGTCGAGGTCCACAACGACCTCATGCACGACTTCGAAGCCGAAGCAGCCGCTCTGGCCGCCGCCTGTCCCGTCCCGAGCGTGCTGCGCTTCCTCCGGGGAGTGGCCGTATGGGTCGACGGCAACCACTACTGGCACCAGACCAACACCTATCGGTACAGCCTGCCCGATTTCTGGTAAGAAAGGGAGTTCTCTGTGACCAGCACCGAGCTCACCACCATCAACGGCACCTCCGCGTTCGTTCCCGCTCCGGCGTCGCCCTACCAGGGTGACATCGCCCGGTACTGGGATCACGAGGCCAGGCCCGTGAACCTGCGTCTCGGCGACGTCGACGGGCTTTACCATCACCACTACGGCATCGGCGACGTCGACCACGCCGCCCTCGGGGACGCGAGCGACAGCGAGTACGAGAAGAAGCTGGTCGCCGAACTCCACCGACTGGAGTCGGCGCAGGCCGAAGTTCTCCTGGACCACCTCGGCTCCATCGGGCGCGACGACACGCTGGTGGACGCCGGCTGCGGCCGGGGCGGTTCGATGGTCATGGCCCACCAGCGTTTCGGATGCAAGGTCGAGGGCGTCACCCTCTCGGCCAAGCAGGCCGATTTCGCGAACCAGCGCGCCCATGAACTGGGCATCGAGGACCATGTTCATGCCCGCGTATGCAACATGCTCGACACGCCCTTCGAGACGGGGCGGGCCGCGGCCTCGTGGAACAACGAGTCGAGTATGTACGTCGACCTGCACGACCTCTTCGCCGAGCACTCCCGCATCCTCGCGGTCGGCGGCAGCTACGTGACCATCACCGGCTGCTGGAACCCGCGCTACGGACAGCCCTCGAAGTGGGTCTCCCAGATCAACGCGCACTTCGAGTGCAACATCCACTCCCGCCGGGAATACCTGCGCGCCATGGCCGACAACCGTCTCGTACCGCAGACCATCATCGACCTGACTGCTGCGACCCTCCCCTACTGGGAGCTGCGGGCCACGTCTTCTCTGGTCACCGGCATCGAAGAGGCGTTCATCAACTCCTACAAGGACGGCTCCTTCCAGTACCTCCTGATCGCAGCCGACCGCATCTGACCGACCGCATCTGACCGACCGCCGACTGAAGGGGCCGGGCCCGTCAGCCGACGGACCCGGCCCTTTCGGGGCAAGCGGCTCTCAGTGAGGTTCTCCGTCTGCGGCTGGTATGCGGACCGGTACGCCGGTCGTGGCGGACGCGGCTGAACCTGGGAACCAGCGGCTCGTGGCGCTCGCTCGACGCCGGACCTCGGTTCTTCCCGACCGCCGCGTGGTCTCAAGGGCGGTTGCGCAGGATGGGGAGCAGTGCGTCGAGCACGGAGGCGTCCTCGATGGTCGCGGGGACCGGCTCGTCCCGGCCGTCGGCGATACCACGCATGGTCTTGCGGAGGACCTTGCCGGAGCGGGTCTTCGGCAGTGCGGGGACGACTGCGACGTCGCGGAAGGCCGCGACGGGTCCGACGTCGCGACGGACGGCCGCGACGAGTTCGGTGCGCAGCTGCTCCGGGTCCGGGTCCGCGCCGGACTTGAGCACGACGAGGCCGTAGGGCACCTGTCCCTTGAGTTGGTCGGGGATGCCGATCACGGCGCATTCGGCGACCGCGGGGTGGGTGGCCAGGGCGGCCTCGATGGCACCGGTCGACAGGCGGTGTCCGGCGACATTGATCACGTCGTCGGTACGGCCCATGACGAAGAGGTAGCCGTCGTCGTCGAAGTAGCCGGAGTCGCCGGTGTGGTAGTAGCCGGGGAACCGGCTGAGGTAGGACTCCACGAATCGGTCGTCGTCGTCCCACAACGACTGGAGCGCGCCCGGAGGCAGCGGCAGCCGGATCGCGATCTCACCCTCCCGGCCTGGCGGCAGCGGTCGTCCGTCGTCGTCCAAGATCTGCACGTCCCAACCAGGGACGGGCACGGTGGCCGAGCCCGGCTTGACGGGCATCGCCTCCAGGCCACGAGGGTTGGCCGCGATCGCCCAGCCGGTCTCGGTCTGCCACCAGTGATCGGTGACCGGGACCCCGAGGACCTCGGAGGCCCAGTGGTAGGTCTCCGGGTCCAGACGTTCGCCGGCGAGGAACAGTGAGGTCAGGGAGGTGGTGTCGTACTTTTCGAGCTCCGCGGCGGCCGGATCGGCCTTCTTGATCGCCCGGATCGCGGTCGGCGCGGTGAAGATCGCCTGCACGCCGTACTCCTGGACCACCCGCCAGAAGGCGCCCGCGTCAGGGGTACCGACGGGCTTGCCCTCGTAGACCACGGTCGTGGCGCCGACCAGCAGCGGGCCGTAGACGATGTAGCTGTGGCCGACGACCCAGCCGACATCCGAGACGGTCCAGAAGACGTCGCCGGCGTGGATGTCGTAGATCGCGCCCATCGACCAGGCGAGCGCGACCGCGTGCCCGCCCGCGCTGCGCAGCACCCCCTTGGGGCGGCCGGTCGTGCCGGAGGTGTAGAGGATGTAGAGCGGATCGGTGGCCGCGACCGGGACCGGCTCCACGGGCCGCGCGCCGGGCACGACGTCGGCCCAGTCCAGATAGCCGGCGCCCAGATCGGCCTGGAGGGTCTCGCGCTGGAGCATCAGGGTGTGCTCCGGCTGGTGGGAACTGAGGGCAAGTGCCTCGTCCAGGATCGGCTGGTAGGCCACCACGCGGCTGGGCTCCAGCCCGCAGGAGGCGGCGACGACCAGCTTGGGACGGGCGTCCTCGATCCGGGTGGCGAGCTCCTTGGGCGCGAACCCGCCGAACACCACCGAGTGCACTGCTCCGATCCGGGCGCAGGCCAGCATCGCCATCACGGCCTCGGGGACCATCGGCATGTAGATGACGACCCGGTCGCCCCTGCCGACACCCAGTCCGGTCAGCGCACCGGCGAGACGTGCCACCTCGTCACGCAGTTCGCGGTAGCTGAACGACCGCTTCCCCGGAACCATCGCCGAGTCCCAGATCAGTGCCGTGCGCTCGCCGGCTCCGTTCGCAACATGCCGGTCCAGTGCGTTGGCGCAGGTGTTCAACTCGCCGTCCGGGAACCAGCGGTAGAACGGCGCACCACTGCTGTCGAGGGCACGCGACGGCGGCGCCGTCCAGTCGACCAGTCGCGCTGCCTCCAACCAGAAGCCTTCTGGATCGGTGAGGCTCCGGTGACGGCTCTCCCTGTAGGTTCCCACTGTCGTTCTCCTCTGATCTCAGCGCCGCCGCTGCATGAGGACCGCGGACGCGGTTCGCGTCCGAGGATCCCGCCGGCGCCCGACATCGATGCCGGTTTCGGTCCTTGAAGGTTCTAGCGGCCTGACGCCGTGACAGCACGGTCTTCGGCCCCTGTGGCGAGTCCTATGCTGCCGCGCGCGACCGGGGACCGCTCCGCCGGGTGGCACGCAGGGCCCTGCCACCACACGCGGCAATCCCGGACGGAGTTCCGGGCAGTCGGTCACAGGGCCGCCGCGCGCCATCGGCACCTCACAGGTTCACCGGCGTCGCCCCACGTTGACGTGGCTCCCCCTATCAGGGGGTCCCTGGAGGACTCCCGCTCACGCGTGTGCGCCGCCCGCTAGGAAGGGCACATGACCCAAGATCACGAGGCGGTACCCGCCGAAGGCTCCCTGTCCCGACGTCAGTTCACCGCGGCGGTCGGCACAGTCGCCGCGGGAACAGCCGTCGGCGGCACCGCCACCGCCACCGCCGCATCCGCCACGGCCGCGACCGTTCCCGGCGACGCGCCTCCCACCGAACCCGGCACGGCCGACTTCGAGCGGTGCCTGACGGTCGCCAGGGCGCTGCTGGTCCTGGACGGCCGCGATCAGCCCCTGGTGCCCCGGTACGAGCGGATCCTCAAGGACGGCCTGCCACGGCGGTCCGGTACGAGCAGGAAGATCCTCGTCATCGGCGCCGGACCGTCCGGCCTGGTCGCCGCCTGGCTGCTCCGGCGGGCCGGACACCGTGTCACCGTGCTGGAGGCCAACGGCAACCGCGCCGGGGGCCGGATCAAGACGTTCCGTGCGGGCGGGCACGAGAAGGCCGACCAGCCCTTCGCGGATCCCCGTCAGTACGCGGAGGCCGGAGCCATGCGCATCCCCGGCAGTCACCCTCTGGGTGATGGGCCTCATCGACCAACTCGGCCTGAAGAAGCGCCCGTTCCACTACCTGGACGTCGACCATGACGGCCGCCCCGTCGGCCGTACCTGGATCCATGTCAACGGCATCCGCATGCGCCGCGCGGACTACGCCCGCTCACCCCGCAGGATCAACCAGTCGTTCGGCGTACCGCGCGCCCACTGGGACACGCCCGCCGCGACCATCCTCCGCAGCGTTCTGGACCCGGTACGAGACGAATTCAGCCGCGTCGGTCCCGACGGCAGGCGGGTCGGAAAGCCGCTGCCCGAGCGTGTCCAGGGGTGGGCCCGGGTCGTCCAGCGCTTCGGCGACTGGTCCATGTTCCGGTTCCTCACCGAGCACGCCGACCTCGACGAACGCACCGTCGACCTGGTCGGCACGCTGGAGAACGTCACGTCGAGGCTGCCGCTGTCCTTCATCCACAGCTTCATCGGATCGTCACTCATCAGCCCCGACACTGCCTTCTGGGAGCTGGAGGGCGGCACGGCCGTGCTGCCCGACGCGCTGCTGCGGCAGGTCGGAGACACCGTGCGGTTCGACCGCCGGGTGACCCGCATCGAGTACTTCGACCCCGAGCAGCCCGACGACGGCTCAGGGCACGTCCGCCGAGACGGCCCTCACGTGTGGGTGGACACCGTCTCCGAAGGACGTGACGGACCCGTCGTACGCGAACAGTTCACCGCCGACGCGGCCGTCGTCACCGTCCCCTTCTCCGGGCTGCGGCACGTCCAGATCGCCCCGCTGATGTCCTACGCCAAGCGCCGGGCCGTCACCGAACTCCACTACGACAGCGCGACCAAGGTGCTCCTCGAGTTCAGCCGCCGCTGGTGGGAGTTCACCGAAGCCGACTGGAAACGCGAACTCGACCTCATCGACGCCGGACTGTACGACGCGTACCGCACGGGCCGTACCACCGCTGACGGAAGTCTGCTCGGCGCACATCCCTCCGTGCCGCGCGGCCACATCACCCCGGCCCAGCGCGTGCACTACGCCGCCAACCGGTTCACCACGCGTGACCAGCCCGAAGCCGCCACGCTCTTCGGAGGGGGCTCGGTGTCGGACAACGCGAACCGGTTCATGTTCAACCCTTCCCATCCCGTGCCCGGCAGCGATGGCGGCGTGGTCCTGGCCTCGTACAGCTGGGCCGACGACGCCCGGCGCTGGGACTCCCTCCCCGACGACGCCCGCTATCCGCACGCACTGAGCGGCATGCAGCAGGTCTACGGACAGCGCATCGAGGTCTTCTACACCGGTGCGGGCCGCACCCAGAGCTGGCTGCGTGACCCCTATGCGTACGGAGAGGCTTCCGTCCTGCTGGCCGGCCAGCACACCGAACTCCTCCCCGTCATCCCCACCCCCGAGGGCCCCCTGCACTTCGCGGGCGATCACACCTCCGTCAAACCCGCATGGATCGAGGGCGCCCTGGAGTCGGCGGTACGCGCAGCCCTGGAGGTCCACACCGTCTGACAGCCGGCCGAGCCGCCCACCGAACCGTGAACGGAACCCGGACCGGCGGAAGCGCGGTCTGTTGCGCCAGCGGGGGTGAGGCGGGCTCGTCGACGGTGATACCGAAGTCGGTGGCGAGCCCTGCCAGGCCGGAAAAGTATCCCTGGCCCCCTGCCCGGAACTTCCATGCGCCGTTGCGCCGATACAGTTCCCCGAGCACCAACGCCGTCTCCGACGTGGCACCCGTGGCGTCGAATCGCGCCGTCTCGGCGCCACTCTCCGCGTCCAGCACGCGCACGAACAGGCCGGGCACCTGACTGAACGTGCCGTCGGTGGAAGCCGCGAGGACCACGGTCCCGATCTCCTGCTCCACCGCGGACAGTTCCACACCGATCGTTTCGACCTCGCCGGTGCCGTCCTGGCGCTTGCCCTCGTGACGCACAGCACCACTGCGATGCACAGGCTGGTTGAGTAGAACACGAAGTCGTCATCCGACCGCACCTTGCCGGCCGCCGTCAGTAACAACGCTGACGCATCCACCTCAGGCGTCCCCGGCCCCCCTCGCCAACCCAACTCCACCCGGACCCTGGTGGTCGACACCTGTACGTCGGCACCTTTTTGCAACGACATGGTGGGGCTTCCCTCCGTGGCCTTCCAACCTCGGAGGCTTAGATGTCCGGAGTCCCGCACAACACCTGCCGGTCCGGGAGTGGCCGGCCGCCGGAGTATCGCAAGCGGCGCTCTCGTAAAAGATCTCGATGGCTGAGTCCGGCCACGCTCTGGCGTGGTTTATTCATGTAACTTCTCGGGTTACGTCAACTGAGTAATTAGGGGCTCGGCATGGGGCACCCATTCTTGGAAGGGGGATTTTCGCTTTACCTACTCTATGTGCAATCCGTCAGCGGTTTTCTCACCGAGCGTGGTCGCGTGTCCGGAGTTCTGAGTTGTGACACAAGCCATTGCATGGTCGAAACACCCCACCATAAAAGGTGCATACCGTGTCATGTCGTCTCGTCAGGCGTCACTCCATGGAGCGGAATGAATTATTCAGGCGTCGAATCGCAATGGCAGGACATTGCCGTCTCACTACCAACCATTGACCTTCATTGGCCGATACTCATAGCCTGCACGTCAATATCGGCGCCGGGGAGAACGGAGCGCCGGAACCCGGGCCTGATTCACTCTCAGGTGCCTGATCTGATTCGTGGGGGATCGCGTGTACGACGTCATTGTTGTGGGTGCCCGCTGCGCCGGCTCGCCGGTTGCCATGCTCTTGGCGCGACTCGGACACCGGGTCCTCGTGGTGGACCGGTCCTCCTTTCCCAGCGACACCGTTTCGACGCACTACATCCACCAGGCGGGGCTGCTGAAGCTCCAGGAGTGGGGCCTGCTCGACGAGATCGTGGCGGCGAAGACGCCGGCGATCCGCAAGATGCACTACTCGTACCGGGGAATCGAGCTCAACGGGTTCGCCGACCCCGTCGACGGCATCGACGCCGTGTACTGCCCGCGCCGCACCGTGCTCGACGAAATCCTGGTCAACGCCGCGCGCCGGGCCGGCGCCGAAGTGCTCGAGGGCTTCACCGTCTCCGACGTGATCGCCTCCGACGGCCAGGTGACGGGCATCCGCGGACGCGAGGGCGAAGGGCCGGAGCGGGAGTTCCGGGCCTCGCTGGTCATCGGCGCGGACGGATTCCACTCCACGGTCGCCAAGAAGGCCGGCGCGGAGCTGTACAACGTGCGTCCCGCGGCCGGATTCATCTACTACTCGTACTACAGCGGACTCGACTGGGGCCTGCACCACAAGACCGGCCTCAACGAGCGCTGGTTCGGCAGCTGGCCCACGAACGACGGGCTGAGCATGCTGGCCGTCATCTGCACCCGCAGCCAGCTGAAGGACTTCCGCCAGGACGTGGAGGCCCGCTTCCAGGCCGTCTTCGACGACGTCGACCCGGAGATGGGCGCCCAACTGCGCGAGAGCGGGCGGCGCGAGGAGGACTTCCGTCCCATGCGCTACCCGGACAACTACTACCGCCGCGCCTACGGCCCCGGCTGGGCCCTCGTGGGCGACGCCGGCTACCACAAGGACCCCTACACCGGGTGGGGCATCACCGACGCCTTCCTCCACGGCGAACTGCTCGCCGAGCGCATCCACCAGGCGCTGTCCGGAGAGCGTCCGATGGACGAGGCGCTGGCCGAGTACAACAAGGTGCGTGATGAGGAGAGCGCCGGCGTCTACGACTTCACCACCACACTCGGCGAACTCACCGAACTGCCGCCGTTCTTCAAGGCGACGATGAGCGCGATGAGCGCCGGCCAGGAGTGGACGAACAAGATGCTCGGCCTGATCGGCGGCGTGGTCCCGGACTACGAGATCTACGCGCCGGAGGCCCTGGAACGTCTCTACGACGACGCGGGCGTACCGCAGGAGGAGCGGGTCTACGATCCGGCCGCCTGACCTTCCGGCACCGCGGCCCCGGGCGGGCCGCGGACCGGTGCAGCGACCGCAGCGACCGCAGTGACCGAAGCGATCCATGCAGCCGAAGCGCCCCGAGCGCCGGGCGCCGTGACACCATGCGCGCACCACCTCGCGCCCCGGGCATCACGACCCGTACGGCGTGCGCCGCGTGGCGACGGGCGGCCGTGGGCACTGTGGTCCGCCGGCACGGTGGCGCAACGGCGCCGCCGGCCTGCCGATCGCCCAACCCTTCCCGTCGTTCCGTCCTGTCCCGGATCCCGGGCCGACCGATGCCGCCGCCGTCCATGGAGCCGCGCCGGTGCCTGCCACCAGGCACCCGAGCGCGCTCCACGGCACGGGCGCTCCGGTGCGCAGACCCACACGGCCCGGGGCCGGCACTCCGCCACCGCCTTCCACGCACCTCACCCCGAGGGAGCCCAGCAGATGACGCGCGCGTCCAGCATGTTCGACCTCATCAGCGAGCAGACCGAGCAGAGGCCCTACTTCGAGTCCGGCGGCATCGGCCGGTCGCACGAGTTCTACACCGGCGACGAGCAGTACCGGCGGGAGATGTCCCGCATCTATGGCCGGCACTGGCTCCCGGTGGACCATGCCTCCCGCCTCAAGGAGAAGGGCGCCTACAGCACCCTGAACATCGGCAGCGGATCCGTCCTGCTCCTCCACGGCGACGACGGCATCCAGGCGTACCACAACTACTGCCGGCACCGGGGCTACAAGCTCGTGGAGGAGGCCAGCGGCAAACGGCAGAGCCTCGTGTGCCTCTACCACTGCTGGGTGTACGACCGGAACGGCAAGCTCAAGAGCCTCAACGGCACGTACTTCGACCACTTCTTCGAGAAGGAGAAGAACGGTCTGTTGCCCATCCGCACCGAGATCCGTCACGGCGTCGTCTTCATCAACTTCTCCGACGACGCCCCTGATCTCGACAAGGCCCTGGGCGAGTTCGGGGAGTTCGCGCGCGTCTACGAACTCGCCGACCTGGAGTGCGTCCAGGCCAAGGACTACCCGGTCGCCTCGAACTGGAAGCTCGTCGCGCACAACGTCAACGAGAGCCTGCACTTCCCGACCGCGCACAAGGACCTGCACGGCATCACCGACTTCGACGACGCGGGCACGTACGACCTCGAGGGCGACATCGTCGGGGCCTGGCAGTCCATCCGCAGCGGCTTCAACTCCGTATCCATGACGGGACACAGCCGGCGTACGCCCATGCCGCTCGTGCCCGAGGCCGACCGGCAGAGGATCAACTGGATCACCATTCTGCCCAACCTGCTGTTCGGGTTCACGGCCGACTACGTGATGATGCAGTGGGTCTGGCCCGAGAGCCCCGGAACCTGCTTCGTGCGGCACTTCTGGCTGTTCCACCCTTCCGAGACCGCCAAGAGCGACTTCTCCCACGAAGCCGTCTTCGCCCTGTGGGACAAGGCGAACTACGAGGACTGGGAGATGTGCGAGCGCACCCACCGCGGTCTGTCGAACCCGCTGTGGACCCCCGGTCAGCTCTCCCTCGACGAAGAGGTGGTCTCCCAGATCGACGGCTGGGTCGCCGCCCGGACCGCGGACCCCGCGCAGGACGCGGACAGCAGGAACAGCCTGAACGGCACGCACAGCGTGAGCGGTACGCCCGGCACGAACGGTACGCCCGGCACGAACGGCACGCCGAACGCGGAGAGCACCGACCCGGCACACCCCGCCGAGCCCGCCGCGGCAGAGGGGTGAGCATGACGACCAACTGCTACATCATCGGGGGAACCAGGGTCCTCACCCAGTGCGCCGGGCAGCTGCTCGACGCGGGCGTGCGCATCGAGGGAATCCTCAGCGACGAGCCGGCGGTCGTCGCGTGGGCCGGCGAACACGCCGTGCCCGTGCTCGACCCGTACGGCGACCTGGCGGCGACGCTCTCCGGGCGGAAGTTCGACTACCTGTTCAGCATGGTCAACTTCCGTATCCTGACGGCGGACGTCCTGGACCTGCCCGAGGTCGCCGCGGTCAACTTCCACGACGGGCCCCTGCCCCGCTACTCCGGCAGCAACGTCCCGGCCTGGGCCCTTTACGAGGGCGCGACCCGGCACGCGGCGACCTGGCACCGGATGACGGAGGCCGTGGACGCCGGCAGCGTCCTGCTCGAACGCTGGTTCCCGGTCCGCGACCACTCCACCGCGCTCTCGCTGACGTACGAGACCGCCGAGGCCGGCATCGAGCTGTTCAAGGACCTCGTCCCGCACGTCGTGGCGGGCACCCTCCCCGACCCCGTCGACACCGCTGACCGCGAGCGGCGGTTCTACCGGCGGTCCGCCCGCATGGCCTCCGGCGGGCTCGTCCACGCCGGCACCTCGGCCGCCGAGGCCACCCGGATCTCCAAGGCCCTGGACCACGGCACCTTCCCGAACCCGCTCGGCGTACCCACGCTCGTCACCGAACAGGGCACCGTTCTCACCCGGCAGATCCGGCTCATCCCCCGGGACGAGACCCGCACGGACACCGTCGTGCGGTCGGTGACCACCTCGGCGCTGACCCTGTCCGCCCCGGACGCCGACCTCGTCCTCAGCGACTTCGCCGCCCTCGACGGCAGCGCCCTCAGCGGCCAGGCCGCCGCACAGCGACTCGGCGCCGTCGAAGGCGCACCCCTGCCTCCCGTCGGCGAGGAACGGCTCGCCGCCATCGCCGCCGCCCAGAAGCCGCTGCGGGCCCACGAACCGTGGTGGAGCGCGCGGCTGCGGGACCTGCGCCCGGCGCGGCTGCCCGTCGACGACTTCAGTGCCGGCGCGGCGCACTACGGCCGCTACGAGCTCGCGTTCGTCCCCGGCTCCCGCGAGGAGGCGATCGGTGTCGTCCGCGCCTTCCTCGACGTCGTGGCCGAGCGCGCGGGCGAGCGGACCTTCGACTTCGCCTGGTCGTCGTCGGCCGCCCGCGCACGGGCCGAGGAAACCCACGGCATCGCCGCCGCGCGCTTCCCCGTACGGTTCGACGGCGACAGCGCCCGTGCCCTGCGCGACAAGCTCGACGAGGCCGCCGCCCGGCACGGCTACGCCGCCGACCTCGAGGTCCGGCTCGGCCTCGCGGGACGCCCCCTGGGCTCCGGGGAGCCGACGTTCACCGATGTGATGGTCCTCGAACGCAGCGCGGGGGAGGAGGCGTCGGCCGAACCGCACACCGAGCTCGCGCTGCTGTGCCTGCAGGACGGCCCGCCGACCGTCTTCATCCGCGACACCGCGATGGGACGCGACGAGGCGCTGGAGTTCACCGAGCGGGTCGAGGACCTCGCCCTGGCCGCCCTGTTCCACGGCGACGAGACGCAGCCCGCGCCCCGGCCCGACGCCACCCGGCCGGAACCCGAGGAGACGACGGCGACGACGGCACCCGGCGGCGCGACCGTACTCGGCCTGTTCGCCGCCGCGGTCGCCGACCGGCCCACGGCCACCGCCGTGCGCAGCGGCACCCGCACCCTCGACTACGCCGCCCTGGACTCCTGGGCCGACGCGATCGCCGCCCGTCTGCACGACCAGGGCATCGAGTCCGGATCGGTCGTCGGTGTCCTGGTCGAACGGGGCATCCACCTGATCCCCGCCCTCCTCGGCATCCTCCGGTCCGGCGCCGCCTTCCTCCCGCTCGACCCGGCGTACCCCACGGACCGGCTGCGCGGGTACACCGAGGCCGCGCGGTGCGACCTGATCGTCACCGACCGCACCACCCACGCTCTCGGCGCCTCCCTGGGCACCGCCCTGCGCGTACCGGAGGCGGACGGGTCGGCACCGGCCGTGCCGCCGCGGGTCGGGACGGGCGACCTCGCCTACCTCCTGTTCACCAGCGGATCCACGGGCACTCCCAAGGGCGTCGAGATCGCACACGGGGCGCTCGCCAACTTCCTCACCGGGATCGGCGAGCGGCTGGGCTCCTCGGCCGAGGACGTCGTACTCGCCCACACGACGGTCGCCTTCGACATCTCCCTGCTGGAGCTGTTCCTGCCGCTGACCGTCGGCGCCACGGTCGTCCTCGCCTCCCGCGAGGTGGCGCGCGATCCGCAGCGCCTGGCCGAACTGGCCGGCGAGGTGACCGTCGCCCAGGCCACGCCGAGCATGTGGCGGCTTCTGCTGGCCACCGGGTGGACCCCGCACGCGGAGCTCACCGCCCTCTCGGGCGGCGAGGCCCTGCCGCGGAGCGTCGCCGAGGGCCTGCACGCCTCGGCCCGTGTCCTGTGGAACCTGTACGGCCCCACCGAGGCCACCATCTGGGCCTCCGCCCACCGCGTCACCTCCGTGGGCGCCTTCGTCCCGCTCGGCGAGCCGCTGCCGAACCTGCACCTGCACGTCCTGGACGAGCAGTTGGAGCCGTGCGCACCCGGTACGTCGGGCGCGCTCTGGATCTCCGGCGCCGGACTCGCCCAGGGGTACGCCCACCGGCCCGACCTCACGGCGGACGCCTTCATCGTCCACCCCGTCACCGGGGTGCGCCTCTACCGGACCGGTGACGAGGTACGGCTCCACACCGACGGCGCCGTCGAATGGCTCGGCCGTGCCGACGCCCAGGTCAAGGTACGGGGCAACCGCATCGAGCCCGCCGAGATCGAGCAGGTCCTGGAACGGTTCCCCGGGATCACCACGGCCGTCGTCGTCGCCGCCCGCTTCGAGGGCCGGGGTGAACCGCGTCTCACCGCCTATCTGGTCGGCGACGGCCTGCCGGCGAAGGCACGGCTGGACGAGTTCGTCGGCGCCACGCTGCCCGACTACATGGTGCCGGACGCGTACGTACGGATCGACGCGCTGCCCCTGACCGACAACGGGAAGGTGGCGCGGGCCCGGCTGCCGCTGCCGACACGCGACACGGTCCTTCGCGCCGATGCCGCGCCTGCCCCGTCCGTCACTGCTCCCGCACCTGATGTCGCCGCTGCGCCTGCCGTTCCCGCGGCCGCCGCCCTGACCACGGAGGCAGTGACCGAGCTCATCGCGCGTGTCTTCGCCGACACCGTGGGACAGCCCGGCTTCGCCGCGGACGCCAACTTCTTCGATCTCGGCGGCGACTCGGCCAACGTCACCGTCGCCGCCGTACGCCTCAGCCGCGAGCTGGGTGCGGAGGTCACCGCTCCGTCGATCTTCGCGACCGGCACGGCTACCAAGCTGGCCCGTCTGCTGGCCGCCGACGGACTGGTGCAGATCCCCGAGCCGGAGCCGGAGCCGCAGCCGGAGGCGCATACCGCCGTCTCCGCCGCCGAGCCCGTACGGGAGACGGCGGTGGACGAGAAGCGGCCTGTGACGGTTCTGGCGGAATCCGAACATCCGAGGCCCGGGCCCGTGCGGGAGGACGCCCCCGGCGGTGCGCTCGCCGTGGTCGGGATGGCGTGCCGGTTCCCCGGCGCCACCACCCCGGACGAGTTCTGGCTCAACCTGGTCAACGGCGTCTCCAGCGTCGGTGACGCGCCGGCGGGCCGGCGCGGCTGGGCCCACCTGTGGACCGATGCCGAGGCCGACGAGGTGCAGATGGGCTGGGCCGACGGAGTCGAGTACTTCGACCCCGCACGCTTCGGCCTCACCGACCGCGAGGCCCGGCGCCTGGACCCCCTGCAGCGCATCCTGCTGAGCGTGACCGCCGAGGCGCTGGAGAGCAGCGGCCACGACCACGTGTCGCTCGGGGCCGACACCGGCGTCTTCATCGGCACGATCGCGAGCGACTTCCCGGAGCTGGTGGCGCGGAGCATCGGCCACGGCGACCCGCACGTCGCCACGGGCACCGCGATCTCCATGGTCGCCAACCGGCTGTCGCACGTCTTCGACTGGTCGGGACCGAGCGTGGCCGTGGACACAGCATGCTCGTCGTCCCTCGTCGCCCTGCACCAGGCCGCCATGCACCTGCGGTCGGGTGACGTCGACGCCGCCGTCGTGGGCGCGGCCAACCTGGTCCTGACGCCGGACAAGACGCGCTCCTTCGCACGCAACGGCATGCTGTCCCCCCAGGGCCTGTGCCGGGCCTTCGACGAGGGGGCCGACGGTTACGTCCGCGGCGAGGGCTGCGGCGTCGTCGTCCTGAAGCGGCTCGCGGACGCCCGGCGCGACGGGGACCCGGTCCTCGCCGTGCTCCGCGGTACCGCCGTCAACCACACCGGCGGCAGCGCCGGCTTCCTCACCGCGCCCAGCAGGCCCGCCCAGACGGCGGTGCTGCGCAAGGCACTCGCGGCCTCCGGGGTCGCCGCCGGCGACATCGGCTACGTCGAGGCGCACGGCACCGGCACACAGCTCGGTGACCTCATCGAACTCGAAGCGCTGCACGCGGTCCTCGGCAAGGAGGCCGCGCACCCGGTCCCCGTGGGATCGGTGAAGACGAACATCGGCCATCTGGAGCCCGCCGCCGGCATCGCGGGACTCATCAAGACGATCCTCGCCCTCCAGGCCGGAAGCATCCCGCCGTCCCTCAACTTCACCACCCCGAACAAGTCGTTCGACTTCGCGGCCTCCCCGCTGTTCGTCGCCGACCGGCACCTGCCCTGGGAGGGGCCGCGGATCGCGGGCGTCAGCAGCTTCGGCTTCGGCGGCGCGAACGCCCACGTGGTGGTCGAGGCAGCTCCCCGCGTCGAGGAGGACGCCGCGGACCGCGACCGGCTGCTCCGGCTGCTGACCCTGTCGGCGGTGTCGGAAGCGGCGCTGCGCACCCTGGTGCACCGCCTCGTGCTGATGCTGCGGTCCCCGTACTGCCCGTCCCTCAGGTCGCTGAGCGAGGCGAGCCGCAGGCGTCCGGGGGCGGCACACCGGCTCGCCTGCGTCGTCGACAGCCTCGAACAGCTCGACGACAAGCTGCGGCTGTTCCTGGCCGGAGTGGACGACGCCCGCTCCCTCTACCTGGGGGTGGCCGACGGCTCCGGGCACACGGAGAAGGCGGCGGCCCAGGACTGGGCGAGCCGGGAGGAACTGGAGGCGGTGGCCCGGCAGTTCGTCACGGGCGCCGACCTCTCCACCGGGCCGGGCCGGGCGGGCGTACGCTTCCCGACCGCGCCGCACGACGAGAAGTACCTCTGGCTGGAGCCGACCGGACAGCCGCAGCCGCAGCCGACGCCCCCGGCGCCGGGCGAGGCTCGCCCCCGCGCGGCCCAGCAGGGTGACGTCCGCAGCGAGGCCGCCGCGACCAGTCGTACGACCGACTCGTGGGCGGAACTCCCCGAGGCCGCCGAGCACGTGGTCCTCGGCAGGCCGACCCTGCCCGGGGCGGCCTACCCCGGCAAGGTGGCCGAGTTCGTCGGCCGCGAACGGTTCGGCCTGCGCGACCTGACGTTCCGCAGAGGCGTCGAGACCCCCGCGACCCTGTCGGCCGAACGAGACGGAGCACAGGTCACGTTCCGCGACGGCAACGGCGCCCTCGTGTGTACCGCCGAGCTGACCGCGCCGGAACAGCCGGTGCTCCCCGTCCCGCCGTCCGGCGACGGCTTCACCACCGTCGAACTCGACGCGCTCTACCGCGCGTTCGAACGCGACGGACTCTCCTACGGCTCCGCCTTCCGGACCGTCGCCGCCCTCTCCACCGCACCCGGTCAGGCGACGGGCGTGCTCCGCGCCGGGGCCGCCCCCGACGGTGTGGTCGACGCGCGGCTCCTCGACGGCGCCTTCCAGGTCGCCCTCACCGCGTGCGGCGCGCAGGGCCTGTACGTGCCGTTCGCCGTCGAACGGCTCACGGTTCTCGGCCGTGTCCCGGCCACCGTCCGCGTGTACGCCCGGCGCGACCGGGAGACCCGTCCCGACTCCGGTCTGCTGACCGCGAGTCTGGTGATCCTCGACGGTGATGAGCCGGTGCTGGAAGCCCGCGGCATCACCTGGAAGCGGCTGTCCAGCACGCCGTCGGCCGGTGCCCCGCGACCCGTCACGGCCCGGGGCGCCGGCGCCGGTTCCGGCCGGCCCGTGGTCCCGGCCGCCGAAAGCAACGGTCACCGCCCCGTGCCCGCCCGGCCCGCGCCCGGCACCGGACAGGGCGACGGTCTTGACGCCGCCCTGGCCCGGTGGGTGGCCGACGCCCTGGAGACGGGGATCGACGAGCTCGAACCGGACCGCCCGTTGCAGGAGCAGGGGCTCGACTCCGTGCTCGCCGTCGCGCTGGCGCAGGACCTCCGCGACAGGCTGGGCGTCGACATCCCCGTGACCCTCGTCCTCGAAACCGGATCGGTCGACCGGCTCGCCGCCGAGCTCCGTGAGGAGTACGGCGTCACCGCCGTTCCCGGCGAGGCCGCGCACACCGCGGAGCCGGGAGACGCCACGTCCACCGCGGAGCCGGGAGACGCCACGTCCACCGCGGAGCCGGAAGATGCCACGTCCACCGCGGAGCCGGAGGACGCCACGTGCTCGGATCCTCGGGACCAGGAACTCGCCCCCCTGGCAGAGCCGTTCGTCACTCCCGCAGCGCCGGCCGCCGGCACGCCCGACCCGGCACGGCGCGACATCGCCGTCATCGGCGTCGACGGTGTCTTCCCGAACGCCGCCGACACCGGGGAACTGTGGCGGGTCCTGCTCGACGGTGAGGACTGCCTCAGCGAAGTACCCGCCTCCCGCTGGGACATCGACGCCTACTACGGCACCGACGGCAGGCCCGGCACCGTGTACCTCAGGCGGGCCGGCTTCGTCGACGGGCTGACCGACTTCGACCCCGGGTTCTTCCGGCTGTCACCCGCCGAAGCGCAGTGGATCGACCCGCAGCAGCGGCATCTGATCCAGTCGGCCTGGCGCGCCCTGGAGGACGCCGGGCTGGCGGGGAAGCCGCACCGCTCCACGGGCGTGTTCGTGGGCGCCAGTTACCAGCACTACCGCGACGTGGTCGTCGACGACGTCGTCCAGACCGCGGCCGGCCTCGGCAACCACAACGCGATCCTCGCCAACCGGCTCAGCTACTTCCTCGACCTGCACGGCCCCAGCATGACGGTGGACACGCTCTGCTCGTCGTCGCTGGTGGCCCTGCACACGGCGGTGCGGAGCATCCGCAACGGGGAGTGCGAGCAGGCGATCGTCGCCGGTGTGCACATGGGGATGTCGCCCCAGTACTTCCAGCTCGGCTCACGCCTCAGGTCGTTCTCGCCCACCGGCAGGTCGCGTGCCTTCGACGCCGGTGCGGACGGGTTCGTACCGGGCGAGGGGGTCGTGTCGGTCGTGGTGAAGCCCTTGGCGGCGGCGCTGCGCGACGGGGACCGGGTGCGCGGTGTGATCCGGGGGACCGCGGTCAATCACGGCGGCCGCACGAGCGGCCTCACGGTTCCCAGCGGTGGGGGGCAGCAGGAGGTCGTGGCCGCGGCTCTGGCGGACGCGGGGGTGTCGCCGGAGTCGATCGGTCTGGTCGAGGCGCACGGCACGGGCACGGGACTGGGCGATCCGATCGAGGTGGAGGGGCTGACGCGGGCGTGGCGCCGCTTCACGGCGCGGTCGCAGTTCTGCGCGCTCGGCTCCCTGAAGAGCAACATCGGCCACCTGGAGCCCGCGGCAGGGCTCGCGGGCCTGGTGAAGGTCCTGCTGGCGCTGGAGCACGGGGTCGTCCCGCCGACGGTGAACGTGTCGCGGCCGAACGACCACATCCGCTTCGAGGGAACGCCGTTCTACCTCGCGGACCGGCCCGTCGAGTGGCCGCGTACGGGCGGACCGCGTCGTGCGGCGGTGAGCGCCTTCGGCATGGGCGGCGTCAACGCGCACGTCATCGTCGAAGAGGCACCGGACGTGCCCGCCCCTGCGGGCCTGGTGCAGGACAGCCATCTCGTACGGGTCACCGGCGCCGACGAGGCCGCCGTGCGTGCCCTCGCCGCCGCCTACGCCGACCACGTGGCCGTCACGCCCGAGGACCGGCTGGGGCATCTCGCCTTCACCGCGAACACCGGCCGCGCCGCGCAGCGCCACCGTGTCGCCGTGCACGGTGCCACTGCCCGGGAGCTGGCCGGCCGGCTCGCCGATGTCGCGGCCGGCCGTGCACCCGTCGTCCGGCGCACCGGCAAGCCCGCCACCACGGCCTTCCTGTTCACCGGCCAGGGCGCCCAGTACCCCGGCATGGGCCGGGACCTGTACACCACGGAACCGTACTTCCGCGACGCGCTGGACGAGTGCGCCGACCTCCTCGTCCCGCACACCGACGTCCCGCTGCTCGACCTGCTGTGGGGCGACGCCCAGCACCTGCTGGACCAGACCCGGTACGCGCAGCCAGCCATCGTCAGCGTCGAGGTGGCCCTGGCCCGGTTCCTGCGGGCCGCCGGGGTGCGCCCCGACGCCGTCGCGGGGCACAGCCTCGGCGAGCTCACCGCCGCCTGGGCCGCCGGCGTGCTCTCCCTGCCCGACCTGCTCCGCCTGACCGCCCTGCGCGGACAGCTCATGCAGGACCGGCCCGCGACCGGCGCCATGGCGGTCGTCCACACCGACACCGACACCCTCACCGCCGCGCTACGGGCCCATTCCGGCCTCGAGATCGGCGCCTACAACGCGCCCCAGGTCCACACCGTCACGGGCCCCGCCGACGCGCTCGCCCGCTTCCGCGAGGAGACCCCGCACCGGACCCAGCTCCTCACGGTCAGCCACGCCTTCCACTCCGCCGACATGGAACCGGCCGTCGCGCCTTTCGCCGAGGCCGTGGCCGCCACCGCCCTCAAGCCGCCCGCCGTCCCGTTCGCGGCCACCCTCACCGGGACCTGGCACACCCCGGACTCCGCCGTCGACGCCGGGCACTGGGCCGAGGCCATCCGCCGGCCCGTCCGCTTCACCCAGGCCCTGACGGCCCTCGCCGAGACCAGCCCGCAGGCCGTCTGGGAGATCGGCCCCCACCCCCACCTCACACCCCTGGCCCGTACGACCCTCGCCGAGCCGCACCCCCTCTGGCTCACCACTCTCCACCGCGGGCGCAAGGACCAGGTCCAGCTCCACACCGCCCTGGCCGCCCACCACAACCGCACGGGCGCCGACCTGAACTGGAGCGCGCTCCACGAGGGCAAGCAGCACCGCACGACCACCATTCCCACCTATCCGTTCCACCGAGAGCCGCTGGCCGCGCCCCCCGCTCGCCGCCGCGCCGTGACGAACGCCGTCAGCCACCCGCTGTTCGACCGCCACTACGAGCACCGGAGCGAGGGACAGTGACGCACCGAGCCGAGACCTATGAGAAGACCTTCGCGGGACACGAACCCCTCATCGCCCAGCACCGCGCCGCGGGCACCGGACTGCTGCCCGCCGCGGTGCAGATGGAGATGGCGATGGTGGGCGTCGCCCGGCTCGGGCCGTTCACGCCGCTGGAGCTCACCGACGTGGCCTTCCTCAGGCCCCTCACCATCGCCGACGACGCGACGGCGGCCGTCCGGCTCGACGTCAGCCACGACCCGGACACCAGCTTCGAACTGAGCATCGTCGTGGCCGGGGAACGCAAACAACTGTCCACCGGCCGCGGCCGGCGGCTCCCGGACGGCTCGACGCCCAGGGCCGTCCCACAGGTGACCGGCACGCGCACGATCACCCCGGACGACCTGTACGAGAGCTGGTCGCGCGCCGGCCTGCGGTACGGGCCCGACTTCCGCACGGTCCGGGAGCTCACCGTCGGGGAGGGCGCCGCCCGAGGCGTCCTCCGCAGCGACGCCGAGCCCATGCCGTGGTTCGCCCACCCCCTGCTGACGGACGGCGTGTTCCAGGTCGTGAGCTGCGCACTCCAGGACCTCTCGGGAGCGACCGGACCGCAGCCCATGCTGCCGATCGGCGTGGCGCGCGTCGCCGTCTACACCGATCTGTCGGCCCTGTCGTCCGGGGCCGGCGTCCTGGTCCGCCGGACCGGTGTCGACGGCGCCTACTCGACGGCCGACGCCGTGGTCCTCGGGCCGTCGGGCGAGGTCGCCGCGGAGTTCGAAGGTGTCCGCATGCGCCGTACGGCCGCGGTGCCACGAGGTCCCGTAGCTGGGGGTACCTCCCAGGCGAAGCTCTGGGGGAGCGTCGCGGGCCCGACAGGATCGCCCGTACCGGGCCTGGGAGCCGGGCCGTCGGGGCAGGCCGTGCAGCCCGTCTCCCGCATCCACTGGCGGCCCGCGCCCGGCCCCGAGCGCGAGCCCGAGCAAGGCACCTGGGTGGTCCTCCACCACGGCGACGCCTCCGGCGAGCGCACGGCCCGGCAGCTGCGCGCCGAGGGTGCCCGCGTGATGGAGGTCGGCCTCGGCACGTCCGCCGCGCACCCGGCACAGGACCGCGACCACCTCGTCCTGCCGCACGCCGACGAGGACGGATTCCGGCGGCTGTGGGAGGCCGTCGGAGACCCGGTGGCGGGAGTCGTGCACCTGTGGAACGCCACCGAACCGGCCGATGACAGCGCGGAGGACACCGAACTCCGCGCCGGACTGTACGGGTGCTTCGCCGCCCTGAAGACGCTCGGCGAGCGGCAGCGCAAGTCCCGCTTCCTCGTGGTGACCCGGCACGCCCAGCCGGTGGCGGACGACGACACGCCCGTGCCCGCCCGCGCGGCCCTGTGGGGTCTCGTCCGCACGGCGGCCATCGAGTACCCCGGCCTGCGCCCCCGGCTCGTCGACCTCGACGACGCCGACGACGACGCACTCACGGCGGAACTCGGCGACGGCCCCACGGAGGTCGGCTACCGGCGCGGCGTCCGCCACGAGCCCGTCCGCCTGTTCGACGAGCAGGCCCGCCCGGTGAGCCGGCCCATCAGGCAGGGCGGCCGGTATCTCGTCCTCGGCGGGCACGGGGGACTGGGCCTGGAGGTGGCCCGCCGGTTCGCCGCGGAGGGCGCCGGACTCGTCGCGCTCGTCAGCCGGAGCGGCGCGGCGGGCGCCGACCGGTCCCGCCTGGCCGGGATCGGATCGGCGGGATGCACCGTCGTGTCGTACGCCGCCGACATCACCGCCCCCGGTGAGCTCCGGGCCGTCGTGGAACGCATCCGCGGCGAGCACGGCGAGCTGCACGGCGTGGTCCACGCGGCGGGCACCCTCAAGGACGGACTGATCCGGTCCACCACCGCCGAGGACATCACCGCGGTCATGCGGCCCAAGTCCGACGGCGTCCGCGAACTCGCCGCCGCCGTCGCCGGAACGGACCTCGACTTCGCCGTCCTGTTCGCCTCCGTCTCCGGCACCTTCGGCAACCTCGGCCAGGGCGGGTACGCCGCCGCCAACGCTTACCTGGACGCCTTCGCCCACGCGCGCGGCACGCCCTGGCTCAGCGTCGACTGGGGCCTGTGGGGCGAGGTCGGCATGGGCACGGCGGTCGCGGACCAGCTGCGGCGCCGGGGCGTCCGGCCACTGGGCACGGCCGAGGCCCTGGACGCGCTGATCGCCGTCCTGGGCGGGGACGCCCGCCAGGTGGTCGTCGCCCATCCCGACGGCACGGAGCCCCGGCCGAACGCCGGCGACCGGCGCGCCACCGCGGCCACGCGGACGCCGGCCTCCCCGGAACACGACGACTTGGGTGGCGTACACGCCGAAGAGGGCCGGGAGCGGGTGGAGGACGAGCTGGAGGGCTTCCTCGCCGAACGACTCGGCGTGGCCTCCTTCGACCGCCGTACACCGCTCGCCGACTACGGCATGAGCTCCATCATGAGCGTCGAGCTGTCGGAGGAGCTGTCCCGCCGGTGGGGCCTCCACCTCCCGGCCACCCTCTTCCTGGAACACGGCGACTTCGCGGAACTCGCACGGGCGTTGACGGACCGGTACGGTGCGGCCGGCGCGGTGCAGGCGCCGGCCGCCCGGGAGACCCGGGAACCGGCGGCGCCGGCCACACAGGACGTGCGGGAGCCCGAGCCGGAGGCCGCCCCGGCTGCCCGTCCTCAGCGGGCGGACACCGGGCGGGGCACGGACGTGGCCGTGGTCGCCGTCTCCGGCGACCTGCCCGGAGCGCCCGACGTGGCCGGTCTGTGGCCGCTGCTGCGCTCCGGCGGACACGCTTTCACCGAGATCCCGGCCGAACGCTGGGACATCGACGCGCACTTCGAGCGACGCGGCCCCCGCATGACGGGGACCTACTGCCGCACCGGCGCCTTCCTCGACGACATCGACCGCTTCGATCCGTCGTTCTTCGGCATCTCCGCGCGCGAGGCCGAGGAGATGGACGCCCAGCAGAAGCTGCTGCTCGAACACGCCTGGGCGGTACGCGACGAGAGCGGTCTCGCCGGCCGCCGCGACATAGGCGTCTTCGTCGGCGCCACGTACACCCACCACCGCGACGCCCAGGGCCTGGACACCGTCGGACCGCACACCGCGCTCGGCTCCCTGAACGCCGTGCTGGCCAACCGCATCTCCTACGCGCTCGACCTGACGGGCCCTTCGCAGACCGTCGACACCCTGTGCTCCTCCTCCCTCGTCGCCGTCCAGCAGGCGGTCGCCGCGCTGCGCGCCGGAACCTGCGCCGCCGCGATCGTGGCGGCCTGCCACGTCGGGCTCACCCCCTGGTACTACCGCAGCCTCAGCCAGCTCGGGGCCCTGTCGGAGACCCTGCCGCGCCCCTTCGACAACCGCGCCGACGGCTTCGTCCCCGGCGAGGGAGCGGTCGCCGTCATGCTCAGGCGTCTTGAGGACGCCGAGCGCGACGGTGACCGGATCTGGGGCGTGATCCGCGGGACGGCCGTCAACCACGGCGGCCGCGGCAGCGCCCTGCCCGTGCCCCGCAGCGAGGCCCAGACCGCCGTCATCCGCGCCGCCCTCGATGACGCCCGCGTAGCCCCGGCGGACATCTCCCTGATCGAGAGCCACGGCACGGCGACCCGGCTGGGCGACCCGATCGAGATCGCCGCGCTCACCGAGGTGTTCGGCGACGACCCGGACCGCCGTACGCCGGTGCACATCGGCTCGGTGAAGGCCAACGTCGGCCATCTGGAGCCGGCCGGCGGACTCGCCGGACTGGTCAAGGTCCTCCTTTGCCTGCGGCACGGGGAGATCCCGCCCCTCGCGGGCTACGAGACCCCCGGCGCGCACCTCGACCTCACCGGCGGGCCCTTCGTGATACCGACGGAACCGCGGCCGTGGCGCTCCGACGGGCCGCGCCGCGCGGGGATCAGCGCCTTCGGCATGGGCGGCACCAACGCGCACATCGTCGTGGAGGAGTACTCCGCCGCACCGCCCGCCGCGGACGCCCCCGTGCCCTCCCGTCTGGGCGAACACCTCCTGCTCCTGTCCGCGCACACGCCGGAGGGACTGGCCCGGCGGGCGGCGGACCTGGAACGACTGCTGCGGGCCGAGCCGTCGGCCGCGGGTGCGCTGTGCCGATCGGCCGCCGTGGGACGCGAGCACCTGCGGTACCGCGTCGCGGTCCTCGGCTCCACGGCCGACGCCCTGCTGGCCGGGCTGGCGCAGACAGCGCGCCGGGGCGGCGAGGCCCACGGATCCGTCCTGCGCGACGGGACGGTCCTGGAGAACGGAGCCCGTACGGCCGACGCCGCGCTCGCCGCCCGCACGGCTCCCTTCACGTCGCACACCCCCGAAAGGCTCGCGGCTCAACTGCGCGTCCCGGACGACCGGTTGAGCACCGGACTGGCCTTCTTCCACGTCGGCGGCGGAACCGTCGACTGGCGCCAGGTGCACGAGGGGACGCCGGTCCGGCGGGTCACTCTGCCGCCCTACCCCTTCCGGGCCGAATCCTTCCGGACGGGCTCCACGGGGACGGAGGACACGGACGACGGCACGGCCGACGTGACCGGGACCGTCCACCGGCTGTCCCGCGCCCACCGCGTGTTCGGTGAGGAGACCGTGCCGGGGGCGCTGACGCTGGCCCTGGCACTCGGGAGCGCCGACGTCCTGCGGCGGATCGCGTTCGTGGGCCGGGGCACCGGACTCCACGCCCTCACCAGCGACCTGGACGATCCCGCCCGCACGGGGCCGGTCACCTTCCGGCACGGCGACCGGATCGTCGCCCGTCTCGAAACGGGCCGCGCGGACGAGGTGCTCGGCGACACGTCCGGCGACCGTGACATCGACGCCCTGCGCGCCGGGCTCGACCGGACGCTGGAACCCACGGGCCTGTACGCCTGGTTCGCGGCCACGGGGATGGACTTCGCCGCACCCCTGCGATCCCTCGCGGAAGTGCGCTTCGGGCCGGCCCGCGTGCTCGCCCGGGTCGACGGCTCCACCGGCGACGACCTGGAGAGGGCCGCGGTCGCCCTCGACGCCGCCCTGCAGAGCATGGCCGTCCTGACCCTGGCCGACCCGGCCGCGGCGTCGGCGACGTATCTGCCGGTGTCCATCGGGCGGGTCGTACGGCGGGACGATCCGGTGCGGACGGCCTACGTACTGCTCGACGCCGACGACACCGCGCCGGACGGGTTACGGCGCGGGCACGCCACCCTGCTATCCGCGGAAGGCCGGGTGCTGGTGCGCCTTGAGGACGTGGAGTACCGGACGGTGACGGGGAATGGCGTACCCGAAGCGGCCGAGGAGCCGCGGCAGGACGTGCCCCGGCCGGCCGTGACCGCGTCCTCGCCCGCCCCCGGGGCCGGAATCGAGGCCTCGGTGGTCGCCGTCGTGCGCAGCGCCCTGCACGATCCGAGCGTCACGGCCACCACCTCGCTGTCCTCCGCCGGGCTCGACTCGATGCTCGCGACGGCCATCGCGGCCGACATCGAGGAGACCCACGGCGTAAGGCTGAGCCCCACGGACGTCCTGGACGCGGCGGACTGCCGCGCCCTGGCCTCACGTGTCGCCGAGCAGACCGACGCGCCCGGGAGGACCGCCGCACCCGCCACGCCCACGGTCACCGCCGAACCCACGCCCGATCCGAAGGACATGGCCGTCATCGGCCTCGCCCTCGCCCTGCCCGGCGCCCGGAACCCGGCAGAGTTGTGGTCGCTGCTCACCCGGGGAGGCATGGAGATCAGCCCCGCGCCCGCTCACCGCTGGGGGCCGTACGCGGAGGGCTCGGAGTCCGACGTGGGCGGCTTCCTCGGCAATGTCGAGGAGTTCGACGCCCGCTTCTTCGACTTCTTCCCCAAGCAGGCCGACGCGCTCGACCCCCAGGCCCGCTGGCTGCTGCGGACGACCTGGGAGGCACTGGAGTCGGCCGGCCTCCCGCCGCGTCAACTTCCCTCGTCCACGGGCGTGTTCGTGGGCGCCAGCTACCAGCACTACCGCGACTACAACATCGCGCCGGAACTGGACGCCCAGAGCGGCCTCGGCAACCACAACGCCTTCCTCGCGAACCGGCTCAGTCACTTCCTGGACCTGCACGGTCCGAGCATGACGGTGGACACCTTGTGCTCGTCGTCGCTGGTGGCCCTGCACACGGCGCTGCGCAGCATCAGGAACGGCGAGTGCGAACAGGCCGTCGTCGCAGGTGTCCGGGTCGCCATGTCGCCGCTGCACTACGTGGCCATGAGGAACCTGCGGGCCCTGTCGCCTTCGGGTGCGTCGCGTGCTTTCGACGCGGCGGCGGACGGGTTCGTGCCGGGTGAGGGTGTGGTGTCGGTGGTGGTGAAGCCGTTGGCGGCGGCCCTGCGTGACGGGGACCGGGTGCGCGGTGTGATCCGGGGGAGCGCGGTCAACCACGGGGGCCGCACGAGCGGGTTGACGGTGCCGAGCGCTCGCGCGCAAGGGGACGTCGTCACCGAGGCTCTGCGGGATGCGGAGGTCTCGCCGGAGACGATCGGGTTGCTGGAGGCGCATGGTACGGGGACGAGTCTGGGTGATCCGATCGAGGTCGACGGGCTGACCCGGGCCTGGCGGGGGCATACGGGTCGCGCGCAGTTCTGTGCGATCGGGTCTCTGAAGTCGAATATCGGTCATCTGGAGCCGGCTGCGGGTCTGGCGGGTCTGGTGAAGGCCCTGTTGGCGATGGAGCATGAGGTGATTCCGCCGACGCTGCACGTCACCCGTCCCAATGACCACATCCGTTTTGAGGAGACTCCGTTCTACCTGGCCGATCGCCTGCGGCCCTGGCCGAGGGGCGGACATCCGCGGCGGGCCGCGATCAGCGCGTTCGGCATGGGCGGTGTCAACGCCCATGTCATCGTCGAGGAGCCACCGCCGGTGCCGGTCCGTGCGGGGGCGGTCCAGGACAGCCATCTGGTGCGGGTGACCGGCGTCGACGACGTCGCCGTACGCGCCCTCGCCACCGCATACGCCGACCGCTTCGACACGGCACGCGACGACTGGGAGACCGCCGACCTCTGCCACACGGCCAACGTCGGCCGCTCGCCCCTGGAGTTCCAGACGGCCGTGAGCGGTCGCGACGCCGCCGAGCTCGCGACGGCGCTGCGTGCCGTCACCGCCGGCAGAGTGCCGATCGCCCGCGTCGACAGCGGCCTGACCGCCGAACAGGCCCTGGCCCTGGCCCTGGGGGACACGGTTCCGGCCGGGGAACCGGACCGCCACACCGCCGTCGTCGCCATGGTGAGAGCCGGATACGCGCACGTCGAGTGGGCGGCGCTCTCCGCGCCCGGAGCACGGGTCACGGACCTGCCCACCTATCCGTTCGTTGCGCAGAAGCACTGGCACATGCACGAGGCCGTGGCATCGCCCCTCCCCGAGGCAGCCGCAGCCGGAACCACAGCCGCAGCCGGAACCGCCGCCGCGGCCGGAGGCACGACGGCGGAAGCAGGAGCCCGGCTCCGCCCCGAAGCCCGCCCCGAAGCCCTCCGGGTCGAGTGGCGCTCCGGCGAACTTCCCTCTGCCATCCCCCCGTTGCGGCATTCTTCGGTGCGCCTCGTCACCACGGACCCCGCCCTGCGGGACGCGCTCACGGCCGCTCTTCGCGACCGGGGCACGGTCGTCGAGGAGACCGGGCTGAGCGCGGACACGGTCGTCGTGGTGGACACCCCGGGCCGACAGGCCGCCGAACCCTACGACCTGAGCGCTTTCTGGTCCGAACTCGGCGCCCTTGTCCAGGCGTTGCCCGCACACGGGAAGCTGCTCTGGGCGGGACATCATGGCGCGGCCGTGCACGAGGCGGAACGCGGACGGCTCCGTCCGGAGGCCGCCGCCATGGCCATGGCCGTACGGGCGGCCTGTGCGGAGAGCCGGAAGCACTCCGCCGTCGTCGACCTGGACCCGGCAGACCCGGCCGGCGTCCGGGCCCGGCAGATCGCCGCCGAGTACGCGGCCCTGCTCCACTGCCCCGACGCCGGTCCGGGCACGGACCCGCTCTCCGGCACCTTCGTGGCCTACCGCCACGACATCAGGTACGTGCCGAAGACGGTCACCGCCCCGCCCGGTCCGTCCTACGAGCCGTCCGGTGACGGCTACTACCTGGTGACCGGCGGACTGGGCGCGGTCGGACGGCATCTGATCCGCCGGCTCGTCGACCGGGGAGCGCGTCGCATCGGCGTGGTGGGGCGGTCCGTGATCGACGATGCCCACTCCGTACCGCTGCGGGAGCTGTCGAGGCAGGCAGAGGTGAAGTACCTGCCCTGTGACGTCTCCGACGCGTCGGCTCTGGCCGCCGTGGCGCGGGAGTTCGGGGCGCGATGGGGCCGCCTGCTCGGTGTCGTGCACTGCTCCGGCGGAGTCAACCCCTTCGGTGCGATGCACCGCCGGCCCTGGAGCGACGCCGCGAAGGTCCTCGCCCCGAAGGTCCCGGGCTCGCTGAACGCCGTACGCCTGGCTCAGGAGCAGGGCGCCGACTTCGCGGTCCTGGTGTCCTCGATCGCGGGCACGCAGGCCCGGGCCGGCCGGGGCCTGGTCGACTACAGCCTGGCCAACGCCTACCAGCTGGCGTTGGCCGAGAGCGAGAACGGCACCGCCACCACGGTCACCGCGCACGCGTGGCCCAACTGGACGGCCACCGGCATGGAGGCGGACGCCTCCTATTCCGCCGCGCACTCCATCGGCACCGGAGAGGCGGCAGACGCGTTCCTCGACCACGTACGGTCGGGCGGCGCGGTCGTCTTCCCCGGCACCGCTCCCACGCCCGCAGAGCCCGGCGCTGCCGCCGTGCCGGCGCGGGTCGCGGCGCCGTCCGGGACGTGGGGCGCGGCCACCGAGATCCGTACCGTGATCTCCCCACCGACGACCGGCGGACGGGACCACGAGGTGATGCGCGGTCATGTCCGGGACGCCTTCGTGCACGTGCTGGGCGAGGACCCGGGCGACCGCCCGATCCAGGCGCTGGGACTGGACTCCCTGGTCATCGCCGAGCTGACCACGGCCCTGGAGCAGCGCGGCGGCCTCACCGTCGATCCGTCCCTGCTGATGCGGGCCCGTACGGCCGACGACATCGCGGCCGGTCTCGCCGGGGCCGCTTCGGGCCGGTCCACGGCCCCCGCGCAGGAGGCGTCCCCGGTTCGCTCCGTGGCCTCCGACGACCAGCGCGTCTCGGCCCTGAGCGCCCTGCTGCATCCGCTGCTGACCCGTGACCGGGACCGGTGACGCCATGACGACGGAGCCGAACGAAAGGACTGCTGTGAGCGAGCGCGACAGCCGCATCGCCGTGATCGGCATGGCGCTGCGGCTCCCGGGGGCCGAGGACGTCATGGACTTCGGGGCCCTGCTGAGGCACGACGGGGTCGAGGTCGACGAGGTCCCTCCGAGCCGCTGGGACCGCAGGCTGTACCTCGGGGGCAGCGCCCACCAGGGCACGCATCACCGTGGTGCCTTCCTGCTGGACCCGTTCTCCTTCGACCACGAGGCGTTCGGCATGACCGCCGAGGACGCCGTCCTCCTCGACCCGCAGCAGCGCGTGATGCTCGAGGTCGGTGCCCGGGCCCTGGAGGACTCCGGTTACCTGAGGGCCCGTCGGCGGCTCGACGCGGGCGTGTTCATCGGCGCCCGTATGAACGCGTACGGGTTCGACCACGGGCGGGGCCTGGGCGCCGACGGCACGCAGGGCCCGGTCGGCGTCGCCCCGGCACCCGGCCCTGCCGACGAGCCGCGGGCCGCCTCCCTCTGGGGACGGTCGCAGAACTTCATGGCGGCCTGGCTGTCCGACCGGTTCGATCTGGCGGGCCCGAGCCTCGTCGTCGACACCGCGTGCTCGTCCTCCCTGTCGGCCGTCTGGCTGGCCTGCCAGAGCCTGACGGCGGGGGCCTGTGAGCTGGCCGTTGCCGGCGCGGTCGACCTGCTGATCGACCCGCTCACGTTCGTCCTGCTCTCCCGCTCCGGGGCCCTGTCCCCGGACGGCCTGTGCCGGACCTTCGACCGCAGGGCCAACGGCTACGTGCCCGGCGAGGGAGCAGTCGCCCTCGTCCTGAAGCCGATGAGGGCGGCACTGTCCGACGGCGACCTGGTCCTCGGCGCCATCGCCGCGACCGCGGTCAACAACGACGGCCGCACCATGGGTGTCACCTCGCCGAACCTGGAAGCCCAGGTCGAACTGCTGGGCAAGGTGTACGAGCGGATCGACCCGGCGACCGTCCAGTACGTCGAGGCCCACGGCACCGGCACCGCCATCGGCGACCCGATCGAAGCGCGGGCGCTCACCGAGGTGTTCGGCCGGCTCGGCGTGCCCCGCAACTCCGTGGCGCTCGGCTCCCTCAAGCGCCGCATCGGCCATCTGCACTCGGCGTCGGGCCTGGCGGGACTGGCCAAGGTGATCGTCATGCTGCGCGACGGCATCGTCCCGGCGCTCACCGTCGAAGAACCCAACCCCCGCCTCAACCTGGCCGACAGCCCTTTCCGCCTCCCCGCCACGCACAGCCACTGGCCCGAGGTGCCCGTGCGGCGGGCCGCGGTGAGCGGATTCGGCTTCGGCGGGACGAACGCGCACGTCGTCGCCGAGGCCGTACCCCCGGCTCCGCGCGAGCGGGGCCGCACCGACGGGCCGTCCCGCCCGGTCCACCTCCTGCCCCTGTCGGCCGACACCCCGTACGCGCTGCGGGAACTGGTCGCGCAGTGGATCGAGTTCCTGCCCACCGTGGCCGGCGACCTCGACGACGTGTGCGCCACCGCGCGGCTGGCGCGTCCGCACCGCTCCGAGCGGGTGGCCGTCTCCGGGGCCGACGCCACGGAGCTGACGTCCGCCCTGCGCGCATGGCTCCTCCGCCACGCTGCTCCCGACTCCGCCGCGCCCGGGGGGCTCGCCGTACGGGTCCGTCCCGAGGCGGACGAGGCACCCCCCGCCTGGCTCGTCGCCCTCGACCGCTCGGTGCCCCCCGTGCACGAGATCATCGGCCTCCTCGAGACGGCGACCGGTGTAAGCCTGGCCGACTTCTCCGGCGAACTGCTGCGCATCAGCGGGGGAGTCGCCCTCACGGTGGCGCTGCGCGACGTGGGGCTGCCGGAAAGTGCGGTGGACCTGCCGCCGGGGTGGGAGGCGGTCCGGGACTTCGCCTGGGGCCGCGTACCACTCGAAGAGGCACTGGCCGACGTCCTCCGCCACGACGGCGACCCGGCCCCCGAGCCCGTGCACGAGCCCACTGCCGACCGCGAGCTGTGCGCCCGCCTGGCCCGGGCCCACGACGACCGGGAGGTGGCCGCGATGCTCGCCGCGATCACCGCCGACCTCTTCCGGGCGGGCCAGGACATCGACTGGGCCGCGCACCAACGGGACACGGCGTGGCGCAAGCGCCTGCTGCCGTCGGCCCAGCCGCGCGGCCGGGCCCTGGACCTGCGCGAGCCCCTGCGCTCGCCCGGACCCGGCGCGCCCGCGGAGCTCGTGCGGGACGAGGGAGCCGCCGGACACGTCTTCGCGCGGGTCTTCGGTCCGGGCGAGGCGCCCGTCGCCCAGCACGCCGTGTACCGAAGGATCATGCTGCCGGGTGTGGCGTGGTTCGAGTTCCTGCGCGAGGGTGCCGCGTTGCGCGGCGAACCCTTCCACGGAGTACGGGACCTGCTGTTCCACCGCCCGCTGATCCCCTCCGACGCGTGCCGCGTGGTGTGCCGCGTCGATGCGCAGGGGCAGTTCACGGTGGAGGACGACCGGAACGGGGGCCCCTTCGTCACCGGCCGGCTGCTGCGCGAGCCCGCCGCCGAGCCGGCCCCCGTACCGGTCGCCTCGCTGCTCGGTTCCTGCGCGGAGGTGCACGCCGGCTCGGGTCTCTACCGGTGGCTGCGGCGGATCGGCTACCACCACGGCCGCTACTACCGGAACATCTCCTGGGTGGCGGGCCTCCCGGACGGCGGCACGCTCGCCCGCGTCGAGGGGCGGCGCCAGCGGGAGATGAACGCGCCCGGCGTCCAGCTGTTCCCGGGTCTGCTCGACAGCGTCACCATCGCCGCGATCGCCCCGGACAACCCGGTGTTCGGCGCTGCCGACGCGTCCGCGTTCATTCCGCTCTCGGCCGGCAGGGTGGAGGTCCACGGCCCGCTGGACGACGCGGCCTACGTCCGCACGGAGATCGCCTTCTGGAACGAGGAGGCCTGCCGCGTCACGCAGACGGTGACCGACGCGGAGGGCCGGCCGCTGCTGGTCTTCGGCGACATGTCGTCCAAGCGGGTGCCGCTGGAAGCGTTCAGCGGGGAGGGGGCGCCGGCTGAGCGAGCCGCCACGACACTGCCGCCTGATCGGGCCGCGGCGCCCGGCAGTACGGCTGAGGCGGCTCCCGGTGAGACGGCCGTGACGGCGCCCGGCAGTACGGCCGCAGGAGGCAGTGCCGCCGCGACGGCGCCCGGAACCCCGGCTGCGGCACCGCTCACCCGCCCCACCCCCGCGGCGCGAGCCGACCGACCGCCGGCACCCGGGCGGGTGCTCGCCTGGTTCCTGGAGCTGACGGGCACCTCGGCGGAGAACGCCGACACGGAGTTCCTGTCCGCGGGGTTCGACTCGGTCGGCCTCGTGTCGCTGAGCGAGCGGATGTCACAGGAGTTCGGGCTGTCCCTCTACCCGACGGTCTTCTTCGAGTACCCGACGCCCCGCCGGTTCGCCGACTTCGTCCTGACCGAGGCGCCGGACCTGGCCGCCACGCTGGCCCCGTCGCCCCGCCCGGCCGACAAAACGTCAACGCCCGGCGAGCCGCCCGCGGTTGACGCGGTGCCCATCGCACCCGGAACGCCCGCGGACTCGACCCCCACCCCCCGCCCACCCACCACGACGCCCGCAGCCCGCCCCGTACCCTCACCCGGCCTTGTCCCCGCATCCACGCCCACGCCCGGCACTCTCCGCTCCCGCGACATCGCCGTCGTCGGCGCGGCGGTCCGCCTCCCCACCGCACGCACCCTGACCGACTTCGCGGGCCTCCTCCGCGAAGGGCGGGACACCGTACGCCCGTTGCCCGACGGCCGCTGGAGCCGGGCGCCGCACGGACCCGCCCCGTACGCCTCGTTCCTGGAGGCCGTGGACGAGTTCGACCCGGGCCCGTTCCGGATCTCACCCCGGGAAGCGCCCCTGATCGACCCCCAGGCGAGGATCGTGTACGAGACGATCTGGGAGGCCCTGGAGGACGGGGGACGGGCCGGCGAGCGGGCCGAGGGCAGCCGGACCGGTCTGTGGATCGCGTACAGCCACGACCACTACCACGAGGAGCGGGCGCGCCACGGCGTACCCGACGGCCGAGGCCTGGGCCTGGAGGCGATGATCGCGAACCGGCTGTCCTACCTGATGGACTGGCACGGCCCGAGCGGACTCGTCAACACTCTCTGCTCCTCCTCGCTGGTGGCCGTGCACACGGCCCTGCAGCACCTGCGCGCCGGAGACATCGACACGGCGGTGATCGGCGCGGTGCACGCCGCCATCAGCCCCGAGTACTTCCGCTCGATGGGCGATCTGATGGCCCTGTCACCGCGGCACCGCTGCCGTGCCTTCGACAGCACCGCCGACGGCTTCGTCCCCGGAGAGGGCGCGGTCGCCGTCGTCCTGCGACGCCACGAGGACGCCCGACGGGACGGCGACCGGATCCGGGGCCTCATCAAGGGCGCGGCCGTGAACCACGGCGGCCGTACGACCCGTTACTCCGCCCCGAGCCCCCGCGCGCAAGGGGACGTCGTTACCGAGGCTCTGCGGGATGCGGAGGTCTCGCCGGAGACGATCGGGTTGCTGGAGGCGCATGGTACGGGGACGAGTCTGGGTGATCCGATCGAGGTCGACGGGCTGACCCGGGCCTGGCGGGGGCATACGGGTCGCGCGCAGTTCTGTGCGATCGGGTCTCTGAAGTCGAATATCGGTCATCTGGAGCCGGCTGCGGGTCTGGCGGGTCTGGTGAAGGCCCTGTTGGCGATGGAGCATGAGGTGATTCCGCCGACGCTGCACGTCACCCGTCCCAATGACCACATCCGTTTTGAGGAGACTCCGTTCTACCTGGCCGATCGCCTGCGGCCCTGGCCGAGGGGCGGACATCCGCGGCGGGCCGCGATCAGCGCGTTCGGCATGGGCGGTGTCAACGCCCATGTCATCGTCGAGGAGCCACCGCCGGTGCCCCAGGACACCCCGGCCCCGCAGGACAGCCACATCGTGCGGGTCAGCGCGGCGGACGAGGCCTCCCTGCGCGACCTGGCCGGTGCCTACGCCGACCACCTGGCCGGCACCGCCGAGGACCGGCTCGGCGACTTCGCCCGTACGGCCAACACCGCACGGACCGCCCACCGGTACCGCACCGCCGTGCACGGCACCACCGGCGGCGAACTGGCCGCCCGGCTGGCCGAGGTCGCCTCAGGGACCACCCCGCCGACCCGGCACATCCGGACGGCGACAACCACCGCCTTCCTCTTCACCGGGCAGGGCTCGCAGTACGCGGGTATGGGCCAGGGCCTGATGGCGACCGAGCCGCACTTCCGCGACGCGCTCCACGAATGCGCCGACCTGCTCACCCCCTGGACCGACGTGCCCCTGCTGGACCTGCTGTACGGCGACGCCCGGCATGTGCTGGACCGGACCCGGTACGCGCAGATCGGCATCGTCAGCGTCCAGGTCGCCCTGGTCGCGTCCCTGCGGGCGGCCGGGGTCCGGCCCGACGTGGTCGCCGGGCACAGCCTGGGCGAACTGACCGCGGCCTGGGCGGCCGGCGTGCTCACCCTGCCCGACCTGCTGCGGCTGACCGCGCTCCGCGGCGAGCTGATGCAGGCCCGGCCCGCCACCGGCACGATGGCCGTCGTCCACACCGACGTCCACTCGCTCACGGCCGAGCTGGAGGCCTACCCCGGCATCGAGATCGCCGCCCACAACGCGCCGCGCGTCCACACCATCAGCGGCCCGGAAGGGGTGATGGCCCGGTTCCGCGAGCAGAGCTCCTCCCGCGTGCAGCCCCTGACGGTCAGCCATGCCTTCCACTCCGCGGTGATGGAACCGGCCCTCGCCCCCTTCGCGGACGCCGTGGCCGCCACCCCGCTCGCGCCGCCCGCGATCCCCTTCGTCAGCACCCTTACCGGCACCTGGCACAGCGACGTCACCGTCACCGATCCCGGGCACTGGGCCCAGGCGATCCGCCGCGCCGTCCGCTTCAGCCAGGCCGTCACCACGCTGGCCGAGACGGGCCCCCACGCCGTCTGGGAGATCGGTCCGCATCCGCAGCTGATCCCGCTCGCCCGCGCCACGCTCGCCGAGGCGCGCTCCGGTCTCGACCCCGTGTGGATCACCACGCTCCAGCGGGGCCGCGAGGACCAGCCGCAGTTCCACGCCGCGCTGACGGCCCACCACAACCACACCGGCACGGACCTGAACTGGACCGGTCTCCACCACGGCAAACGCCAGAGCGTCACCACCGTCCCCGGCTACCCCTTCAGGCGCCGCCGGTTCTGGATCACACCCGGCGCGCCCGATGCCCCGGGCCCCGGCACCACGACCATCGACAGCACCCACCCGCACGAGACGAAAAGGCCCGAGCACCATGGCTAGCGAATACGGACTGAAGCGACACTTCAACGGTGACGCCGCGCGCCTCATCGGCGGCAAGCTCCGCGCCGTCCACCCCGAGTTCGACGTCGAGGGTTACGCCACGGAAGTCGAACAGCGCATCCCCGGCAAGGAACTGAAGGACCGCGTCCTCGTCCTGACCGAGGGACTGCGCACCCGGCTCCCCGAGGACTACCCCACCGCCGTGGCCGTGCTCGTGTCGATCCTCGGGGACGAACTCGCCGAAGGCGAGGGCATGTTCAACACCAGTTGGTTCCTCATGCCGGTGGCCAGGTTCGTGGAGGAGTACGGCCGGGACCACCCCGAGGTGTCCCTGGACGCCATCGAGGAGATCACCCGGCGCCACACCGGCGAGTACGCCATCAGGCCCTTCGTCGACGACCACTACGCGATGACGATGAAGCGCGTCGCGGAGTGGGCCCACAGCCCGAGCCACAACGTGCGGCGCCTCGCCAGCGAGGGGATCCGCCCGCGCCTGCCCTGGGCCCGCACCCTCGACGTCTTCGTGAAGGACCCGCAGCCCGTCCTGGAGATCCTCGAACCCCTGCGCAGCGACCCCTCCGAGTACGTGCGCAAGTCCGTCGCCAACAACCTCAACGACATCTCCAAGGACACCCCCGGCGTCGCGCTCGCCACCGCGCTGCGCTGGCTGGAGGAGAGCCCCACCCCCGAGACGAACTGGATCGTGAAGCACGCCCTGCGCACCCTGGTGAAGAAGGGCGACCAGCAGGCCCTGGCCATCCTCGGGGCGACGGGCGGCGAGCTCGTCCACGTGTCCGGCCTGCGCGTCACCCCCGGGGCGGTGGCCGTCGGGGACACCCTCGTCATCGACTTCACCGTTGAGAACGCCGACGACCGGGCCCACAGCGTCACCGTCGACTACGTGGTCCACCACGTGCGCAAGAACGGCCGCAGCATCCCCAAGGTCTTCAAGCTGACGACCCTCGAACTCGCCGCCGGAGAACGGCGGGTCGTCCAGAAGACCCACACGCTCAAGGAGGTACAGACCCGCCGGTACTACGCGGGCGAGCACGCCCTCGACATTCAGGTGAACGGCCTGGTCAAGGCCACCGAGCGGTTCGACCTCCGGACATGAGCGGCGCCCGGATCCACCTCGCCGCCACCGATCCGCTGGTCCACGACCACCGGATCGGTGACACGCCCGTCGTCCCGGCCGCCGCCCAGATCGACGCCGTGCTGACCGCCTGCGACGCCCGACGGCCCGACCGCGTGTGGACGCTGGAGAACGTCACCTTCCGCGCACCGCTGCGGGTGACCGGCCCCGGCGTCGACCTGAGGGTGGTCACGGCCGACGACGGGCAGTGCTCGCTCCGTTCGCTCGACGCCGACGCGGGCGGCGCGCCGGTCGAGCACAGCACGGCGCGGGCTCGCGGGGTGCCCCTGCCGCCGCCCCGCTACGTCGACCTGGCCGGACTGCGGGCCGGCTGCACGCGGTCCGTCCCGCTGGCGGACGTGGCGGCGTGGCGGCAGGCCAGCGGCATCACGTACGGGCCCGCCTACCGGGCGATCCGTTCCGCACACCGGGGACAGGAACGCATGCTGGTGGTCCTGCGTGCGGACGACGACCTGCAGGGGACCCGGTTCGTGCCACCGCCCCTGCTCGACAGCGTCTTCCAGGCCCTGGGCATGCTCGACGGCGGGGCGGCCGGGGCGTGCCTGCCCTGGTACGTGGGCCGGCTCGTCGCCCGCCGGCGGATCTCCGGCACCGTCCTCGCCCTCGTCGAACGGGACGCGACGACCGGATCCCGGGGCGGTGCCGTACGGGGGAGCGCCACGGTCTGCAACCAGCAGGGCGAGGTACTGCTGGAACTGGACGCCATCACGCTCAAGTCACCTGCGGCACAAGCGCGGGCCAGAGCGGCGGGGGAGCAGGGCCGGTCCGCGGCGGGTTCGATCGAGACAGTCGTCTGGCGGGAGACCGGACCGGCCGTCGCCCCACGGGCGTCCGAAGGCGCCCTGCTGCTGGTCTCGCCGCAGCCGTTACCGGCGCCGCAAGGCCGGTCCGTCGTCCATCTGACGCCGGCGGAGCTGACCCAGGAGCGCCTTGACGACCTTCTCGACGGGACCCCCGTGGGCGCGGTGGTGTACGCGGCGCCGCGCGGTCTGGTGAGCGAGGACCGGGTGAGGGAGGCCCTGCAGGGCGTCTTCACCCTGGTACGGCGGCTCGCGGCACGTCCGCCGATGCCGGATCTGCTGATCGTCACCAGCGGGGCCCATCAGGTGGCGGGGGAGGAGACCGTCGACCCCTTCATGACCTCCTTGTGGGGGCTCGGCCGCACCCTGCGCGTGGAACACCCCCGCACCACCGTGCGTCTGGTGGACCTGGAAGCCGGTGCCGACCTCACGGCGACCGCACTGGAGGACGTGCTCGGACACGCCGAGCCGCAACTCGCCCGCCGCGCGGGCAGCTGGTACCGGCCGGCACTGGAACCGAGCGAGCCCGCACCGGAGCCGCCGTCCGGCAGCGGCGCGCAGGCTCCCCGGTTCCGTGACGGACGCTTCCTCATCACCGGCGGCATGGGCGGCATCGGTCTGCGGGTCGCGGAGTTCCTGGCGGCCGAAGGCTGTGCCCATCTGACGCTCGTGGGCCGGACTGTCCCGGACGCGGGGGAGGCGCGGGCGCGGCTCGACCGGCTCGGTGCCCGCTGCGACCTGGACACCGTGGCCGCGGACGTCCGTTCCCTGCCGAAGGCGCTCGACGGTGCCGAACGCTACGACGGCGTGTTCCACGCCGCCGGAGTGCTGCGGGACGGCCTGGCCCGCAACCTGACGCCGGAGCAGGTCGAAGACGTCCTCGGCCCCAAGGTCGGCGGGGTGCACGCGATCGCCGACCTGATCGCCGGGAGCGGCCCACCGGACTTCGTCGCCCTCTTCTCGTCCGTGGCCTCCGTGCGCGCCAATCCCGGGCAGAGCTCCTACGCCACGGCGAACGCCTACGTGGACGGCTACGCCGCCCGCAGGCGCGCCGGCGGAGAGCCCTGGTTCAGCCTCGGCTGGGGCCTGTGGAGCGTCGGCATGGGCGAGGACATCGCCCCGAAGGCCGCCGCGCACGGCGTCCCGGTCCTCACGGCGGATGGCGGTGTCGCCCTGCTGCGCACCGTCCTCGGCCGTCCTCCCGCGCACTACGTCCTGTCCGCCGCCGCCGACGCGAAGGAAGAACCGATGACCGCTGTGACACCGGAACGCGGGCTGTGGCTGTCGCTGACCACGGCTCTGAAGAAGGTCCTGCACGTCGATGACGTGGCGCCCGAGGACGATCTGCTGGAGCTGGGACTCGACTCGATGATGGCGGTCGAGCTGTCCGCGTCCCTGTCCGCCGACGGCTTCGAGGCCGACCCGATGGTCTTCTTCGAGCACAGCACGGTCGGCGCGCTGGCCGGCCACCTCGAACCGTCGGCCCGTACGACCGCGGCGGCCCAGGCCCCGGCGACCGTGGCCACTGCGGCGGCCCAGGCCCCGGCGACCGTGGCCACCGCGCCGGTCGAGGCCCCTACGGCCCCGGCCCCGGCCCCGGCCCCGGCCCCGGTGCACCCGGCACCCGTACGCCCGGCCCCGGTACCACCGGCCCCCGAGCGCGAACGGCCGGCACACGCCGCCGCCGTGCACCGGAGCACGGCCGACGCCTTCGTCCCCGACTGGGACCGCTTCCGCGACCCGGCACCCGCCCGCTCCGAGGGCAGCCCGGCCCCGGCCCGCCCCCTCCCGGCCGCCGCGCACACCCCGCACCCCGCGGAGGCGGTGCCTCCTGCGGCCCCGGCCCCCGAGGCGTCCCGCCCCGTCACCCGCACCCTGCGACGCACCCTCCCCGGCCGTCTCTCCAGCAGGCCCGACGGCACCTTCCTGGACCGGCGCATCGACGCCCTCTCCGTGGAGGACCGCGTCGTCGTCGCCAGGGACGAGTACTTCTACGAGCCCGTCATCGAGGAGGCCCGGGGCGCTCACATCAAGTTCGACGGCCGCTGGTTCCTCAACTTCGCCTCGTACAGCTACCTCGGGCTCATCGGGCACGACTACATCGAGCAGCAGGCGTTGCGTGCCGTGGAGCGGCACGGGACCGGCGCCCACGGCGTGCGGCTCCTCGCGGGCACCCTCCATCTGCATCGCGAACTGGAGCTCGCGCTCGCCCGGTTCCTCGGCACCGAGGACGCCGTCGTCTTCTCCAGCGGCTACATGACGAACGTGGCGACCGTGGGCGCGCTGGCCGGCCCCGGCGACGTCATCATCGGCGACGTCTACAACCACGCCAGCATCCTCGACGGCTACCGGCTCTCGGGCGCCAAGGTCGTCACGTACGCGCACAACGACCTCGCCGACCTGGAGCGTGCCCTGAAGAAGGCGGGGGACGCTGGCCGGCTGGTGGTCACCGACGCGGTCTTCAGCATGGACGGCGACGTGGCCGACCTGCCGGGCATCGTCGAGCTGTGCGAGCGGTACGACGCTCCGCTCATGGTGGACGAGGCGCACAGCCTCGGTGTGCTCGGCCGCACCGGACGCGGTGTCACCGAGCACTTCGGCATCGACCCGGCCCGCGTCGACGTGAAGATGGGCACGCTGTCCAAGACCGTGCCCAGCGCGGGCGGTTACGTCGCCGGAACGAGCGACCTCGTCTTCGCGCTGAAGAACAACGCGCGCGGCTGGATGTTCTCCGCGGCCGCGACCCCGGCCCAGGTCGCGGCGGCCAGGGCGGCGATCGAGGTGATCGACGCCGCGCCGGAGCGGCCCCGCGAACTACGGGCCAGGACCGCCCGCTATCGGGAGCAGTTGCGGGCGCTGGGCTTCGACACGCTCACCAGTGAGACGCCGGTCGTGCCGATCATCTGCCGCAGTGCCGAGCAGGCAGGCGCCATGGCTCGGGCCTGCCAGCTCGACGGGCTGTTCGTCCAGCCGATCGTCTACCCGGCGGTGCCGCGGACGCTGCCGCGGCTGCGGACCATCGTCAACCTCAGCCACTCCGAGGCCGACCTCGACACGGCCGTCGCGACGCTGGAGAAGGCCGGCCGCTCCTGCGGCCTCATCACCTGACCACGGACTCGCACACGGACCCGGGCGCGGAGCGAGGAGCCGCATCGACCGGACGGCACGGCATCACGGCACGTCGCACGACCACACGACGACCAAGGGGGAATGGACATGACGGACATCGACAAGGCTGCGTTCTTCTCGGCGGTACTGAAGACCATCGCCTCGACCCGTAACCACGGCACCGACCAGGACGAGCACACCAAGGGCGTGGTGGAGCCGGCCGTGCGCATCCGCGCCGTCGAGGAGGAGGTCGGAGAGGGGCAGCTCACCTCCGGCGAGACCGGTGAGGTGCTGGACCTGCTGGAGACCACGTTCCGCGCCAAGCGCACCCCGGACGAGGAGCGGGAGTACTACCTCCAGTACATCGAGAAGGTCTCCGGCGTCAGCCGGGCCTCGTTGGGCGTGTCCGCCGGGTGAACACGTCCGGTCTCGCGTGGTACAGCCACGAGATGTGCTTCTGGCACGACCCCGGGCCCGGCTCGGGGTACGTGCCGGTGGGGCCGGGCGTCGAACCGCTCCGCCAGTTCGCGGTCGACCCCGATCTGCGCCGGGCCGAGGGGCTGGTCAAGGCGTCGGGCCTGATGGACCGGTACACCTGCGTCACGCCGACGCCCGCCTCCGACGAGGACCTGCTGCTGGTGCACGTGCCGGAGCACATCGAGCGCGTCGAGGCGGTGTCGGCGTCCGGCGGGGGTGATGCGGGCGTGTACGCGCAGGTGAACTACCACAGCGCACAGGCCGCCAGGCTCGCCGTGGGCGCCTCGGTGCAGGCCACCGAGCAGGTCCTGGACGGGCGGTTCCGGCGGGCCTACTGCCTGGTCCGCCCGCCCGGCCACCACGCGGAACCCGACCGGGCGATGGCCCTGTGCCTCTACAACAACGTCGCCGTCGCCGCGCGGGCCGCGCAACGCCGCGGGGTGCGCCGGGTGATGATCCTGGACTGGGACGTGCACCACGGCAACGGCATCCAGCGGGTGTTCTACGACGACCCCGACGTGCTGTACGTGTCGATCCACCAGGACGGGCTGTTCCCGGCGGCGTCCGGCCTCGTCATGGAGACGGGCACGGGCGCCGGCACGGGCAGCACGCTCAACGTCCCGCTGCCGCCGGGCACGGGGCACGACGCCTACCTCGCCGTCGTCGGCCGCGTCGTGGAGCCTGCGGCACGTGCGTTCGGCCCCGATCTGATCCTGGTCGCGGCGGGCGTCGACGCGAGCGGTCACGACCCCATGGGCCGGATGATGTGCACCAGCCGGACGTTCCACGCCATGACGTCGGCGCTGTGCCGCCTCGCCGACGAACTGACCGGGGGCCGGATCGTCTTCGTCCACGAGGGCGGCTACTCGGCGTGGTACCAGCCGATGCTCGTGCTCGGCACGGCGAGCGCGATCGCCGGCCTGCCCGCCCCGCAGGACCCGTTCCTGCACTCGCTGGACCACCTGCCGGGCCAGCGTCTGCAACGCCACCAGAGCCGGGTGATCGAGCACCTGGAGGCCCGTCACCGGCTGCTGGCCCCCCACTTGACCAGCACCGCCCCGGGACGGGGAGCGGCCGATGAGTGACTGGTGGATGACCGTCGGCGCCGGCGCCCGCCCGGCGCCCCGGTTCCGCGTGGTGGCCTTCCCGCACGCCGGCGGGTGGCCCTCCGCGTTCCGTTCCTGGTGGCAGGTCCTGCCCGAGGACGTCGAACTCGTCGTCGCCCAGCTGCCGGGCCGGGGTGCCCGTCTCAACGAGCAGCCGCTGACCCGCGTCGCACCGCTCGTCGACGCGCTCAGCCGGGGCCTCGCGGACCTGCCCGAGCTGCCGTACGCGGTCATCGGGCACAGCTTCGGCAGCGTGCTGGCGTACGAACTCACCCGGGCGATGGAGCAGAAGGGCCTCGCGCCGGGGCTGCTGGCCGTCTCGGCGCGTCAGCCCCCGTGCTTCCCGGGCGAGCCGCCTTTCGGACACCTCAGGAGCGACGCCGAGCTGCTGGAGCACCTGCTGGACATCGGCGGCATGACGCCGCAGCTGATGAACCGGGCCGACCTCGTCAAGCCGTCGCTGCGTGCCATCCGCGCGGACCTGGAGGCGATGGAGCGGTACGAGCGGCCGCTGTCGGGCACCGGCGTGCCCATCCTGGCGCTCGGGGCGGTCGACGACCCCGTCGTCGTCGCCGAACGGCTGCACCTGTGGTCCCTGGAGACGACCGGCGGCTTCAGCCGGCTGATGTTCACCGGCGGCCATTTCTACCTCTACGAGCCCGCGCACGCCGCGGCCGTCGCCCACCGCCTCGTGGCCGGCCGCCCCGGTGCACCGCACACGGGTCCCCCGTACGAGGGCCATGTCCCTCGTCCGTCCCGCCACCCGGCATCCGTTCCGGGCGGCGATTCGAAGTACCCCTAGAAGGAGACAAGTTGAGCACCATCACCGATGCCCCCCGCCAGGCCGGACCACGGGAGTGGCTGGGCCTGGCCGTGCTGGCGCTTCCCACGCTGCTGCTGTCGATCGACGTGAGCGTGCTGCACCTCGCGGTTCCGCACATCAGTGAGGGCCTGAACCCCTCGGCCTCCCAGATGCTGTGGATCATCGACATCTACGGCTTCCTGATCGCCGGCTTCCTGGTGACCATGGGCACGCTGGGCGACCGCATCGGCCGCCGGAAGCTGCTGCTGACCGGCGCCGCCGCCTTCGGGGTCGCCTCGGTGGCCGCCGCCTACGCCAACGGCCCGGCCGCGCTGATCGCGGCGCGCGCGGCGCTCGGCATCGCCGGTGCCACCCTGATGCCGTCCACCCTGGCGCTGATCAGCAACATGTTCCGTGACGCCCGGCAGCGCGGGGTGGCCATCGCCGTCTGGGTCACCATGTTCTCCGTGGGCATCGCGCTCGGCCCGGTCGTGGGCGGCGCCATGCTGGAGTACTTCTGGTGGGGTTCGGTCTTCCTGCTCGGCGTGCCCATCATGGCGCTGCTGCTGGTGGCCGGTCCGGTGCTGCTGCCGGAGTACCGCGACGAGCAGGCCGGCCGGGTCGACCTGGTCAGCGTGGCCCTGTCCCTGGCGGCGGTCCTGCCGGTGATCTACGGCCTGAAGGAGATCGCCAAAGACGGGGTGTCCGCGCTGCCGCTGCTGGTCCTCGTCGCGGGCCTGCTCGTGAGTGTCGTGTTCGTCCGCCGGCAGCGCACGCTGGAGAGCCCGCTGCTCGACTTCCGCCCGTTCGGCAACCCCGCGTTCCGTACGTCCCTGGTGACGCTGCTGCTGAGCATGCTGGTCGCGGGCGGCACGTACCTGTTCGTGACGCAGTACCTGCAGCTCGTCGGCGGGCTGTCGCCGATGAAGGCCGGCCTGTACCTGCTGCCCGCGGCCTTCGCGCTGATCGTGACGTCCGTCGTGTCCCCGATCGCCGCGAGCAAGTTCCGGCCCGCGTACGTCGTCGCCGTCGGCCTGGCCGTGTCGGCGCTGGGCCACGTCATGCTGGCCCTCGCGGACAGCACGTCCGGGATCGCGCAGGTCGTGACCGGCTTCGCCTTCGTGTACGCCGGTGGCGGCCCGCTCATCGCGCTGGGCACCGACATCGTGGTCGGATCGGCGCCGCCCGAGCAGGCCGGGTCCGCCGCAGCCATCTCCGAGACCAGCACCGAGCTGGGCATGGCGCTCGGAGTGGCGATCCTCGGCAGTGTCGGCACCGCTGTGTACCGCAGTGAGGTGGACGTTCCCGCCCGGGTCCCGGACGGTGCCGGTGACACTCTCGCCGTGGCGCTGGAGGCGGCGAAGGGCCTGTCCTCGGACGTGGCCGCGGCGTTCGTCGACTCGGGCCGGGCCGCGTTCACCGAGGGAATGAACGTCATAGGTTTCATCGGCGCGTTGCTGGCACTCGGGACGGCCGTGCTCGTGGCGGTCGTCATCAAGAGCCCTCCCACGGGCGCGGCCGAGGAGCCGGCCGGGGAGCCTGTCGAGACCTCTGTCGCGCCCGCGGAGCAGCCCGCCTCCTGACCCGGGAGCGGACTGCCCGCCCTCAGGTGCCGGGGCGCTCCGTGTAGGCGGCGGCGTACTCGGCGGTGGGGGCGATGGGCGTGATGACGTCGATGAGCACACCGTCGGGGGCGGCGACGATGAAGTGCCGTTGCCCGAAGTCCTCGCTGCGCAGGGGGAGTTCGGGCTTCAGGCCGAGTCCGTCCACGAGCCGGGCGTACTCGGCGTCGACGTCGGTCACCTCGAAGTTGAGCAGGACGCCCTGGGCGGGGCGGCGGAACGCCTGCGGGATCGTCTCGTGGGCCGCGTCGACCAGGGCGAGTTCGTAGTGCGGCGGCTCGGGTCGCCGGAGGCTGACGTACCAGTCGTTCTCGAAGGTCGTCTCGAATCCGAGCAGGGCCGTGTAGAACTCCACGGATTCCCGGAGCCGCGGGGTGCAGATCACCGGGTAGAAGCTGGTCATGGCGGAGGACGTCATCGGTTCACCGTTCTGAGGTGGGCGCAGGTCGTTCGGGCGCGGGCGGCGTTCGTCGTGTCAACGAGGAACGCCACCCGCCGTCACGTCCGCCGGGTGTGAAAGCGGGGGGCACATGACGGCGGAAGCGCAAAGGGAACCGGATCGTCCGCAGGTGTGGGCCGTGCGGAATTCACCTCCGTGGGACGAGGCGCTGAGCCTTTCCCTGCTGGACCCGGGAGAAAGGCGGAGGGCTCTCTCCTTCCGGCGCGAACCCGACCGTTCGCGTTACATCGCGGCGCACGCGGCACTCCGTCTGCTGCTGGCCGCGTATCTTGAATGCCACCCCATTGACGTCCTTTTCGGACGTGAGCCGTGCGCGCGGTGCGGCGGCCCGCACGGCCGGCCTGTTCTCCTCGATCGCGAGGCCGGCCTGCATTTCTCGCTCTCCCACTCCCCGGGCCTGTCCCTCGTCGCGATCGCCGGCGTGCCCATGGGGGTGGACGCCGAGCGTGTACCCGGACGCAGGGCCGTCGAGTTGTGCCTGGAACGCCTGCATCCGGACGAGCGGCGCGAGGTGCTGGCGGTCCCCGAGGAGGAGCGGCCCCTGGGGTTCTGCCGGCTGTGGGCGCGCAAGGAGGCCTATCTGAAGGCCCTCGGGACCGGGCTCGGCCGCGGACTGGAGCGGGACTATCTGGGACACCGCGAGGGTCCCGGGGCGCCCCGGCGCCCGTCCGGCTGGATCGTTCGGAACCTGCCCTGCGGCCCTCAGAACACCACTCACGCCGCGGCCCTGGCCGTCCCGGCGGGCACCCGCGTGCCCAGCGCGCCACCCGATCTGAACTGGCTTGTCTTCCAAGATGACTTGCACGAGCAGGCGGTGGCCGGCAGGTAGCGACCTTTGTTGACATACCGATGGTACGTCACTACGTTTCACTCGCATACCTTCGGTACGTGACTGGAGATGGCACTGCATGCTGACCAGCCCCTGTCCGGTGATCTGCACCTCACGCCTCGAGGAGTCCCGCGAGTTCTACACCAAGCTGTTCGGTTTCCAGGTCGCTCACGAAACGGAGTGGTACGTCGGCCTCGGCCGGCCCGGGCTGCCGCCCCGTGAACTCGCCCTTCTCGACCACACCCACCCGGCTCTCCCGGAATCACGGCGACGGCCGGTGCGCACGGTCAGTTTCACCCTCGAAGTGGAGGGCGGGGAACGGGAGCTGGAACGCATTGCCGCCTGCGGTGAATCGGCCGGAAGGCGATTACTCGGCACCGGAGGGCCGAAAGGGAACGACCTGATCGTCACGGATCCGAATGGAGTACGGATCCACGTCATCGCACCGAAATGACCCATCGGTGCTCGCACGAGATCGGCAGTCAAGGGGGTAGGGCAGACATGTCCGGAAGAATCGATCCTGAGGTGGCGGTCGCAGTCATGCGCGCCGCGGGACTCGAACCACTGGAGCCTTATCCCGGGGCGAATGTGGCCTGGAACAGCCGTTGCACCAAGAACGCGCACCACGTCGCACCCACCCTCACCTCGGTGCGCATCGGCGCGAGCGCCGGATGCCGTTACTGCGGACGCATCGCCGCCGGGGAGCGGCGACGGGCCGGCGGCCGGGAGCAGGCCGAGGCGGACATGCGCGCCGCGGGCTTCGAACCGCTGGAGCCGTACCCGGGGGCCAGGGTCAGATGGTCCTGCCTGCACGTCGTCTGCGGCCGTATCGTCCACCCGCGGCTCTTCGGGATCCGCGCCGGAAAGGGCGGCTGCCGCGCCTGCGCGGGGCGGGCGCCGGTGGACTACGAGGCCGCCGAGGCGGAGATGCGCGCGATCGGCATGGAACCTCTGGAACCCTTCCCCGGCCGTGTGCGCGACAAGTGGATGTGCCGCTGCATGACGTGCGGTCACATCGGCGCCCCCGCTCTCAACAACATCCGCCGCGGACAGGGTGGCTGCTACGCCTGCGCACGCCGCACCAGCCGCCCCCTGCGCGCGAGCTGACGAGCTCGCTCGTACGGACGAGGCGCCCCGCACTCGGCGGGGCGCCTTTCCATGTCACTTGACCCGCAGGGCTTCCAGCATCGCCACCAGCGCGTCCTGGGTGTCGTCGAGATCGCGGGGGTTCGTCGACGAGGCCAGCCACAGCGCCGCCTCGTTCATCGCGCCCGACAGCAGATGGGTGAGCGGCTCGACCGGTTGCGCGGCGATCGTCCCCTCACCGATCAGATCTCCGAGCACCTGCGCCAGGTGTCGCCCGGAGGTCGTCTCGTTCATGACCCGCCACTCGCTCCAGCCGAGGACCGCGGGACCGTCGACGAGCATGATGCGCTGGATCGCCGGATCGGTGGACACGGTGAGGAACGCCTGGCATCCGGAGACGAGCTGGTCCCAGGTGTCCTCCCGGGCGTCCGCCGTCTCCGCGATTCGCTCGGCCACCTCCTGCTGCACCTGCTCCAGCACGGCCCGGAACAGCTCGGCCTTGCTGGAGAAGTGGTGGTACAGCGCGCCCTTGGTGACACCCGCCGCACGTACGATCTCCGACAGCCCCACGGCTCCGTACCCCAGCGTGGAGAACAACCGTCTGCTCTCCCGCACCAGTGCCTGCCGAGTCTGCTCCCGCTGCTGTGCCCGAATCCCTTGAGTCATCCTCTACCCCCGTCCTTCACGTACTGAAGGTACGTGAGATTCCCCCCAGGTGGCGATCCGCCCCCCCGGACCCGCCCCCGACCCGGCCTGCCCGGGCCGGCTGCAGGCCGAGCCTTGTGGCGCAGTGGTCCGTTGAGCTGCCTCACCAACTGCGGCGGGCGATGCGATCCGGCTGCGGCTGACGCGCAGCATCCTTGACCGCGAGTCCGGTCTCCGTGATGCTGTTGTTGCGGTGAATGGAATGCGTGCCGTAATGAGCAACTCGTGCTCCAGGGATTCAGACCAGTCGAGGAGTGGCCATGGCTCACCAGGTCCGTGCTGTTGTCGCGCGGGGCAAAGGCGCCCCCGTCAGCCTGGAAACGATCACCGTGCCCGACCCCGGCCAGGGTGAAGCTCTGGTGAAGGTCGAGGCCTGCGGGGTCTGCCACACCGATCTGCACTATCGCGAGGGCGGCATCAACGACGACTTCCCCTTCCTGCTCGGCCACGAGGCGGCGGGCCGGGTCGAGGCGGTCGGCGAGGGGGTCACCGACCTCGAGCCGGGCGACTTCGTCATCCTGAACTGGCGTGCGGTCTGCGGTCAGTGCCGGGCCTGTCTGCGGGGGCGGCCTTGGTACTGCTTCAACACCCATAACGCCAAGCAGAAGATGACCCTCGCCGATGGCAGCGAGTTGTCCCCGGCCCTGGGAATCGGCGCCTTCGCCGAGAAGACGCTCGTGGCGGCCGGGCAGTGCACGAAGGTCGACGAGAGGGCGTCGGCCGCGGTCGCGGGACTCCTGGGCTGTGGTGTGATGGCGGGCATTGGCGCCGCGATCAACACCGGCCAGGTCGGCCGTGGCGATTCCGTCGCCGTCATCGGCTGCGGTGGCGTCGGCGACGCGGCGATCGCCGGGTCCCGGCTCGCCGGCGCGGCGAAGATCATCGCGGTGGACATCGACGCGCGGAAGCTGGCCACCGCGAAGAAGCTCGGCGCCACCCACACCGTCAACTCCAAGGAGACCGATCCGGTGGAGGCGGTCCGCGAACTGACCGGCGGCTTCGGTGCGGACGTGGTCATCGAGGCCGTCGGCCGTCCGGAGTCGTACCGACAGGCCTTCTACGCTCGTGACCTGGCCGGGACCGTCGTTCTCGTCGGCGTCCCCACCCCCGACATGAAGCTCGAACTGCCGCTTCTGGATGTCTTCGGACGCGGCGGAGTGCTCAAGTCTTCCTGGTACGGCGACTGCCTCCCCAGCCGCGATTTCCCGATGCTGATCGACCTCCACTTGCAGGGGCGACTGGATCTGGAGGCGTTCGTGACCGAGACCATCGCACTCGACGACGTCGAGAAGGCCTTCGAGCGGATGCATCGCGGTGACGTCCTGCGCTCGGTGGTGGTCCTCTGATGGCCGCCGGCATCACGCGACTGGTCACCTCCGGCACCTTCTCGCTGGACGGCGGCACCTGGGACGTCGACAACAACGTGTGGATCGTCGGCGACGACAGGGAGGCGGTCGTCATCGACGCGGCGCACGACGCGGACGCCATCGTGGACGCGCTCGCCGGCCGTACGCTTCGCGCGATCGTCTGCACACACGCCCACAACGACCACATCGACGCCGCCCCGGCGCTCGCCGACCGAACCGGCGCTCCGATCCTGCTGCACCCGGACGACCTGCCGCTGTGGAAGCAGACCCACTCCGAGCGGCTGCCCGACGCCGAACTGGCGGACGGGCAGGCCCTGACCGTGGCGGGTGCCGATCTCACCGTGCTGCACACACCCGGCCATGCGCCCGGCGCGGTCTGCCTGTACGCACCGGCTCTGAACGCGCTGTTCAGCGGAGACACGCTCTTCGCGGGCGGGCCGGGGGCGACGGGGCGGTCGTACAGTCACTTCGGCACCATCATCGAGTCGATCCGCGACCGGCTGCTGACGATGCCCGGCGATACCGTCGTGCACACCGGCCACGGGGACACGACCACCATCGGCGCGGAGGCCCCGCATCTGCAGGAGTGGATCGACCGCGGGTTCTGACGCGGGTTCCGATCGCCTCGCGACGGGCTCGGGTCAGCACTCGACGACGTTGACCGCGAGCCCTCCGCGCGAGGTCTCCTTGTACTTCACCTTCAGTCGGATCCCGTCTCGCGCATGGTCGTGATGACCTTGTCGAGCGAGACCACACTGACCTTCAGGGGGTCCGCGAGCTGCACGTCCGCGGTGAGGGTGCCGGCGCGCACCTCGCTCTCGCTCCGCCAGGACGGTTCGTTGGCGAGCATCACCCCGCTGAGGGGGCAGGCCGGACTCGTAGGCACGCGGCAGCAGTTCCGACGCGGAGCGGAAGCGAAGCCGTACGGCGGTTTCGTCGGGCTTGATCCGGTCGGCTCCCGTCGCGGCCTCGTCGACGACGAAGGCGCCGCCCACCGGGTAGTACGCACGTGTCCTCAGCTCACCGCCGTCGTGTCCCAGGGCCTGGAACCGCCGCACCGGGCCGACGTGGGGCGGCATGCCGTCATCGTCCAGCGCGGTGACGAAGAGGCGGGCTGCTTTCCTGGGCCTCACGATGTGTGAGCTCGACGGCCCGAAACCGACTTTGAACAGGTCGAAGACGCTGATCGGCACGTCGTTTTCTCCGAACCAGGCGTTGTGCTCTGCGCGCAACGTTGCGTAGGGAGCAACATAAAGCAAGGGGTCGGAGTGTCTGGGGGACGCCTTGACAAGGGTTTGGGGGGACCCCAAACTGACGTTGCGCTTACCGCAATCCGTTTCGCTATATGCACCGAGGTGTCATGATGATTCCCGCGTGCCGTCTCGCGGATCTGCCACGAGGCGAGGCCTGCCGGCTCGACATCGATCCGCCCGTGTCGGTGTTCCACACCGATGAGGGCGAGATCTTCGCCATCGACGACACGTGCACCCACCAGGACGCGTCGCTCGCTGACGGCTGGCTGGAGGGGTGCGAGGTCGAATGCCCGTTGCACGCCTCGAAGTTCGACCTCCGGACCGGGGCCGTCGATTCGCCGCCGGCCAAGCTCCCCGTCCGCACCCACCAGGTCCTTGTCGAGGACGGCATGATCTATGTCCTGCCGTCCACGGAGGCCCCGAACCTGCCGCCCTGCATTGCGGCGCGGCTCGCCGGAGGTCCCGCGTGAGAACCGTGGCCGTGGTGGGTGCCTCGCTCGCCGGACTATCGGCCGCACGCTCACTGCGTAATCAGGGCTACGACGGACGGCTGGTCGTGATCGGCGACGAGCCGCACCGCCCCTACGACCGACCGCCGTTGTCCAAGGAGTTCCTCGCCGGCGAGATCGGTGAAGCGGATCTCGCGCTGGAGACGGAGGGAGAGGACCTGCAGGCGGAGTGGCTGCTCGGTGTGCGGGCCGCGGGACTCGACCGCACTGATCGCGCCGTGCGGCTCGCCGACGGCCGGTCCGTCCGGGCCGACGGGGTCGTCATCGCCACGGGTGCGACCGCGCGCATGCTGCCGGGCGGCGACGGCCTCGCCGGCGTGCATACGCTGCGCACTCTGGACGACGCCCGCGCCCTGCGGGCCGACCTGGCCCGGGGCGGGAATCTGGTGGTGATCGGCGGCGGGTTCATAGGCGCCGAGGTCGCCTCGACCGCGTACGGCCTGGGGCTCGATGTGACGGTCGTCGAGGCGGCGCCGACACCGCTGGCCGGACCGCTCGGCGAGGTCATGGGAGGCGTTGTCTCCACGCTCCACGCGGACCACGGCGTACGCCTGCTGTGCGGCGTGGGTGTCCTCGGGTTCTCCTTGGCGGAAGGTGGCCGGAGGGTGGGTGCCGTCCTGCTGGAGGACGGTCGGCGGCTCCCGGCCGACACCGTCGTCGTCGGCGTCGGCGCCCGCCCGTGCGTCGAGTGGCTGGACGGGAGCGGCGTCGTGCTGGACGACGGCGTCAAGTGCGGTGCAGACGGTCGCACCAACGTGGCTGCTGTGGTCGCGGTCGGGGACTGCGCTTCCTGGTACGACCCCGTCGCCGGGGTCCATCGTCGCGTCGAGCACTGGACCGGCGCACGGGAACGGCCCGACGCGGCCGTGGCCGCACTGCTGTCCGGCGGTACGGCAATGCCGGGGGTGCCCAAGCCGCCGTACTTCTGGTCGGACCAGTACGGGGTACGGATCCAGTTCGCCGGGCATTCCGCCGGCGCCGACAGCGTGACGGTCGAGGAGGGGCTCCCCGACGACCGCAGCTTCCTCGCGGTCTACCGGCGGTCGGGGCATCCGGTCGCGGTCCTCGGCATGAATCAGCCCCGCCTGTTCACCCGCTGGCGCAAGCAGCTCGCTGCCGCCAGGCCTTGACGCCACCGGTGTGGCGACCGGCACTGATGCCTGTAACGCCATTCGTTGCGTATTGCACAACGCCGTTCGGGCCTATCCGTCCCCGGCGTGACGACCGAACGACGACGTTTCCCGCGAGGAGTGCACTGTGACCTCGACCAGCCTGCCGGACAGCCTGATCGCCACCCTCCCCGGCTCCTACTACACCGATCCCGGGATCTTCACCCAGGAGCAGGAGCACATCTTCGAGACGATGTGGTTCTGCGCCGCGCGCTCCTCCGACCTGGCCGGGCCCGGCGCCTTCCGGACCGTCGACGTAGGCCGCGAGAGCATCCTTGTCACGCGGGCCAGGGACAACTCCGTCCGTGCCTTCTTCAATGTCTGCCGGCACCGTGGCGCCAAGCTCTGCACGGAGCCGACCGGCGAGGTCAAGCGTGCCTTCCAGTGCCCGTACCACGCATGGACGTACGACCTGACGGGCAAGCTCGTCGCTGCGCCCAACCTCACGAAGATGCCCGATGTCGGCCGTGTCGAGTACGGCCTGGCGAGTGTGGCCACGCGTGAGTGGCTCGGCTACGTCTGGGTCTGCCTGGCCCGGACGCCGCCCTCCTTCGAGGAACAGGTCGTCGGCGAAGTCGTCGCACGCCTCGGCGACGTGGAGTCGATCGACCATTACGACATGGGGAACCTCGAGGTCGGCAGGCGGATCGTCTACGACGTCAAGGCGAACTGGAAGCTCATCATCGAGAACTTCATGGAGTGCTACCACTGCGCCACGATCCACCCGGAACTCACCGAGGTCCTGCCCGAGTTCGCCGATGGCTACGCCGCGCAGTACTACGTCGGCCACGGCGCCGAATTCGGCGCGGAGATCAAGGGCTTCACCGTGGACGGCTCCGAAGGCCTGGACCGCATCCCCGGGGTCTCCGAGGACCAGGACCGCCGCTACTACGCGATCACCGTCAGGCCGCAGGTGTTCATCAATCTCGTCCCCGACCACGTGATCTTCCACCGGATGTACCCGGTCGCCGCCGACCGCACGATCGTCGAGTGCGACTGGCTCTACGTCAAGGGTGTGGTGGACAGTGGCAGGGACGTCAGCCGCTCCGTGGAGCTCTTCGACCGGGTCAACCGGCAGGACTTCGACGCCTGTGAGCGCTGTCAGCCCGCGATGAGCTCTCGCCTGTACGCCAAGGGCGGCGTGCTCGTACCCAGCGAGCACCACATCGGCGCGTTCCACGACTGGATACACGAGCGCCTCGGCACCCGGCAGTCCGAGTAGACCCCGGAGCGGGAGAAGCAGAGACGGCGCGCACGGCACCGCGCGAGGACCGGAGACGACGCCGCGGGTGCGGCAGGGAGACGCGCGGGGACGATGCTGCCGAGAACGGCAGGGAGCAAGACCTGGGCCGCCGCCGGGGACCCCGCGGCGACCCACGCCCTGCGCATGGGGCGCGACCGGGTGGTCAGCCCAGGTACCCCATCCGGTGGCTGATCTCCTCCGCCCCGCCCAGCAGCAACGGGGCGACCTCGCGCATGCGCTCCTCGGTCAGCCGGTACGAAGGTCCGGAGGCACTGAGCGCCGCGATGACGTCGCCGTCCCGGTTGCGGACGGGCGCGGCCAAGGCGTGCAGCCCGATCTCCAGCTCCTCCAGGGTCCAGGCGTATCCGCGTTCTCTGGCCTCGGCGAGGTTCTTCTCGAGCTTCGTCTTCGCGGTCAGCGTGCTCGGGGTCACCTTCTTCATGCCTGCCTGCGCCAGGAGATCGGCACGTTCCTTCGCGGGCATGTGCGCCAGCAGGATCTTGCCGCTGGAGGTGGCGTGCAGCGGTGTCAGCTGGCCGACCCAGTTGTGCGCCGCGACCGCCGCCGGCCCGCGAACCTGGAAGAGATTGATCGCGAAGTGCTCCTGCATCACGGCGATGTTGACCGTCTCGCCGATCTCCTCCGCGAGGCGCTCGCAGACCGGTCGGCCCTGCTGCGTGATGTCGATGCGGCCGGTGACTGCGCCGGCCAGGCGGACGATGCCGAAGCCGAGGCGGTATTTCCCGCGCTCGCCCGCCTGCTCCACCAGGCCGCGCGCCTCCAGCGCGCCGAGCAGGCGGAATGCGGTGGACTTGTGGACCTCGATCTCGGCCGCCACGTCGCTGACGCCCGCCTCACCCTGCTGGGCAAGGATCTCCAGCACGCTGATGGCGCGGTCGACGGACTGGACCCCGCCGGGCTGCGTTCCTGTCGTTTCGGTATCTGCGCTGTAGTTGCTCACAGCGAAACTATACGCGCAGTAAACAACGACTGCCCTGAGGCTCACGACCTCAGAAGTTGCGTGGCTCGCAACCTGGTGCGTATAGCGGTACCGGTATTAGCATGCCACGCGTATCGAACCGCGCGATCGAGACGAGGCAGCCATGGCTCCCCTGCAGTACGACTTCGTCATCGTCGGCGGCGGATCGGCCGGCAGCGCACTGGCGAACCGGCTCTCCGCCGATCCGGGCAACCGCGTGCTGGTGCTGGAGGCCGGCCGGCCCGACTATCCGTGGGACGTGTTCATCCACATGCCCGCGGCGCTGACCTTCCCCATCGGCAGCCGCTTCTACGACTGGAAGTACGAGTCCGAGCCCGAGCCCCACATGGGCGGCCGGCGCGTCTACCACGCCCGCGGCAAGGTGCTCGGCGGTTCCAGCAGCATCAACGGCATGATCTTCCAGCGCGGCAACCCCATGGACTACGAGCGCTGGGCGGCCGACCAGGGGATGGAGACCTGGGACTACGCGCACTGCCTGCCGTACTTCCAGCGGATGGAGAACTGTCTGGCGGCCGGACCCGACGACGAGTTCCGGGGCCACGACGGCCCCCTCGTCCTCGAACGCGGCCCCGCCTCCAGCCCGCTCTTCCCCGCCTTTCTCGAGGCCGTCCAGGAGGCCGGGTACCCCCGTACCGACGACGTCAACGGTTATCGGCAGGAAGGCTTCGCGCCCTTTGACCGCAACGTCCACCGCGGGCGCCGTCTGTCGGCTTCGAAGGCGTACCTCAAGCCCGTGAGGAGGCGGCCGAATCTTGACGTCAGGACCCGTGCCCTGGTCACCCGCGTGATCTTCGAGGGCAAGCGTGCCGTCGGTGTCGAGTACCAGCGCGGCAGGGGACGGGTCCAGCAGGTGCGGGCCCGCGAGGTCATCCTCTGCGGCGGTGCGATCAACTCCCCGCAGCTGCTGCAGCTCTCCGGTGTCGGAAACGCCGGGGAGCTGCGCGCCCTCGGCGTCGACGTCGTCCACCATCTGCCGGGCGTCGGCGAGAACCTGCAGGACCACCTGGAGGTGTACGTCCAGTACGCCTGCAAGCAGCCGGTCTCCATGCAGCCGTACATGAAGTGGTACCGCTATCCCTCCATCGGAGTGCAGTGGCTCTTCCGCAAGGGTCCGGCCGCGACCAATCACTTCGAGGCCGGCGGCTTCGTCCGCAGCAACGAGGACGTGGACTACCCCAACCTGATGTTTCACTTCCTGCCCATCGCGGTCCGCTACGACGGGTCCGCGCCTTCCGGGGGGCACGGCTACCAGGTGCACGTCGGACCTATGTACTCCGACGCGGTCGGCTCGGTGAAGATCAAGAGCAAGGACCCGCGGGAGCACCCGGCCCTGCGCTTCAACTACCTGTCCACAGAACAGGACCGGCGTGAGTGGGTCGAGGCGCTCCGGGTGACTCGCAAGCTCCTGAACCAGCCCGCGCTCGCCCCGTACAACGACGGAGAGATCTCGCCCGGGCCGTCCGTGGAGAGCGACGAGGAGATCCTCGCCTGGGTGGCGAAGGAGGGCGAGACCGCTCTGCATCCCTCCTGCACCTGCAAGATGGGCACCGACGAGATGGCCGTGGTCGACCCGGAGAGCATGCGGGTGCACGGCGTGGAGGGGCTTCGCGTCGTGGATGCCTCCGTGATGCCGTACGTGACCAACGGCAACATCTACGCACCCGTGATGATGATCGCGGAAAAGGCCGCCGACCTCATTCTTGGCAAGGAGCCGCTGCCGCCCTCCAAGGCCCCGTACTACCGGCTCCGTGACCCGCGGTGAGAACACTGCTGAAGAGCGTCCGCTACGAGGTCCTGCCGGCGAAGTCCACGTACGACAAGGTCCTCGCCCATGTGCCGCCGGACGTGGTGGTCACGGTCACCGCGTCCCCGGTCAAGGGGCTGGAGCCGACGCTCGATCTCGCGACCCGGCTGGCAGCGCACGGTTACCGAGTCGTACCGCATGTGCCGGCCCGGCTGCTGCGGGACGGAGCCCATGTGGCGGAGGTGGTGCACCGGCTGCGGGAGGCGGGGGTGGACGACGTCTTCGTACCGGCCGGTGACGCCGATCCGCCCGCCGGCCCGTACGAGGGTGCGCTGCCCGTGCTGCGGCGGCTCGGCGAACTGGGCAGCCCCTTCGCCAGGGTCGGTATCACCGGCTACCCGGAGAGTCATCCGCTCATCGACGACGACATCGCCGTTCAGGCGATGTGGGACAAGCGCGCCCATGCCACGTACATCGTCAGCAATCTCTGCTTCGATCCGCGCCTGCTCGGGGAGTGGGTGACGCGGGTACGGCGGCGCGGTGTCACGCTGCCGATGCATGTCGGGGTGGCCGGGCCCGTCGAACGGACGAAACTGCTGTCGATGGCGGCGAAGATCGGTGTGGGGGAGTCGACGCGCTTCCTGGCCCGGCACGCCTCCTGGTTCGTGCGCTTCGCCGCGCCGGGCGGCTACGCGCCGGAGCGGTTGCTGCGGCGCGGTGCAGCGGCGCTGACCGCGCCCGAAGCGCTGGTGGCGGGCCTGCATCTCTTCACGTTCAACCAGATCGCCGAGACCGAGCGCTGGCGGCGCGGCATGCTGGAGTGCCTCGACGGTTGGTAGTTCCCGCAACCGGGCTCGGTACCCTGCGCCTCGATCCGCCGATGGGACTCCATGGAGCCCCGCCGACGGATCGAGGACACGCCCGAAGGGCGGAACAACGCCCGCCGGCGACCGCGTACGGCTCAGCGGAAGACGATGGTCCGGTTCCCGTGCAGCATGACGCGGCTCTCGCTGTGCCACTTCACCGCATGCGCCAGCACCTGTGCCTCCACGTCCCGCCCGACCGTGACCAGCGCGTCGGGGGCGAGTGCATGATCGACGCGGACCACGTCCTGCTCGATGATCTGCCCCTCGTCCAGGTCCGGCGTCACATAGTGCGCCGTGGCGCCGACGAGCTTCACCCCGCGCTCGTACGCCTGCTGGTAGGGGCGCGCGCCCTTGAAACTTGGCAGGAACGAGTGGTGGATGTTGATGGCGCGGCCCTCGAGCTGCTTGCACAGGTCGTCGGAGAGGATCTGCATGTAGCGGGCGAGCACCACCAGGTCGACGTCGAGCTCGCGCACCAGCTCCAGAAGCCGCGCCTCGGCGCCGGCCTTGGTGTCCCTGGTCACCGGGATGTGGTGGAAGGGGATGCCGTACGTCCCGGCCAGCTCCTCGAACTCCTCGTGGTTGGAAACGATGGCCGGGATGTCGATGTTGAGCGCGCCGGTGCGCCGGCGGAAGAGCAGGTCGTTCAGGCAGTGGCCGAACTTCGAGACCATGATGAGCGTACGGGTCGGGGTCCGGGCGTCCCGCAGGGTCCACGAGATCCGGTAGGCCTCGGCCACCGGGCCGAAACGGTCACGCAGATTCTTCACGTCGGTGTCCGGGTCGGACACCTCGAAGTGGACCCTCATGAAGAAGCGTCCCTGAAGCCGGTCGTCGAACTGCTGGCTCTCCAGGATGTTGCCGGAGTTCCTGACCAGGTAGCCGCTCACGGCGTGAACCAGCCCCGCCCGGTCCGGGCACGAGAGCGTGAGGATGTATTCACGGCCAGGTTGCGGTCGAGGGGACATGAGCGGCCTCCGTTGGTGCGTATTGCACAACACGGCGAGTGATGCGCAACATGGTCGGGCCGGCGCGGCCCTTGGTCAAGGGCGGCGGTGCAACTGGCCCCCTGGGTGGAATCCGCCCGTCTCGCCCTCTTGACGCAGGTCACGCCTTCGGGTCAAGGTGTTCCACCACAAGCAATGCGGTGCATGATGCGCAACGAACTTCGCTCGAAGGGCTCCGCTCGTGGCAGACCTGTATCTGGACGGAGAGTGGTGCGATCCGGTGGCCGGAGGCCACCGGGAGATCCGCTGCCCCGCGGACGGCACGCTCGCTGCGGTCGTCTCCGAAGGGACCCGGGCGGACAGCGAGGCCGCGATCGACGCCGCCCGCCGGGCGTTCGACGCAGGACCCTGGCCGCGCACCCCCGAGCGGGAGCGCGGCGCGCTGCTGCTGCGTACCGCCGATCTGATCGAGCGCGACGCCAAGGAGTTCGCGCGCGCCGAATCTCTGGACACCGGCAAGCGGCTGGTGGAGAGCGAGTACGACATCGCCGATGTGGTCTCCTGTTTCCGCTACTACGGCGGGATCGCGGGCACCGGAGCGGGCCGGGTGGTCGACACCGGGCGTGACGACGCCGTCAGCCGCGTCACCTACGAGCCGGTCGGCGTATGCGGGTTGATCACCCCGTGGAACTACCCACTGCTGCAGGCCTCGTGGAAGGTCGCTCCTGCTCTGCTGGCCGGAAACACGATCGTTCTGAAGCCGAGCGAACTCACCCCCTCCACCTCGATCCTCCTGATGCGGGCCCTCGAGGAGGCCGGTCTGCCGGCCGGGGCCGCCAACCTCGTACTGGGCTCCGGTCCCGAGATGGGCGCACCGCTGTCCGAAGCGCCCGCCATCGACATGATCTCCTTCACCGGGGGCCTGGACACCGGCCGGCTGATCATGGCCACCGCCGCCGCCACCGTGAAGAAGGTCGCTCTCGAACTGGGCGGCAAGAACCCCAACGTCGTCTTCGCCGACGCCGATTTCGAGACCGCGGTGGACTTCGCTCTCACTGCGGTCTTCCTGCACTCGGGGCAGGTGTGCTCGGCCGGGGCCCGTCTGATCGTCGAGGACTCCCTCCACGACGCCTTCGTCGACGAGGTCGTGCGCCGTGCCGGTCGCATCCGCCTGGGCGGCCCCTTCGACCCCGAGGCCGATACGGGACCGCTGGTCTCCGCACAGCACCGGGAGAAGGTCGAGGCGTACGTCGCGGCGGGCCTTGCCGAGGGCGCCGTACTGCGCTGCGGCGGCAGCCGCCCCGAGGACCCCGCGCTCCGCAACGGCTACTACTACCCGCCCACCGTGCTCGACGACTGCCACCAGGGCATGCGCGTGGTGCACGAGGAGTCCTTCGGCCCCGTGCTGACCGTCGAGCGCTTCAGCGGCGAGGACGACGCCGTACGCATCGCCAACGACACCGAGTACGGACTCGCCGGAGCCGTATGGACGCAGGACGCGGGCAAGGCACAGCGCGTGGCTCGGCGGCTGCGCCACGGCACCGTGTGGATCAACGACTACCACCCCTATGTGCCGCAGGCGGAATGGGGCGGCTTCGGGCACTCGGGCGTGGGCCGGGAACTGGGCCCGACCGGTCTGGACGAGTACCGCGAGCCCAAGCACATCTGGCAGAACATCCAACCCCGGCCGCAGCACTGGTTCCGCGGCTGAATGCCGAAGAGAGGCCGACCGTGACCCCAGCACAGACCGAACTGCCGCAGCCGCGCGGTATGTCCAAGGACCAGGACCGGCCCCCGGTCATCTCCGTGCGCGGGCTGTGGAAGGTGTTCGGGCCGAAGGCCGACCAGGTGCCGGAGTCCGAGGAGCTGTGCGGGCTCACCCGTCGCGAGCTCATGGACCGCACAGGGTGCACCGCCGCCGTACGGGACGTGAGCTTCGAGGTGTCGCCCGGCGAGGTCTTCGTCGTCATGGGCCTGTCCGGCTCAGGCAAGTCCACGCTGGTGCGATGTCTCACCCGGCTGATCGAACCCACCGCGGGCGAGGTCAACTTCGAGGGCGAGGACATCCGCGGCGCGGACGCCGGACGGCTGCGCGAGCTGCGGCGCCGCAAGTTCTCCATGGTCTTCCAGCACTTCGGTCTGCTGCCGCACCGCAGGGTCGTCGACAACGTCGCGTACGGCCTGGAGATCCGCGGCATGGGCAAGGCCGAGCGCAACCGGCGGGCCCAGGAGGTCGTCGAACTGGTGGGCCTCGCCGGGTACGAGAACTCCTACCCCGACCAGCTCTCCGGCGGAATGCAACAGCGTGTCGGTCTCGCCCGGGCGCTCGCCGGCGATCCGGATGTGCTCTTCTTCGACGAGCCGTTCTCCGCGCTCGACCCGCTGATCCGCCGTGACATGCAGAACGAGGTCATCCGCCTGCACCACGAGGTCGGCAAGACCATGGTCTTCATCACCCACGATCTGTCCGAAGCACTCAAGCTCGGCGACCGCATCCTCATCATGCGCGACGGCAGGACGGTCCAGTGCGGCACGGGTGACGAACTGGTCGGCGCGCCCGCCGACGACTACGTTCGCGAATTCGTCCGGGACGTGCCGCGCGCCGAAGTCCTGACCCTGCGCTGGATCATGCGCGAACCTGAGCCCGACGACGCCCTCGACGGCCCCGAGCTGGGCCCCGATGTCGTGGTGCGTGAGGCGACGCGGGCGGTGCTCGCCGCCGACAAGCCGGTCAAGGTCGTCGAGGACGGGCGGTTGCTGGGCATCGTCGGCGACGAGGAGATCCTCGCGGTCGTGGCCGGACAGGAAGGCGGTGCGTGATGGCTGTTGCCGCCGGCGCGGCCGCCCCGGTCGCCGCCGCACGCCGAGTCCGCCGCCGCGTCGTGGTGGCCGCGATACTGATCGCCTGGCTGGTGCTGTTCGCCGCCCTGCGCGGGCGGCAGACCCTGGCCCTGGCGGCGGCCGATCTGACGGATCTGCACCGCTGGTTCAACTCGGTCAACGACACGATCGGGGCGAACCGCAACAGCAATCCGGTCTTCCTCTACTTCTTCAACGAGATCCGGCTGGTCATCGACAACCTCGTCACCTTCATCCAGTCGCTGATCTCGCAGCCGACGGGCGACCGCCCGGTTCCCGTCATCGGATGGCTGGGTGTTGTCGCTCTCGCCGGCTACGTCTCCTGGGCCTTCGGGAACATCCGCGTCGCCGCCCTGGCCGTGGCCGGGTTCGTCTTCCTCGGGCTGCAGGGACTGTGGCAGGAAAGCATGGACACCCTGGCACTGACCCTGTCGGCGGTCCTGGTCTCCCTGCTCATCGGGATCCCGCTCGGGGTCTGGGCAGGGCTCTCCGACCGGGTGAACAGTGCCATCACGCCGTTCCTCGACTTCATGCAGACGATGCCGACCTTCGTCTATCTGGCCCCGCTGACGCTGTTCTTTCTCATCGGCCCGGCATCCGCCACGATCGCCACGCTCATCTACGCGGCGCCTCCGGCCATTCGTATCACCGCGCACGCCATCCGTTCCGTGCCTGCCACCACCGTCGAGGCCGCCGAGTCGCTGGGGTCGACTCGGCGGCAGACGCTCACGAAGGTGCTGCTTCCCATGGCCAAACGGACCGTCGTGATGGGTGTGAACCAGACCATCATGGCCACGCTGTCCATGGTCACCATCGCCGCCCTGATCGGCGCGCCCGGCCTGGGAAAAACCGTCGTCAAGGCGCTCCAGACCCTCGACGTCGGCGTGGCCTTCAACGCCGGGCTCGCCATCGTGGTCATGGCCATCGTGCTGGACCGGGTGACGACCGCGGCGGGTGACCGCGTGGAGGCCGCGAGGAAGCGAGGAGCCGGCCGCTTCACGAAGTGGCGCCGGCCGCTGCTGATGGCAGGCGGTGCAGCGGCGGCGGTGTGCGTGTGGCTCTCCCACACCTATGTGTGGGCAGCCCAGTTCCCCGGCGACGCCGGAGTCGGCAGCGCGATCGCACGCACCGCGGACTCGGTCACCCAGTGGTCGCAGGACACCTTCGGCGGACTGACCAACGGAACCAGGGACCTGATCACCACCGCGCTGCTCAACCCCTTCGAGACGCTGCTCACCGAGTCCCCGTGGTGGCTGGTCGGCGTGGTCCTCGTCGCGGTCGGCGCGGTGCTCGGCGGGTGGCGCGCGGGTGCCACGGCGGCCGGCTGCGTGGCCCTGCTCGTGGCGACCGGAGTGTGGTCGGACAGCATGACGACGCTGGCCTCCACGGCGGTGGCGACCCTGATCGTCATGCTGCTCGGTGTGGTGGTCGGCGTCTGGATGGGCCGCAGTTCCCTGGCTGACCGGCTGATCAGACCGAGCCTCGATGCAGGCCAGACCATGCCGTCGTTCGTGTATCTGGTGCCGTTCCTGGCACTGTTCGGCGCCACTCGCTTCACGGCGATCATCGCCGCGGTCGTCTTTGCGGCCCCCGTGACTATCAAGATCATCGCGGACGGTGTGCGAGCGGTGCCGGAGACCACGGTGGAGGCCGCCACGGCAGCCGGCTCCAGCACCTGGCAGATCATCACCAAGGTCCAGCTCCCCATGTCGCGCGGCGCCCTGACGCTCGCCACCAACCAGGGCCTGATCTACGTCCTGTCCATGGTGGTCGTGGGCGGGCTGGTCGGGGCGGGCGCCCTGGGCTACGACGTCGTAGCCGGTTTCTCCCAGGGCGAGTTGTACGGCAAGGGCCTCGCGGCAGGCCTCGCCATCGTCCTGCTGGGGGTCATGTTCGACCGGATCACTCAAGCAGCGGCACGGCGCACGACGACGCCCGCCGCCCGCTAGGACCGGCCCTAGGCCGGCCCCAATCCGGCAGTCACAGGAAGAAGCACAGGAGGCAGCACATGATGCGGAACCTCATTACGCAGTCGCGGCCCGCGAGACGCCGGACCGTGGTGGCCGGTCTTGCGGCCCTGGGCCTGGCCGCCGTGACCGGTTGCAGCGGCGCCAAGGTGGGTGAGTCGGGGCCGGGTGCGTCGGGCGGCGCCTCCGGCAAGTGCGGCACGTTCAACCTCGCGGTCAACCCCTGGGTCGGCTACGAGGCCAATGCGGCGGTCATCGCGTACGTCGCCGAGAAGGACCTCAAGTGCAAGGTCACCAAGAAGGACCTGAAGGAAGAGGTCGCCTGGCAGGGGTTCGGCACCGGAGAGGTGGACGCCATTGTCGAGAACTGGGGCCATGACGACCTGAAGAAGAAGTACATCACCGACCAGAAGACCGCCGTGGCGGCCGGCCCGACCGGCAACAAGGGCGTCATCGGGTGGTTCGTGCCGCCGTGGCTGGCCAAGGAGCACCCGGACATCACCGACTGGAAGAACCTCAACAAATACGCCGCCAATTTCAAGACGTCGGAATCCGGGGACAAGGGCCAGTTCCTCGACGGTGATCCGTCGTTCGTCACGAACGACGCCGCACTGGTGAAGAATCTCAAACTTGACTACAAGGTCGTCTACGGCGGCAGCGAAGCGGCTCTGATCCAGGCGTTCCGGCAGGCCGAGGCCAAGAAGAGCTGGGTGATCGGGTACTTCTACGCGCCCCAGTGGTTCCTGTCGGAGGTCGACCTGGCGAAGGTGAATCTCCCCAAGTACACGGCCGGTTGCGACGCCGATGCGGAGAAGGTCGCCTGCGACTACCCCGAGTACCAGCTCGACAAGATCGTCAGCAAGAAGTTCGCCGACTCCGGGAGCCCCGCCCATGACCTCGTGAAGAACTTCACCTGGACGAACGAGGACCAGAACCTCGTGGCGAAATACATCGCCGAGGACAAGATGTCGCCGGAGGCGGCGGCCAAGAAGTGGGTGGATGCCAACCGCGACAAGGTCGACGCCTGGCTCGCGAAGAGCTGATCCACAAGAACGGGCCGACAAGCACAGCCGTGGGGGGGGGGGGGGGGGGGGGGGGGGGGGGGGGGGGGGGGGGGGGTTGTGGGGGGGGGGGGGGGGGTTTTTTTTTTTTTGGGGTTTTTTTTCTTTTTCCCCCCCTTTTTTTTTTCGTGCTTTAGCGCCCGCCCCCCTT